>CALWXU010000090.1 GCA_944385585.1 uncultured Flavonifractor sp.
CCGCATCTACAGCCTGCTGTCCCGGCTGGGGTGCGCCGACCGGATCATCGGCCTGGACACCACCGCCCCGGTGGAGGAGGCCATGGACTACGACAAGGTGTACCAGCGGCTGGACGAGGCCCGGGCGGACTCCCTGGCCTATCTGAAGGCCGCCGTCGAGGGGACGGCCCTCCCCGGCGAGGCGCCGGAGGCCCCCGCCGCCCCCCGGCCCGTGCTGTGCAAAGCGGAGGACTGCACCGGCTGCGCCGCCTGCGCCAGCGTGTGCCCGGTGAACGCCATCACCATGGCCCCCGACCACGAGGGCTTCCTCCGGCCGGTGGTGGGGGATTCCTGCATCCTGTGCCGCAAATGTGAGCGGACCTGCCCCGCTCTGGGGCCGGAGCTCCGCCGCCCCGCCCCGGCGGCGGCCTGGGCGGTGTGGAACACCGACGACGCCGAGCGGCTGGACAGCTCCTCCGGCGGGGTGTTCTCCCTGCTGGCCCGGCGGACGCTGGCGCGGGGGGGCGCGGTGTTCGGCGCGGCCCTGGACGAGGCCATGGCCGTCCGCCACGTGTGCGCCCGCTCGGAGGAGGAGCTCCCCCCCCTGCGGGGCTCCAAGTATGTGCAGAGCGACCTAGGGGACAGCCTCCGGCAGGTGAAGGCCCTGCTGGAGGAGGGCACGCCGGTGCTCTTTACCGGCACCCCCTGTCAGGTAGACGGCCTGAAGCGGTATCTGGGGAGAGACGACCCCAATCTGCTCACCTGCGACCTGGTGTGCCACGGGGTGCCCTCCCCGGCGGTGTACCGGGCGTGGCTGGACGGCCTGGAGCGCGCCCGCGGGTCCAAAGCGGCCAACGTCCGCTTCCGGGACAAGGCCGACGGCTGGCAGAAGGCCCGGCTCACGGTGGACTTTGCCGACGGCCCGCAATACGCCCAGCCCCTCTACGAGACCCCCTTCGGCCGGGGCTTCGGCTCCCAGCTGTTCCTGCGGCCCTGCTGCACCCGGTGCCGGTACGCCGGGACGGAGAAGCGGCCCGCCGACCTGACCCTGGCCGACTTCTGGGGCCTGGACGAGAAGGCGGAGCTGCCCACGGACCGCGCCAAGGGGATCTCCCTGGTGCTGGCCCACACCGCCCGGGGGCAGGCCGCCCTGGACGGTCTGTCCGGTCAGTCTGGCCGGGCGGAGCGCCCCCTGGCCGAGGCGGTGGCTGGCAACCCCCGGCTCTCCCGCCCCGTCAGCCCCAGCCCCCGCCGGGCGGCCTTCTTCTCCGCCTTCGCCGCCCTCCCCTTCCCGGAGGTGGAGAAGCGGTTTCTCTCCCGTCCCTCCCTGCCCTACCGGGCGGCGGCCAGGGTGCTCACCCCGGCCATGAAGGAGAGGATCCGGAAGCTCCTGAAATAACGAAAACGAAAGGTTTACAGTTTGTTCGTGAAATTTTCCCCTGGTGCTGGTACACTATGGGAACAGTACGGCGGCCGACGGCCCGCCATTGGGAGGTAACTTTGTCTTGAGTGCAATGCAACGCTGGCTGGACCGCTTCTGCTACAAGCACCCCCGGTTCGGCATACCCAATCTCATGCTGGTCATCGTGGTGGGCAGCGCCCTGGTGTGGCTGCTGGACCAGTTCAGCTACGGCGTGTCCCTGTCCGGCCTGCTGGCCTTTTCCCCCTACTATATCCTGCACGGGCAGATCTGGCGGCTGATCACCTTTGTCTTTGTCCCCATGAACAGCCAGCCCTTCCTCCTGCTCATCTCCCTGTTTTTCTACTATTCGATCGGCTCGGCGCTGGAGCGGGAGTGGGGCACCGCCAAGTTCAACGTGTTCTACGGCCTGGGCGTGGTGCTCAACATCGTGGTGGGCTTTGTGCTGTACCTCCTGTCCTCTCCCGCCCTGCTGGGGGAGCTGGCCGGCTATCTGATCACCGCCGACATGACCTACGTGAACCTGTCCCTGTTCTTCGCCTTCGCCACCCTCTACCCCAACATGACGGTGCTGCTGATCTTCATCCCGGTGAAGGTCAAGTGGCTGGCGTGGATTGACGCGGCCCTGTTCGCCTGGAGCATCCTCAGCAGCCTGTTCGGCGTCTTTACCTCTGGCATCGCCGCCCTGCCCGGCGTGGTACTCCCCCTGGCGGCCATCCTCAACTACTTCGTCTTTTTCTGGGACAGCTTCCTCCAGCTCTTCGGCCGGGTGAAGTACCGCACCTCCCGCCAGACGATCAACTTCAAGCAGGCCACCAAGAAGGCCCAGCAGCAGAAGGGCTACATCCACAAGTGCGCCGTCTGCGGCAAGACCGACACCGACTACCCCAATGAGGAGTTCCGCTACTGCTCCAAGTGCAACGGCTACTACTGCTACTGCTCCGAGCACATCCACAACCACGTGCATATCGAGTGAAACAGGCCCATGGGCCGGGGCGGCCCCACGGCGCGGCGCGGATAGGGCGCTTGCCGCCCGTGGCCGCGCCGTGGGGTTGCCCCGGACGGGGGCCTGCGTATCCCCTACACCCTGTATCACGACGTTATTGTACCACAATATGTAGATCCCCAAACGGGGATCGGCCGCCCTCACGGCGGCCCGCTCCCCTTCCACGGATTCCAGTCTGGGGCGTAGTAGTCCGCGAGGTACTCTATAATGGCCTGCTCTACGTCCTCCTGGGTCGCGTCCCAGCCGTTGAGGTTGATGCCGTGGGCGAGGGCGTGGCAGTCCGCGCACAGGCAGACGAGGTTTTGTACGCTGTCCGTGCCCCCGTGAGAGCGCTTGACGCAGTGGTGCACCTGCAGGTACTTCGTGCTGTCGCACAGGGCACAGCGGTAGCCCTCCCGCCTGTACACGGCCTTCCTGGTGGCGTTGCTGATGTTGGCGCTGATCATGTCCGCCGTCTCCTTTCCGGCCCTGCTGGGCCGCTCCCAGGGCACAGCCGCAAGTCAAGGCCGCCCGCAGGGCGCGGCAGGGCCGCTTGGCCTTGACCAGGCTGTACAATGGGAGTGCACGGCAGGGGCCGGCCCACGTGCCGCGACCGCCCCGACCACCACCAGGGGAACGACCAGGGGGCCGAGCAAAAGCCGGCAGGCCGAAGCCCCGCCGCGGGGGCCAACGGGGCCGCAGGGCGCGCCGCCGCCCCCCGCAAGGCGAGCGGGCCACCGGCGCCGCCGGCCCCCGTGACGGGGTTTTGCGGGCGGCCATGGGCACCACACGGGACGGCCACCACCCAGCGAAAGGGGGGCGGGCACCGCTGAATCCCCTACGTTCCCCCGCCTGCTTCCGTCTGATCGAACGCGTGTTCTATCCCGGCCCCGGCTTCCGCCCGCACGCACGCCGCCTCGATGGCCTCCACCATGAACCGGTACAGGCTCACGCCCTCCAGCTCCGCGCACCGGCGGCACCGCTCCGCCTCCAGCTTCGGCACCCGGGCCCCGACCAGCCGCCGCCTCTGCCTGTCCGTGCGCCTATCGCTCTCCCGGCGGGCCATGGCGCGCCCTTTGGCCGCCCCGATATCCGTAATCAGGCCGATGAGCTCTGCCCGCTCGACGGGGCTCTGCAGGTGTACGGCGGCCTCCAGGGCCTTGTGCAGGGCCGCCCGCTCGTCCGCCCCCATAGCCGTGATCCCCCGCTTGAACCGCTCCAGTTTTTCCACTTTTCCACCGCCTTTCTGTCGGTACGTCATGGCGCCTCCGGCCGGCATGGCCGGCCTTCGCCGATTGCCGTGGGCCTTGAGACGCAGGGCTTCCCCCCTTCCCTGCGCGCATGCGCATGCCGGATTTTGTGACCAAGTGCAACGGCTACTACTGCTACTGCTCCGAGCACATCCACAACCACGTGCATATCGAGTGAAACAGGCGCGGGCCGCCGGCAATGCCGGCGGCCCGCTTTGCGTCCCAAATCAGAAAACCACAAACAGTCCTTCATTGGAATTGAAGAGATAGACCCCCTCCGGGCAGGTGTAGTCCTGGGGGCGGAGGGAGATGCACAGCTCGGCGCCGTGCTCCAGGATGAGGCGGTAATATGCCTCCTCCAGGTACTCCTCCGCCGTGATCCGCCGCCCGCACAGGCGGCCATATTCCGGCGGGGGGAGCGCCCTGCCCCCCGTCCAGCACCCGAAAGGGGTTATAGATGGTGACAATGGGGGCGTCTGTCACCAGCTGCCAATAGTCGCACACGGGGTACAGCCCCTTCACCACCGCGCCCGTCAGCAGGTTTTCCATCCCCCCGCTCATTCCGCCCCCTCCCTCACCACCGGGCTGTGGGTCCACTCCCCGCCGCAGGGGCGGGGTGTGGGGAAGCACAGGCCGTACAGGTCGGTACACCTAGCCTCCGCCTCGAAGAGGACCCGGGCCGGGCCGTCCAGCGCCCTGGCCTGGGCGGGCTTGACCACCACCGGCAGGGGGCAGGCCTCCTTCATCCTCCGCAGCAGCGCCCGCCCCCGGCCGCCCAGGCCCAGCACCCGCACATAGGGTGGCGCGGCGGGGCGGCCCGCCGCCGTCAGGCCCAGGAAGGCCCCCAGGGCCAGCCGCCGCAGCCGGGCGTGTGGGTATCGCTTTGTCTTGGCCAGGGCGTAGAACGCCTCCAGGCCTTCCGCCCTCTGGGCGGCCTTCACCAGCCGGGCGGGCAGGCCCTCCGCCCCCCCGCCGTCGGGGAGGGCGGCCCAGCCGGCCTCGTCCATGGTACGCAGGCGGGCGAGCACCGCCCGCTCGATATGCCCCATCTCCGCGGCCTCCCCCGTCCAGGGGGCGGTGAGGTAGGGCGCGGCCTCCGCCCCCCGCCCCGCCCGGAGCAGCTTCCGGAGCTCCGAGGCGGAGGCGTACCCCCCGGCGGCGGGTCCGTCGTGGTCCGCCCCTTGCCTGGGGACGGTCATGGGGCGGATGGGGCTGTCCAGTGCCCGGAGGGCGCGCAGGTACTCCACCCCCAGGTTGTTGTTGGGACTGTCCAGGGGGGCGGCCCCCGCGTCCCCCAGAATCCCCCCCACCGCGGCCTGCCGGGCGGCGGCAAAGGGCCTCCCCTCGTCCAGAAAGCGCCGCAGGCCCGCCCGGTACAGGTCGGAGTCCAGGCAGTCCGCCGCCCTCTGCAGCGGGGAGAGCTCCCCCGTCTCGCTGCCGAAGGAGAGCACGTCCACCACCCCCGCCGCGTCCAGCAGGGACACCGCCCCCCGGGCGAAGGCCTCCGCCGAGGCCATGGCCCAGGGGGTGGGCAGCTCCAGCACCAGGTCGGCCCCCCCGTCCAGCGCCAGGGCCGCCCGGCGCCACTTGTCCGCCAGGGCGCACTCCCCCCGCTGGACCCAGTGGCCGCTCATAACGCACACCACAGCGGCCTCCCCGCCCAGGGCCCGCCGCGTCTCGGCGATGTGCCAGGCGTGGCCGCGGTGGAAGGGGTTGTATTCGGCCACAATGCCAGCGGTTACCATGGGCTGAACCTCCAAACTCACAAGTAAAAAAATCTGAAGTTTATCGGAAATTATGGGTTGTCCTTTGGGGAAAAAGGGGCTAGAATATAGTATAGTTTACTACGGGAAAGCCCGGGCGGCAAGCCACATATTTGTAGGTAAGGAGAGATTCGTCCCATGAAAATTCTGGTCATCAACGCCGGCAGCTCATCACTCAAGTATCAGCTGATGGACCCCGATACCCGGGAGGTGTTCGCCAAGGGCCTGTGCGAGCGCATCGGCATCGACGGCCGTCTGACCCACAAGGTGCCCGCCAAGGACGCCAAGTACGAGTTCGACATCCCCATGCCCACCCACGCCGAGGCCATTCAGGCCGTGCTGGACGCCCTGCTGAGTGCGGAGCACGGCGTGATCAAGAGCGCCTCCGAGATCGACGCGGTGGGCCACCGGGTGGTGCACGGCGGTGAGAAGTTCGCCTCCTCCGTGCGCATCACCGGCGACGTGATGGCCGCCCTGGAGGAGTGCATCCCCCTGGCCCCCCTACACAACCCCGCCAACATCACCGGCATCCAGGCCTGCGAGAAGGTCATGCCCGGCGTACCCATGGTGGGCGTGTTCGACACCGCCTTCCACCAGACCATGCCCGCCAAGAGCTATATCTACGCCCTGCCCTACGAGTTCTATGAGAACGACAAGGTGCGCCGCTACGGCTTCCACGGCACCTCCCACCGCTACGTGTCCGCCCGGGCCGCCGCCATGCTGGGCAAGCCCATCGAGGAGCTGAAGATCATCACCTGCCACCTGGGCAACGGCTCCTCCGTGGCCGCCGTGGACGGCGGCAGGAGCGTGGACACCTCCATGGGCTTCACCCCCCTGGCCGGCGTGCCCATGGGCACCCGCTCCGGCGACCTGGACGCCGGCATCCTGGAGTACCTGATGGGCAAGCACGGGTACGACATGAAGGAAATGATGAACATCCTCAACAAGAAGTCCGGCGTGCTGGGCATCTCCGGCGTGTCCTCCGACTTCCGCGACATTGAGAACGCCGCCAACGACGGCAACCAGCGGGCTGCCCTGGCTCTGGAGACCTTCCAGTACAGCGTGAAGAAGCTGGTGGGCGCCTATGCCGCCGCCATGGGCGGGGTGGACGCCATCGTGTTCACCGCCGGCGTGGGCGAGAACGACGCCGTCACCCGCATGAACATCGCCTCCGGGCTGGAGTTCATGGGCGTGAAGATGGACGCCGAGGCCAACAACGTCCGCGGCAAGGAGACCGTCATCTCCGCCGCCGACTCCAAGGTGAAGGTGCTGCTCATCCCCACCGACGAGGAGCTGATGATCGCCCAGGACACCGCCGCCATCGTCAAGGGCTGA
This sequence comes from uncultured Flavonifractor sp., assembly GCA_944385585.1. Lineage (GTDB taxonomy): Bacteria > Bacillota > Clostridia > Oscillospirales > Oscillospiraceae > Flavonifractor. The sequence continues at coordinate 6,733 of CALWXU010000090.1, forward strand.
ACCTGTCAAAAAAGTGGCTAAAGCCGCTTTTTTGAGAAAGCTGCATGGCGGAAGGGGCTCGATGTCGTCGTCACAAGCTCCAGATCGCTCCCATCCGCATGAATGCGAATGGTCGCTCCTTCCGCTGCTCCTCCTCTCCCACGAAACCGTGAACGGTTTCGTGGGGACCCATAAAAAAGCCGCCCCTTCTGCCATGAAAAGTGTCATTTCCGAGGCGCACCCCCCAGGGGCCCTCTCTTGCCCCTTCGGGGCAATTCACCTTGTGTCCCCGGAAATGACGGATTTTGATTTGATTCCTGCGGC
>CALWXU010000091.1 GCA_944385585.1 uncultured Flavonifractor sp.
CCGGCTACTCCATCTGCTACGAGCTGGGCATCTTCAAGCAGAAGATCGTGGACGGCCAGCAGGTGGAGCTGCCCGACAACTGGCTGGGCCTGGGCGACGCCTGGCTCATCCCCAAGATGGACGAGGTGGAGGAGGTCCGCTTCGGCGGCAGGGTGGAGGACGTCTGGGACAGCCAGGGCCGCCACTCCATCAAGCACACCGGCTACGACACGGTGCTGGCCGTGCCCCGGGACATGGAGATCGCCGGCTACAAGACTGAGCACGGCAATGTCCTCCGCCTGTGGGACGCCAAGAGCCCCACGCCGGTGGACATGAGCCTGTTCTCCTCCGGCCAGTACCTGAAGGCGGTGGAGCAGAAGGCCATGGCCGAGTCCATCTCCAAGGTGCTCTACCCCGAGGACAACCACTACGAGGGCAAGTCCCTGCGCCTCAAGCAGCAGTATTTCTTCGTCTCCGCCACCATCCAGTCCATCGTGCGCAAGCACCGCGCGGAGTACGGCACCCTGCGCAACTTCCACCTCAAGCACGTCATCCAGATCAACGACACCCACCCCACCCTGGCCATCCCGGAGCTGATGCGCATCCTGCTGGACGAGGAGGGGTACGGCTGGGACGAGGCGTGGTACATCACCACCCACACCATCGCCTACACCAACCACACCGTCATGGCCGAGGCGCTGGAGCGCTGGCCCCAGCAGCTGGTTGAGAAATGGCTGCCCCGGGTGTGGCAGATCCTCAACGAGATCAGCGGCCGCTACCAGGAGGCCCTGACCACCTACTTCCACGGCGACCTGTCCAAGGTGGCCCCCATGGCCATCATCTGGGGGGGTGAGGTACGCATGGCCAACCTGTGCGTGTGCGCCTGCTTCAAGGTCAACGGCGTGTCCGCCCTCCACTCCGACATCCTCAAGCGGGACGTGTTCCACGACGCCTACGTCCGCACCCCCGACAAGTTCACCAACGTGACCAACGGCATCGACCACCGCCGCTGGCTCTCCGAGAGCAACCCCGCCCTGGACGCGCTGATCCGGGAGTGCTGCGGCAAGGACAGGTACCTGCTCCAGCCAGAGGCGCTGAAGGAGCTGGAGAAGTTCCAGGACGACGCCGGCGTGCTCACCCGCCTGGGGGAGATCAAGGCGGCCAACAAGAAGAGCTTCGCCGCCTGGGTGCAGCGGGAGAGCGGCATCGTGCTCAACACCGACGCCATGTTCGACGTGCAGGTGAAGCGGCTGCACGAGTACAAGCGGCAGCTGCTCAACGTGCTGCACATCATCTACCTGTACCAGAAGCTGAAGGCCGACCCCCACTTCGACTTTGCCCCCCGCACCTACCTGTTCGGCGCCAAGGCGGCCCCCGGCTACGCGGTGGCCAAGCGGATCATCCGGCTCATCAACTCGGTGGCCGACATGGTGTCTAAGGACCCCGCCTGCAAGGACCGGCTGCAGGTGGTGTTTTTGGAGAACTACCGGGTGAGCCTGGCGGAGAAGCTGATGCCCGCCAGCGAGCTCTCCGAGCAGATCTCCACCGCCGGCAAGGAGGCCAGCGGCACCGGCAACATGAAGTTCATGATGAACGGCGCGGTGACCATCGGCACCCTGGACGGCGCCAACGTGGAGATGCACCAGGTGCTGGGGGACGAGAACATCTTCCTCTTCGGCCTGAAGGCCAGCGAGGTGGCGGAGATGAAGCAGAAGGGCTACAAGTCCTACGAGTACTACGTCCACAACCCGGAGCTGCGCGCCGTCATCGACCAGCTCAACGTGGGCTTCGGCGACGGCGTGTCCTATGAGGACATCGCCCGCCGGCTCCTCTTCGGCGACGGCGGCATGGCCGACGAGTACCTGCTGCTGGCCGACTTTGAGAGCTACCGGGACGCCCACGTCCGGGCCGGCCTGGCCTACCGCGACCCCAGGCGGTGGAACAAAATGGCCCTTATGAACATCGCCCGGTCCGGCATCTTCGCCGCCGACCGCTCCATCCGGGACTATGCCCGGGACATCTGGAACGTGCCGGTGCGCGCCATCAAGTAAATCCCCTGTCCAGGAGCGGGCGGCCCCTGCGGGCCAATGCCATTCCATGATCGCTCCGGACAGGCAAAACAGCCCCCCACCCCTCTGTCATTTGAACAGACGGGTGGGGGGCTCAAAATACTCGGGAAACACTATTGCATTTTCTATTACAATCGGTTAAAATTGGAGCGGAAACATAAATGGCGGCAGAGCATAGCGGGCCGGAATCCCGCTATGCTCCGATGATGAGTGGTCATAGCACTCAACACCACAGTCTGATAGACTGCACCGTATCTCCCATTATACCGATGGAGGGTTTCCTTTTCAAGCACAATTCATCGAAAGTGGGATGGTGTTTCGCTTTGATTGCATTTCAGTCAGGCGGTGTTGAGTTATACGCTCAACACCGCTTTTTATGTTTCCGGCGGAGCCCCGGCGGGGGATTTCCCCCGCCCCAGGGCCATCCGTCGGAAAAATCAAAAAAGAAAAGAGGATGTACCATGAAAAAAAGATTTCTTGCGCTGATCTTATCTCTATCAATGTGTATTGGGCTATGTATTCCAGCCATGGCTGCCGACAGCGATTTTGTCATTGAGGATGGTATTCTCACCGCGTATAGCGGACCCGGCGGCACGGTAGAAATCCCAGAGGGCGTCACAATCATCGCGCGAGGTGTTTTCCAAGATCGTGCGGATGTGACCAGTATCACATTTCCCAGCAGTTTGACTGACATTGGCCCAAGCGCGTTCCAGAACTGCACCGGCCTGACCAGCATTACCTTTCCCGACAATATCACCATGATTGAAATGGGTGCGTTCACTGGTTGCACTGGCTTGACAACGGTAACGCTCCCCAATCGTATCACAGAAATCAGTCAGGGCGTATTCGCCTCTTGTACAAATCTGACCAGCATTACTATCCCGCAGAGTGTTACCACAATATGGATGGGAGCATTCGGATCATCCACGAATCTAAAAGACGTGTACTATGCTGGTACGCAGGAACAGTGGGGCAATATTAACATTATGCTTTCCAACGAACCTCTGGATAGCGCCACAATTTACTACAACAGCGCTCCCGCTGAGGCCCCCGCTTCTCCTTTTACCGACGTGCCCGCCGACGCCTACTATGCTGACGCCGTGGAGTGGGCCGTTGATCAAGGCATCACCAGCGGCACCACGGACAGCACGTTCAGCCCGGACAAGACCTGCACCACGGCGGAGATCATCACCTTCCTGTGGCGGGCCAGCGGCTCCCCGGCGGTCTCCGGCGGCAATCCCTTCTCCGACGTGCCCGCCGGCGCGTACTACGAGCAGGCGGCGCTTTGGGCCCACGAGAACGGCCTGGTCTCCGGCTCTGTATTCCAAGGTGACACGCCCTGCACCCGCGCCGCCACTGTGACCTACCTGTGGAAGCTGGCGGGCCAGCCCGCCGCCGGGGCCTCCGGCTTCACCGATGTGCCGGCCGGCTCCGACTACGCCCAGGCGGTGGCGTGGGCGGTCCAGGAGGGCGTCACCTCCGGCACCGGTGATTCCACCTTCTCCCCCGACACCACCTGCACCCGGGGCCAGATTGTCACCTTCCTGCATCGGGATATGGCGTAACGGGGGCAGGACGGTACCGCCCTCCGCTGTCCATTCCCCCTCTTGACCCCGGCGGACTTTGGGGCTATACTGAGGGCATCCCACAGGAAAGGCGGGACGGACATGGCGCGTCCCCTCTGCATCGAACTCAGCTCCGGACAATTGTGTCAGGTGAACCGTTGTTCGGAGCCTAATATGGGGAGCTGATCTCCCCCCTTCACCGGCGCATCGGCAGCAGCAGGCGGGGCCAGGGGCCCCGCCATGCTGTGCTGTCCGCCGGAGGGGCAGACCGGCTTTCGCAGGCCGCGGACGGGGTTCGTCCGCGGCCTTTTTGCGCCTGTGGGGCCCTGTCCCGGCCTCCTTCACCGGAATTTCGATGAAACGAGGTCTTTTCTGTGGAAACCAAGCTTCTCTCCGGGCCCGTCCTGCCCCGGCTGGCCCGGTTCGCCCTCCCCATCCTGCTGTCCAACCTGCTCCAGACCTGCTATAGCGTGGTGGATATGGCGGTGGTGGGCCGCCTGGTGGGCAGCGACGGCCTGGCCGGCGTGTCCAGCGCCGCCATGGTGAGCTACATCATCCAGTCCGTGTGTACCGGCCTGACCCAGGGCGGCGGGGTGCTGGCCGCCCACTGCGTGGGCGCGGGGGACAGGGACGCCCTCCGGCGGGCGGTGGGGGGCCTGTTCTCCCTCTCCGCCCTGGCCGCCGCCCTGCTCACCCTGGCCGGGGCCCTGCTGTGCCGCCCGGTGCTCTCTGCCATGGGGCTCACCGGCTCCGCCCTGGCCCACGGGGCGGGCTACCTGCTCCCCCTGTGCCTGGGCACCGCCTTTGTGTTCGGCTACAACGCCGTGTGCGCCCTGCTGCGGGGCCTGGGGGACTCCAAGAGCCCCCTGTGGTTCGTGGCCCTGGCCACCGTGGTCAACGTGGCGCTGGACCTCCTGCTGGTGGGGCCCCTTGGCACCGCCGGGGCGGCCGCGGCCACCGTGCTGTCCCAGGGCCTGGCCTTCCTGGCCGCCCTGCTGTGGCTCCGCCGCCGGGCGGACTTCCCCCTCTCCTGCCGGGTCTATCGCCGGGAGTGGCTGGCCATCCTCCGCACCGGCCTGCCCGCCGCCGTCCAGACGGCGGTGCTCAACCTGTCCTACCTGCTGGTGACCGGCATGTTCAACGCCTACGGCGTCACCGCGGCCGCGGCGGCCGGGGTGGGCCTGAAGCTCAACAGCTACGCCGCCCTGCCCTGCTGGGCGGTGGGGGCCGCGGTGACCGCCATGGCGGGCCAGTGCGCGGGGGCCGGGGAGCTCCGCCGGGCCGCGGCGGTGTGCCGGGCGGGGGTGGGCCTCAGTATGGCAGTGACCTTCGCCGCCATGGCCGTGGTGCAGCTGTTCACCGCCCCGCTGGTGGCATTCTTTGACCCCAATCCCGCCGTGGTGGCCGAGGGGGTGCGCTACCTGCGCATCTGCTGCTCCCTCAACTGTCTGTTCTACGCCGCCATGTATACCTACGACTCCTTCGCCACAGGCACCGGCGCCGCCGGGCTGGCCATGGCCAACGCCCTGCTCCAGTCCGTGGCGGTGCGCCTGGCCCTCTCCCTGCTCCTCTCCGCCCGGCTGGGGGTGCTGGGGCTCTACTGGGCGGAGGCCCTGGCCCCCATCCCCTCCGCCCTGCTGGGCTTCCTGTTCTTCCACACCGGCGTGTGGAGGCGCCTCCTGCCGCCGACGGAAAATCGTTAGAAATCCTTCAAAGCCTGTTCACACCTGCCCGCCGGGGGCCTGCTATACTGTAGGCAGAAGGAGGGATCGCCATGACAGAACAGGACGCCGCCGCCATCCGGCGGAGAACCGCCCGGCTGCTTGCCGCGGTGCTGCTGGGGATGGCCCTGCTGGCGGCGGGGTGCCTCTGGCTCTGGTGCTCCCTGTTTGGCTGGCCCCATTTCCTGCGCCAGGGCAACCCCAACCTCAGCCCCCAGGCCGCGGCGGAGCAGGTGGAGAGCGGCGGGCTGGCCCGCCTGGGGCCGGACGCCTACTACGAGCTGGCGGAGGGCTCCGGCCTGGGGGAGCTGCTCCAAACCGACGCCTGGACCCCTGCGGAGCCCTTCCGGCCGGAGGACGCGGCCCTGGCCCTCCGCTTCGGGGAGCGCTATGAGCTCTACCTCTGTGCCGACGGCCGGGCGGCCTTCTACGACGGATACGCCCCCGGCGATACCCGGCTGTGGAGCTGCTATACCCTCCCCGCCGAGGCAGTGGCCAACCTGCTGTCCGCCCTGCCGGAGCGGGCCGCCCCCGCCGAAGAGCCATACGGCACATTCACCCATTGAGCATACAGGCCCGGCCCCCAACAGGGGCCGGGCCTTGACTTTCCCTCCCACGGGGCATAGAATAACTGCAGCAACTCGCTGAGGTGACTGTTTCATGCCCGCTTATCTAGACAATGCCGCCACCACCCGTGTGTGCCCTGAGGCCGCCCGGGCCGCCTTGGAGGCCATGACCGAGGGGTACGGCAACCCCTCCTCCCGCTACGCCCCGGCCCAGGAGGCCGCCGCCCAGATGGCGGAACACAGGGCCGCCATTGCCCGCCGCCTGGGGTGCGCCCCGGAGGAGCTCTTCTTCACCTCCTGCGGCACCGAGGGGGACAACTGGGCCGTCCGGTCCGCCGTGGCGTACGGAAAGCGGCGGGGAAAGCACATCGTCACCACCGCCATCGAGCACGACGCGGTGCTGCAGCCGGTGAAGGCCCTGGCCGCCCAGGGGTACGAGGTGACCTACCTGAAGCCGGGCCGGGACGGCCATGTGTCCGCGGACGACCTGTGCGCCGCCCTGCAGGCGGACACGGTGCTGGTGTCCATGATGCTGGTGAACAACGAGCTGGGCACCCTCCAGCCGGTGGCCCAGGCCGCCCAGGCCATCCGGGACGCGGGCTGTCCCGCCCTGCTCCACTGCGACGCGGTGCAGGGGTTTCTGAAGGTGCCCTTCACCCCCGCCCAGCTGGGGGTGGACCTCCTCACCCTCAGCGGCCACAAGCTCCGCGCCCCCAAGGGCATCGGCGCGCAGTATATCCGGAAGGGGCTGAACCTGCAGCCCCTGCTGCTGGGGGGCGGGCAGGAGAGCGGCTTCCGCTCCGGCACCGAGCCCACCGCCCAGATCGCCGCCCTGGCCGCCGCCTGCGGCGCCTGGGGGGAGGAGGATCCCTCCCGTATTTCCGCGCTGAAGGAATACGCTCTGGAATCCCTCTCCGCCATTCCCGGCCTGGAGATCGTCAGCCGGGGGGACGCCCCCCACATCTGCGCCGTGTCCCTGCCCGGCTTCCCCAGCGAGATGCTGGTGCGGGCTCTGTCCGACCTGGGGGTGTATGTGTCCTCCGGCTCGGCCTGCCACAAGGGCA
>CALWXU010000092.1 GCA_944385585.1 uncultured Flavonifractor sp.
TCCCGCAGCACCGCCGCCAGGGCGTCCTTGTCCCCCTTGAAGATGTCGTAGTCGCTGACCACGATCAGGGTGCGCTCGCTCATCATGGGCAGGCAGTCCACCAGCTGGGCCAGGGTTTTCACGTCGAACTCCTTCCCGCCCAGGGTGTGGAGGTTGAACTCCTCCATCCCGGCGGGCAGGAGCTTTTTCTTCATCTGCCCCAGGTAGAAGTCCCGGAGATAGGCCTCCTCCCCGTGGAACACGTAGAGGGTGCCGATGGTCCCCTCCCTGATGTCCTTCTTCAGCTTCTGATAGGCGGCGTTGTCCGTTTTTCCCTTTGGCGGCATGAAATTCCTCTTTTCTGTGGTGGGATGGCGGGCGGGGCGGCCCCGCCGCCCCTCAGTCCGCCGTGACGGTGACCGTGCCGGACCAGTCGGTGCGGTAGATGTCACAGCCGGCGGCGGCCAGGCGCTCCAGGGTCTCCGGCGCCGGGTGGCCGTAGGTGTTGTAGCCGGTGGAAATCACCGCCAGCTCCGGAGATACGGCCAGCAGCAGCTCCTCCGAGGTAGAGTACTTGGAGCCGTGGTGGCCCGCCACCAGCAGCTCGATGTCGGGCAGGGCCCCGTACTTCACCAGCCGGTGCTCCACCGCGCTGTTCATGTCCCCGGTGATCAGGGCGTCGAAGTCCCCGGCGGTGCAGAGGACGGCCAGCCCCTCCTCATTGCCCCCGCCGGTGCCCAGGGGTGCGTAGACCCGCAGGGAGGCCTCCCCGAGGTCCACGTCGGTGTTCTCGCTGACAAACACCGTCTCCACCCCGCGCGCCGCCGCCAGGCCCGTGATCTCCGCCCGCAGGGGGTCGTCCTCCTCCACGTCGGGGAGCACCAGCAGGCCCACGTCCAGCCGGTTGAGCAGCTGGGGCACGCCGCCGGCGTGGTCCTCGTGGTAGTGGGTCAGAATCAGCAGGTCGATGCGGCCCAGGCCCAGGGCCTGGAAGTAGTCGGCCGCCGTGTCCCCCGGGTCGCCGGCAGTCGTGCCGCCGCAGTCCACCAGGGCGGTGCGGCCCCCGGAGACCAGGGCCACTGACAGCCCCTGCCCCACGTCCAGCACCGACACGGTGAGCCGCCCGGCGGTGTGGGCCGCGGCGTTGAGCACCAGGGCCCCGCACAGGGCGGCGCTCCCCAGGCCGATGGGCACCAGGGGCCGCTTCCTCTCACCCCGCCAGAGCAGGTAGAGCAGCACCAGGCCGTACACCAGCAGCAGCCACAGCTTCAGATAGACGGAGTGGGTGGACACGGAGGCGAAGGGCAGCCTCGCCAGCGCCCCCACCACAGCCTGGATAAACTCCACTGCCAGGGACACCGGGACGGCCAGCACCTCCGCCAGGGCCGGGAGCGCCAGCCCTGCCAGCGACACCGCCAGCCCGCCCAAAAAGGCCAGGGAGAAGGCCCAGAGGGTGAGCAGGTTGGCCAGGGGCGCGATGAGGGAGACGGAGTGGAAGTACACCGCCGTCAGGGGCGTGGTAAACACAACGGCCCCCAGGGTGGTGGACAGGCTGGCGGACACAAACTCCCCCGCCAGCCGGGCCAGCCGGGGCCAGAACCCCTTGGGCTCGGCGGGGAGCAGGGCGCAGAGCCTGTCGTTCAGCCGGCCCGTGAACAGATAGATGCCAGCCACGGCGGAGAAGGACAGCTGGAGGGACACGCTGGCCGCCGCGAAGGGGTTCCAGGCCAGCTGAAGCATCAGGATGGCGAGCAGGGAGGTGGGCGGGTCGTCCTCCCGCCCCACCAGGGGCGCCAGCAGCAGCATGGACAGCATGAAGGCCGCCCGCAGCACCGCCGGGGTGCTGCCCACGGCGGCAGCGAAGAAGAACAGGAGGGCGATGGTGACCACGGCGGTGCGCCGCCGCCACGCCCCCAGCAGGGTGGACAGGCACCCCGCCAGAAAGGACACGTGGAGGCCGGACACCGAGATGACGTGGGCCAGGCCGGTGCGCTGGAGGGCGGCGTACGCTCCCCCGTCCAGGCCGGAGTCCTCCCCGGTGATCAGGGCGGTGACCATGGGCGCGGTTTTCCCGGGAAAGGCCCCAGCCACGCTGTCCTCCAGCGCGCGGGCCGTGTAGACCGGCCAGTACCGCAGCGGCGGCCGGGACGGGCGGGACACCTCCGGCTCCCCCTCGGCATAGGCCGCCAGCAGGATGCCCTTGGCATAGTAGAAGTCGGTCTGCTCCCCGGCGATGGTGTCCGCCAGGCGGAGCTCCGCCCAGACCGTCAGACTGTCGCCGGGCCGCAGGTCGGGGGCCGGGTTGTCCAGGTACAGCCGGGTGGAGACGGGCAGGCCCTCCTCCGGCCGGAGCTCTACCAGCACCGAGCTGCCGTAGGCCGTCTCCTGGGGCCAGCCGGACACAGTGGCGGAGATGGTCCCCTCTGTGCCCGCCAGGGCCCTGGCCGGCCCGTGGACCGCCCGGCCATAGACGCCCGTCCACAGCAGGCCGGCCGCCAGCCCCAAGCAGGCCAGCATTGCCCGCCGGCGGCGGTCCCCCTTCCACAGCAGTCCCAGCAGGGCCGCCGGGATGCAGGCCAGCCCCGCCGGAGGCACAAGCCAGTCCGGCAGCAGATAGACCGCCAGAAAGACCGCGCCGGAGAAGGCCCCGGCAAACCAGGCCAGCCTACGCATGGGGCGGCTTCGGGTTGTCGGTCCGGCCCAGGATGTAGTCCGTGCTGGTGTGGTACAGGTCGGCCAGCTTCAGCAGGGCCCATACCGGGAGCTCCCGGATGCCCTTCTCATAGCGGCGGTAGACCTCCAAATTCATATTCAGGTAGGACGCCACCGCGCGCTGGGTCAGATCGCTGTCCACTCTAAGATCGGCAATGCGGCGAAAATACATATCATCACCCGAAACGATGCTACCATTTGGTGGCATTCCCGAATTGTTTTCACGCCATACGGCGTTATTGTACCAGAGCTGCCCCACAATTGCAAGCCCACAAAACGGCTCAAAACAGGGGTGGCTTTTTTCCTCCCCCTGGTGTATACTTGCCCTGGAGCGTGAATCTTCTTGACCTTCTACCTGGTAGAAGGTGTATGGTGTGCTTAAGCCGGGGTGATGTGCATGAAGATCAACGAGGTAGAGCAGCTGGTTGGAATCACGAAGCGGAACATACGCTTCTACGAAAAGGAAGGGCTGCTCTCCCCGGGTCGGAACGCGGACAACGGCTACCGGGATTACGGCGAGGAGGACGTAGAGGCCCTGCGCAAGATCAAGCTGCTGCGCAAGCTGGATGTGCCCATGGAGGAGATCCGGCGGATGCAGCAGGGGGATCTGACCCTCGCCGACGGCCTGCGCCGGCACATGATCCAGCTGGAGCGGGCACAGAAGAACCTGGGCACCATGCGCTCACTCTGCCAGGAGCTGGCCAAGACAGACGAACAGCTCCCCAACCTGGACGCCGGCCGCTGGCTGGCAGAGATGGAGCGTATGGAGCAGGAGGAGGGAACCCAATTCGTGAACATCCGCAAGAAGGACACGATACGCCGGTACGTCGGCCCGGTGGCGGCCGCGCTGGTGTTTGTGGCGCTCATGTCCGGCGTCATCGGCCTGATCCTGTGGGCCTTTGCCGTAGACCCGGCGGACGCGCCCCCCCTGTGGCTGCTGCTGCTGCTCATCGCCATCCCCGGCGCGGTGATCGTAGGGGTGCTGCTGGCCCTGTGGCAGCGGCTCAAACAAATTCAAGGAGGGGAAGAAGATGCTGCTTCTAAATATTGAGTATGTGCCCGGCAGGAAAATCGAGGCCCTTGGCATGGTCAAGGGCAGCGTGGTCCAGTGCAAAAACTTCGGCAAGGACTTTATGGCCGGTATGAAAACCCTGGTGGGCGGCGAGATTGAGGGCTATACCGAGATGCTCAACGAGGCCCGGCAGATCGCCACCAAGCGTATGGTGGACGAGGCCGCCGCTCTGGGGGCGGACGCGGTGGTGGGCATCCGGTACGCCTCCGCCTCCATTATGCAGAGCGCCGCCGAGATCTGTGCCTATGGCACTGCCGTGCGGGTGACGGGCGAGGCATAACAACATCGCAGACGATCTCCGTCCCCACATAGACCGCCGCCTCCACGCTGGTGGGGGCGGCGGTTCCGTCTACCTCCACGCCGCTGCCGGAGAGGACGATGGCGCTCTCTTCCACCTGCGGCGCCCCGTCTCTGTCATACCGGCGCCTCCGCCGGCGCAGGAGGGCAGCAGGGCAGGCACAGCAGGGACGGACGCGGCCGCCGTGTGTGATGATGGTTCATCTGTCTCACATCCTTTCCCGATTGTCCCATTGCAGCGCCTGAATCTGCTCCGGCCGCTTTGGGGTGCAGCCCGGCCGCCTTGCGCCGGATTCAGTCGGCATTGATTGTATCTATGGAACATGAACTTCTCGTGAACCGCCTGTAAATCCCCTCCCGCCCGGGAAACTCCTGCCAAAAAAGTGACAAATAGCTACAATTTGGGGCCGCCTCTTGCACATGCTTCCTTTTTGTCGTAGAATTGGGTTACATAACAAATGATGCCTAAGGAGGCATTTTCTTATGAAGCATATGCGCCGCGTCCGCCTGCCCGCCCTGTTCCTGGCCCTGGCCCTGGCACTCTCCCCCGCCGCCAGCGCCCTCACTGTGGACCAGGCCGGGGATCTGCTGGAGGTCTACTACATCGACGACGTGCCGGAGGAGGTGCTGGGCCAGCCCACCATCCAGGCCATGCTGGAGGCCCTGGGCGACCCCTATACGGAGTATTTCACCGCCGAGGAGTACGCCCTGTTCACCGGCTCCATGTCGGACACGGAGCTGGTGGGCATCGGCGTGTCCACCCTGATTACCGAGGCCGGCCCCCTCCTTCAGCGGGTCTACCCGGACACCCCCGCCGCCGAGGGCGGGCTCCAGGCCGGTGATCTGATCACCGCCGTGGACGGGCAGGCCGCCGCCGGCCTGGACGCGGACGCGGTGGTCGGCCTGCTGCGGGGGGAGCCTGACACCCAGGTGGAGATCACCTACCTGCGGGACGGGGAGCAGCATACCGTCACCCTTACCCGCCGGGCCGTCACCATCCCCACCGCCTATACGGAGCTGTGGGACGGCGGCATCGGCTACATCGACTGCGATTCCTTCGGCGAGGAGACCCAGGCCCACTTCGTGGAGGGGGTCGAGGCCTATGGGGACCAGGTCAGCTCCTGGGTCGTAGACCTCCGCACCAACGGAGGCGGCGTGGTCAACGCCGCCATCGGGGCGGTCAGCACCTTTATCGGCTCCGGCATCCTGGCCTATCTGGAGGACAGCAGCGGGGTCTACCGGGCCTACGGCAGCGACAGCGAGGCCCTCACCGATTCTCCCGTCATCGTCCTCACCGACGCCAACACCGCCAGCGCCTCCGAGCTCTTTGCCGCCGATGTGCGGGACGCCGGCGCCGGCCTGGTTGTGGGCTCCCGCACCTTCGGTAAGGGCGTGGCCCAGATCGTGCTGGACGGGGACAGCCTGCCCGGCTACTTCGACGACGGGGACGCTATGAAGATCACCACCTACCGCTTCTACTCCCCCAACGGCGTCACCACCGACACCGTAGGCCTGATCCCCCACCTGCTGGTGGACGCGGATCTTGCGGACGAGGTGGCGGTCCTCCTGTCCGCACCCGCGCCGGAGGGCAGCGTGGACGGCTGCCTGCACCTGGATTTTTACGGGGACTGGTACATATCCCTGTCGGACGCCTCCAGCCCGGAGTATCAGGCGGCCTTTACCGCCCTGCTGGAGGCACTGCCGGACAGCGCCGTGCTCCAGCTGGGCACGGACAGCGGCTGGACGGACACCACCCCGGCCGCCCTGGCGGAGGCCTGCGGCCTCACCAGCTATCAGGACCGGGGCTTTACCGACACCGCCGACTCCCCCTACGCCTCCCAGATTGATGCGCTGGCCACCTACGGCGTCGTCTCCGGCTCCGGCGACGGCACCTATCGCCCGGACGGCACCCTCACCCGGGCGGAGCTGTGCGCCCTGCTGGCCAAGGCCCTCAACTGCCGGGTGCCCACCGGCGCAAGCCTGTTCACCGACGTATCCATGGACGACTGGTACGGCCAGTGCGTCAACGCCGTGGCCAGGCTGGGCCTGGTGGAGGGCGTGGGCGGCGGCCGCTTCCACCCGGACGGCGCGGTCACCCGCCAGGAGCTCATCACCATCGCCGCCCGCATGGGCCGGCGTCTGAGCATGGACCTGGAGCTGACGGCCCAGGACATGCCGGCGGACGCGGCGGAGGGGGACGCCTATCAGGCCTACGCCGAGTGGGCCCGCTCCGGGGCCTGGCTGCTCTCCGCAAGCCAGGAATACGAGGAGGGTTCGCCGGTCAATCTGCTGTGGGCCGATCCAGAGGCCATCGACCCGGCCGCCCCCGCCACCCGGGAGGAGGCCGCCGCCCTCACCTATTCCATCCTCGCCCATTTGGGGATTCTTCCTTCTTAAATAGGAGAGGCCCCCGGAACCGATTCGGTTCCGGGGGCCTTTCCATATCCTGTAAGCGCCCGCGCGGCATATCCACGCCGGACCACTGGCGATCTTCGGGGAGCGCGCCGCCCCACCTGCGATGGGGCAAGCCCGCGGCTCACCCCAGCAGCAGCTTGTCGTCCGCCTCGTCCGACCCGCTGGCCTTGCTGAACAGGTTGAGCAGCTGCTCCACGGTCAGCTTCTTCTTCTCCTCGCCGGACACGTCCACGGCGATGCGGCCCTCGTACATCATGATCAGGCGGTTGCCGTGGGCGATGGCGTCCCGCATGTTGTGGGTGATCATGAGGGTGGTCAGGTGGTCCCGCTGGACGATCTTCTCGGTGGTATCCAGCACCTTGGCCGCCGTCTTGGGGTCCAGGGCGGCGGTGTGCTCGTCCAGCAGCAGCAGCTTGGGCTTCTTCAGGGTGGCCATCAGCAGGGTCAGGGCCTGCCGCTG
>CALWXU010000093.1 GCA_944385585.1 uncultured Flavonifractor sp.
GGTGCTGGAGCGCCTGGCGGAGCAGGCGGTGACGGAGGAGGGCAAGGAGCGCTGCCTGGCCCTGCGCCCCCTGACCGATGCCGACGACGTGCAGCGGGCCCTGGACGAGACCAGCGCCGCCGTGCAGATGACCGCCCTGCGGGGCAGCCCCTCCCTGTCGGGGGTCAAGCCGGTGGCCCCCTCCCTCCAGCGGGCCCATATGGGGGGCGCGCTGAACACCCGGGAGCTGCTGGACATCGCCGCCGTGCTGCGGGCGGCCCGCTCCGCCAAGGAGTACGGCGAGGGGGAGGGGGAGCGGTCCAAGACCTGCATTGACCACCTGTTCCGCTCCCTCACCGCCAACCGCTTCCTGGAGGAGAAGATCACCGGCTCCATCCTGGGGGAGGACGAGATCGCCGACGCGGCCAGCCCGGAGCTGGCCTCCATCCGCCGGCACATCCGTTCCACCGCCTCCAAGGTGCGGGACATCCTGAACAGGCTCATCTCCTCCAACCAGGCCAAGTACCTCCAGGAGGCCATCATCACCCAGCGCAACGACCGCTTTGTGGTGCCGGTGAAGTCGGAGCACAAGAACGACGTGCCCGGCCTGGTCCACGACGTGTCCTCCTCCGGCTCCACCTTCTTCATCGAGCCCATGGGGGTGGTGAAGGCCAACAACGAGCTCAAGGAGCTCCAGTCCCGGGAGGAGAAGGAGATCGAGCGCATCCTGGCGGAGCTGTCCGCCGACTGCGCCCAGTTCGGGGAGGACATCGCCCAGGACTACCGCCTGCTGATCTTCCTGGACGTGATCTTCGCCAAGGCCCAGCTGTCCTACCGGATGCGCGCCTGCGCGCCCAAAATCGCCGAAAGGGGCCTCTACCTGCGCAGGGCCCGCCACCCCCTGCTGGACCCGGACAAGGCGGTGGCCAACGACCTGATGCTGGGGGAGGACTTCGACACCCTGGTGATCACCGGCCCCAACACCGGCGGTAAGACCGTCACCCTCAAGACCATCGGCCTGCTCACCCTCATGGCCCAGTGCGGCCTCCACATCCCGGTGGGGGACGACAGCCGCGTCAGGGTCTTTGACCGGGTGCTGGCCGACGTGGGGGACGAGCAGTCCATCGCCCAGAGCCTGTCCACCTTCTCCTCCCACATGGTGAACATCGTGGGCATCCTGAAGGAGGCGGACGACCGCACCCTGATCCTCTTTGACGAGCTGGGGGCGGGCACCGACCCCATCGAGGGCGCGGCCCTGGCCGCCGCCGTCATCGACAGCGCCCGGGAGATGGGGGCCCTGGTGGCCGCCACCACCCACTACGCCGAGCTGAAGGTGTACGCCATGACCACCCCGGGGGTGGAGAACGCCTCCTGCGAGTTCGACGTGGACTCCCTGGCCCCCACCTACCGGCTGCTCATCGGCATACCCGGCAAGTCCAACGCCTTTGCCATCTCAGAGCGGCTGGGCCTGCCCAAGGAAATCATCCAGAAGGCCGCCGCACGGCTTGACGCGGAGAATGTCCGCTTTGAGGATGTGCTCACCCAGCTGGACGAGCAGCGCCACCAGATGGAGAAGGAGAAGGAGGCCGCGGCCAAGCTCCGCCGGGAGATGGAGGAGACCGCCCGGGCCAGCCGGGAGTACAAGGCCAGGCTGGAGGCGGAGCGGGCGAAGGCCGTGGAGAAGGCCCAGGCGGAGGCCCGGGCCATCCTGGACGAGGCCCGGGACACCGCCGAGCAGACCTTCCGGGAGCTGAACGAGATGCGCCGCCGCCAGAGGAGGGAGGAGGACTGGCAGCGGGTCAACGACGAGCGCTCCGCCCTGCTCCACAGCCTCAACCAGGCGGAGGGCAGGCTGGGGGCCCGGCCGGAGGAGCCCGCACCGCCCCCCACCCGCCCGGCCAGGGCCGGGGACACGGTGGAGCTGGTGAAGATGGGCACCCAGGCCTCCGTCCTGTCGGTGAACAGGGACGGCACCCTCCAGCTCCAGGCCGGGATTCTGAAGATCACCGCCAAGCCAGACGAGGTCCGGGTGGTGGAGGGGGAGACCCAGAAGTCCGCCAGGAAGGTGGTCCAGCGGGCGGAGCACAAGCTGCGCACCCTGGGGGCCTCCCCGGAGGTGGACCTCCGGGGCATGACCGCCGACGAGGCCATCGGCGCCCTGGATCTCTTCCTGGACAGCGCGGTGCTGGGCAGGCTCAACGAGGTGCGCATCATCCACGGCAAGGGCACCGGCGCGGTGCGCAGGGCGGTGCGGGAGCACCTCAAGCGCAGCCGCTATATCAAGTCCTTCCGCCCCGGCCGCTACGGCGAGGGGGAGGACGGCGTGACCATCGCCGAGCTGCGGTAGGACAGCCCGTGTTGGGCGGAGACCTGCCGATGTGTCCGCTGTAAGCGGACAGTAGAACGATATAGGCGGACATAAGGGCGGGAAATCGGCTATTTTACCAGTTGGGACAATTTAATTTGTATAATTTGTTATTGACGATTTGGGATAAATTTGCTATCCTATGGTATGTAGTATGCGAATGCATCTTGGGGGGAAAACGCTATGTATATGAAAGAGGCAGTTGTGAACAACCAGGTCGGTCTGCACGCCAGACCCGCCACGTTTTTCATCCAGAAAGCCAACGAGTTCAAGAGCTCCATCTGGGTGGAGAAGGACGAGCGCCGGGTGAACGCCAAGAGCCTGCTGGGTGTGCTCTCTCTGGGCATTGTCAAGGGGACCTCCATCAACCTGATTGCGGACGGCCCTGACGAGAAGGAGGCTGTGGAGGCGCTCATTGAGCTGATCTCCTCCAACTTCGCTGAGTAAGCCAAACGAGCCAAGAAAAAAGCGCCGCAGCCGCGGCGCTTTTTTTGATAAATATGACAGACAGAGGCGCCGGGGCGGCCGGCGGCAGGGCAGGAAAACCACTGGCAAGAGGGAGGACTTGTGCTCCTATTATGACGTTTGACGAACTAAAGGAAAAAGCCCATGCCCCATCCCCCCAAACGCACGCCGTGCGTTTGGGGACCCCCAGGGGATGATTGGACATCCTCGGGGCAAGTGAATTGCCCCTGCGGCGAGGTTTGGCCTGACGGCCAAACGCTCGGACGGCGCAGAGCGCCGGGGCGCCGGGGCGCCCAGCGGCAGGGCAGGAAAACCACCAGCGAGAGGGAGGACTTGTACTCCTATTATGACGTTTGACGAACTGAAAGAAAAAGCCCACGCCCTGCCGCTGAAGCCGGGTGTGTATATCATGCAGGACGCCAGGAACGAGGTCATCTATGTTGGCAAGGCCAAGGCGTTGAAGAACCGGGTGAGCCAGTACTTTGCCAACCTGGCCTCCCACACGGAGAAAACCCGGGCCATGGTGAGCCAGATCGACCACTTTGACGTGATTGTGGCCGATTCCGAGTTTGAGGCCCTGGTGCTGGAGAACTCCCTGATCAAGCGGCACCAGCCCCGGTACAACATCCTGCTCAAGGACGACAAGGGATACCCCTATATCCGCCTGACGGTGAAGGACCCCTACCCCCGCTTCTCCCTGGCCAACCGGGCCGCGGAGGACGGGGCCCGGTACTTCGGCCCCTACGGCAGCCGGGGGGCCACCCAGAACATTGTGGACGCCCTGCGGGTGGCGCTGAAGCTGCCCTCCTGCAGCCGGAAGTTCCCCCGGGACATCGGGAAGGAGCGGCCCTGCCTCAACTACCACATGGGGCAGTGCGACGGCTACTGCCGGAGGGAGATGGACCAGTCCCGCTACCGGGAGGCCATCGACCAGGCCGTCCGCCTGCTGGAGGGCAAATTCCAGGAGGTGGGGGAGGAGCTCCAGGCGGAGATGGAGCAGGCGGCGGAGGAGCTGCGCTTTGAGAAGGCCGCCGAGCTGCGGGACCGCTACCGGGCCATCGAGCTGCTGGGCAAGCGGCAGAAGGTGGTGGCCGGCTCCCTGGCGGACACCGACGTGGTGGGCTTCTTCCAGGGGGAGGCCACCAAGAGCTGCTTCGTGGTGCTCCACTTCGCCGGGGGCGAGCTGGCCGCCAAGGACTGGGAGCTCATCGACACCCCCATGGAGGAGGACCCGGCGGACATCCTGTCTGCCCTGGTGCGGCAGTACTACGCCCCCCGGGGGCAGCTGCCCAAACAGATCCTCCTGCCCTGCGCCCTGGAGGACGAGGCGCCCCTCATGCGCCTGTTCTCCCAGCAGGCGGGCCACAGGGTGGAGCTGGTCACCCCCCAGCGGGGGGCCAAGATGGACTTAATCCGCCTGGCCAACAAGAACGCGGCGGAGGAGGTGGAGCGCTGGACCACCCGGGAGGAGCGGCAGAGCAAGCTGATGGAGCTGCTGGGGCGGATGCTGGGGCTGGAGACGCCCCCCCGGCGCATCGAGTCCTACGACATCTCCAACCAGGGGGCCGACGACATCGTGGCCTCCATGGTGGTGTACGTCAATGCCAGGCCCCTGAAGCGGGACTACCGCCGCTTCAAGCTCAAGGACATGGACGGCCCCGACGACTACGCCTCCATGGACCAGGTGCTCCGCCGCCGGTTCCAGCGGTATCTGGACGGGGACGAGAAGTTCGCGGACAGGCCGGACCTGCTCCTCATCGACGGCGGCGTGAACCACGCCAACGTGGCGGTGCGGGTGCTGGCAGAGCTGGGCCTGTCCATCCCGGTGTTTGGCATGGTGAAGGACGACCGCCACCGCACCCGGGCCCTGGTCAACCCAGCTGGGGAGGAGATCGGCATCCAGGCCAACCAGGCCGTATTCTCCCTGGTCGGCCAGATCCAGGAGGAGACCCACCGCTTCGCCATCGAGTTCCACCGCCAGCAGCAGAACCAGCGGGTAAAGGGCTCGGTACTGGACAAAATACCCGGTGTGGGGGAGAAGCGGCGCGCCGAGCTTTTGAAGCATTTCAAGAGCGTCAAGAACATCAGGGCGGCCACCCTGGCGGAGCTGGAGGAGGCCGTGCCCAAAAACACCGCCAAGGCGGTATACGACTACTTCAATCAGAGAGCGGAGGAACCGTCATGAGAGTGATTACCGGCACGGCCCGGGGGCGGAGGCTCAGGGAGCTGCCCGGCCTGGAGACCCGGCCCACCACCGACAAGGTCAAGGAGTCGGTGTTCAACATCGTCCAGTTTGACATCGAGGGCCGGAAGGTGCTGGACCTCTTCGGCGGCACGGGGCAGCTGGGCATCGAGGCACTGTCCCGGGGGGCGGCGGGCTGCACCTTCGTGGACGTGCGGAAGGAGGCCGCCGGGGTGATCCGGGCCAATCTGGCCCACACCGGCCTGGCGGAGCGGGCCAAGGTGGTGCAGGGGGACTACCTGGCCTTCCTCACCGGCTGCCGGGAGAAATTTGACCTGGTGTTCCTGGACCCGCCCTACGGCACGGGCATGCTGGAAAAGGCCCTGGAGATGATTGCCAAGATTGACATCGTCACGGAACATGGTATAATAGTCTGCGAAAGCGCCGCGGAGGCGGCGCTGCCGGAGCTGGCGCCCCCCTATGGCAAGGGGCGGGAGTACCGCTACGGCAAGATCAAGATCACCCTGTATCACCGCGCGGTCTGAGGGGCCAGCGGACATGACATAAGGATGTGAGGCCCCGTGAAAACCGCCGTCTATCCCGGCAGCTTTGACCCGATCACGCTGGGGCATTTGAATATCATCAAGCGGGCGGCCGTCTGCTTTGACAAGCTGATCGTGTGCGTCATGGTCAACTCGGAGAAGGTGAACCGGGGCCTGTTTACCGCGGAGGAGCGGGTGGCCCTCATCCGCCGGGTGGTGGCCAAGCTGCCCAATGTGGAGGTGGACAGCGCCTCCACCCTGATCGCGGAGTACGCCAGGCAGAGGCGGGCCTGTACCCTGGTGAAGGGCCTGCGGGCGGTGTCCGACTACGAGAACGAGCTGCAGATGGCCCTCATCAACCGCAAGCTCAACCCCCGGCTGGAGACCATGTTCCTCCCCTCCAGCGCCAAGTACACCTACGTCAGCTCCAGCATGGTGAAGGAGATGGCCCGTTACGGGGCGGATCTGTCCGACTTTGTGCCGCGGGAGATCATTGCGGACATTCAGGAAAAAATGAACGGCAGGAGGGATGGCTGATGGCCACCGGCGTGGAAGAATTACTGGATATGCTCTTTGAGATGATCGACGAGGCCAAGAGCATGCCCCTGAGCAGCGACAAGTGCATCCTGGAGCGGGATAAGGCCCTGGATCTGCTGGACGAGATCCGGGCCCAGTTCCCCATGGAGCTGGCCGAGGCCAAGAAGCTCATCGCCGCCCGGACGGAGTATATCGCCTCCGCCAAGCGGGAGGGGGAGCTCATCCGCAAGCAGGCGGAGGAGAAGGCCAAGCAGATGGTGTCGGAGGACGAGCTGCTGGCCCAGACCAAGCAGAAGGCCAACGAGCTGATGCGCACCGCCGAGGAGCGCAGCCGGGACCTCCGCAAGGCGGCCAACGACTACTGCGAGGACGCCCTGCGCCGCACCGAGGAGGCGGTGGCCGAGGCCTACGACGAGATCAAGAAGTCCAGGGCGCGGTTCCGCGCCCTGGCGGGGGGCGCGGCCCAGACCGGCCGGCAGCCCTATGACGTGGAGGCTGAGTAAAGCGCCGCACCGGGCGCGCCGCGGGGGAGAGGCCCCGCGGCGCGCCCTTTTCTGTCCCGACCCCTTGCAATCGGCGTGTTTTTCGATTATAATATCACAGATTGTACGCCCTCCGGGGCCGAACTGAGAGATTCAAAGAAAGCGTGAGAGATTTGAAGTACGATTTTGCCGCCCTTGAGCCCAAGTGGCAGAAGAAGTGGCGGGAGGAAAAGACCTTCCACTGCGAGAACCACAGCGACAAGCCCAAATTTTACGCCCTGGTGGAGTTCCCCTACCCCTCCGGACAGGGCCTGCACGTGGGCCACGCCCGGCCCTACACCGCCATGGACGTGGTGGCCCGCAAGAAGCGGAT
>CALWXU010000094.1 GCA_944385585.1 uncultured Flavonifractor sp.
AGGTCGAAGGGCACCTCCAGGTAGTGGTCCCGGAAGGTGCTGTTCTGCTCGGCGTCCAGCACCTCCAGCAGGGCGGACGCGGGGTCCCCCCGCTGGTCGCGGCCCAGCTTGTCGATCTCGTCCAGCAGCAGCAGAGGGTTGCAGCTGTCCGCCTGCCGGACGGCCGCGATGATGCGGCCGGGCATGGCGCCCACATAGGTCTTGCGGTGGCCGCGGATCTCCGCCTCGTCGTGGACGCCGCCCAGGGAGATGCGGGAGAGCTTCCGGTTGAGGGCTTTTGCCATGCTCATGGCGATGGAGGTCTTGCCCACGCCTGGGGGGCCCACCAGGCAGAGGATCTGCCCCTTCAGCTCCGGGGCAAGCTGCTTGACCGCCAGGAACTCCAGGATGCGCTCCTTCACCTTCTCCAGGCCGTAGTGGTCGGCGTCCAGCACCCTCCTGGCGGCCTCCACCTGGACCCGCTCCTTCGTCCGTTTTCCCCAGGGCAGCTCCAGCACCGTGTCCAGGTAGTTTCGAATCACGCTGGCCTCAGCGGAGCCGAAGGGCTGCTTCTCCAGGCGGCCCACTTCTTTGTTCAGCTTGTCCGCAGCCTCCTGGGGCAGCTTGGCTTTGGCAATGCGCTGGCGGTATTCGGCGGTTTCGCTCTCCCCGCCGGCGCTGTCCTCCCCCAGCTCCTGCTGGATGACCTTCAGCTGCTCCCGCAGGACGTAGTCCCGCTGGCTGCGGGTGAGCTGCTCCCGCACCTTGCCCTGGAGCTCCTGCTCCATCTCCAGGATCTCCACCTCCCGGCGGAGGCTCTGGCACAGGCGCTCCAGCCGGCGGACCGGCCGCAGCTCCTCCAGGATGGCCTGCTTGTCCCCGGTCCGCATGGGCAGGTTCTGGGCAATGTAGTCGGCGATATACCCCGGGTCCTCGCTGGACAGCACCGAGAGAAGAATGTCCGGGGTCATCTTCGGGGCCAGCTCAATGAAGGCCTCGAAGAGCTCATACGTCTGGCGGATCAGCGCCTCTGTCCGGGCGGAGCGGCGCACCGGCTGCTCCGTCGGCAGCTCCTCTACCAGGGCGGACAGCCAGGGCTCGGTCTGGGTCAGCCCCAGCAGGCGGCCCCGGCTCAGTCCCTCCACCATCACCCGTACATTGTCGCCAGGCAGGCGGAGGAGCTGCCGCACATTGCAGACAGTGCCAATACTGTAAAGATCTTTCTCCTGCGGGTCCTCCACGGCCAGATCCCGCTGGGCCACCAGGAAAATGGGCTGTCCCGAGGCCATGGACTCGTCCAGGGCCTTGATGGAGGCCGCCCGGCCCACGTCAAAGTGGAGGAGCATATTGGGGAAGACCGTCAGCCCTCGCAGTGCCAGGGCCGGCATGGTCTTTTGCAGGTAGCTTTCCATTGCGTCTGCCTCCCTTCCGGAGTTGAAACCGAAGCAGGGCGAGGGCACCGCCCCCGCCCCGCCGGATGTGTTCAGGATACGTTCCCCTTAGGCGCGGCACCGCCCTGCTCCGCGCGGAGCGAGGCGCCGCCCAGCCGGGGGCGCTGGGTGCGGCTGGGGTTGTGCTCGATGGCCGGCGGCGCGTGATCTTTCACACTCTCCGCCGTGATGGTCACCTTGGCGATGGTGGGATCGGAGGGCACGTCGTACATGATCTGGGTCATGACCTCCTCCAGCACCGCCCGCAGGCCCCGGGCGCCGATGCCCCGCTCAATGGCCTTGTCGGCTGCGGCCTCCAGCGCCTGGGTGTCAAAGTTCAGCTCCACCATGTCGTACTCCAGCAGCTTCTGGTACTGCTTCACCAGGGCGTTCTTGGGCTCGGTGAGGATGCGCACCAGCTGGTTCTTGTCCAGCGCGTTCAGGGTGGTGATCACCGGCAGGCGGCCCACCAGCTCGGGGATGATGCCGAACTTCAGCAGGTCGTGGGGCTGCACCTGCTTGAGCACCGAGGAGGCGTCCCGCTCCCCCTTGGTCTTGATGTCCGCGCCGAAGCCGATGGTCTTTTTGTCCAGGCGCTGCTCGATGATCTTCTCCATCCCGTCGAAGGCGCCGCCGCAGATGAAGAGGATGTTTTTGGTGTTGATCTGGATGAACTCCTGGTGGGGGTGCTTGCGGCCGCCCTGAGGCGGCACGTTGGCCACGGTGCCCTCCAGGATTTTCAGCAGGGCCTGCTGCACCCCCTCGCCGGACACGTCCCGGGTGATGGAGGTGTTCTCGCTCTTGCGGGCGATCTTGTCGATCTCGTCCACGTAGATGATGCCCCGCTCCGCCAGCTCAATGTCGTAGTCGGCGGCCTGTACCAGGCGCAGGAGGATGTTCTCCACGTCGTCGCCCACATAGCCGGCCTCGGTGAGGGTGGTGGCGTCGGCGATGGCGAAGGGCACCTTCAGAATCCGGGCCAGGGTCTGGGCGAACAGGGTCTTGCCGCAGCCGGTGGGGCCCAGGAGCAGGATGTTGCTCTTCTGGAGCTCCACGTCCTCCCCGCCGCCGAAGTAGATGCGCTTGTAGTGGTTATACACCGCCACGGACAGGGCCACCTTGGCGTCCTCCTGCCCGATGATATACTGGTCCAGCACCTCCCGGATCTCGCGGGGGGTGGGGATCACGTCGGGGATGTCGGGGCTGAAGGATTCCTCCGGGTCGTAGGTGTCGTCCAGAATGCTCATGCAAAGGTGGACGCACTCATTGCAGATATAGGCCCCCGGCCCGGCGATGATGCGGGCCACCTGCTCCTGGTGCTTGCCGCAGAAGGAGCAGCGGACAGATTTGCGCTCGTCATTTTTTGGCATGTTCTGCTACCTCAGTCTCTTCAACTCAAAGGGAGCGGGGCGTTTGCTTCCCCGCTCCCTCTGTGGGATTTTATCGCTTATCAATGACTTTGTCAATGAGGCCGTACTCCATGGCCTCCTCCGCGGACATGAAGTTGTCCCGCTCACAGTCGGCGGTGACCACCTCCAGCGGCTTGCCGGTGTTCTCGCTGAGGATCTTGTTCATGCGCTTCTTGATGATCTCCAGGCGCTTCAGGTGGATGGCCATGTCGGTGATCTGTCCCTGGGTGCCGGCGGAGGGCTGGTGGATCATGATCTCCGCGTTGGGCAGGGCCAGGCGCTTGCCCTTGGCACCGGAGGAGAGCAGGAAGGCGCCCATGCTGGCGGCCATGCCGATGCAGATGGTGGACACGTCGCACTTGATGTACTGCATCGTGTCATAGATGGCCATGCCGTCGGTGACCGACCCGCCGGGGCTGTTGATGTAGAACTGGATGTCCTTGTCGGGGTCCTGGGCCTCCAGATACAGCAGCTGGGCCACCACCAGGCTGGCCGTGGTGGCGTTGACCTCCTCCCCCAGGAATACGATGCGGTCGTTCAACAGACGGGAGAAGATGTCGTAAGAGCGCTCGCCGCGGTTGGTCTGCTCCACTACATAGGGTACTAAGCTCATGGTAATAGGATCTCCTTTTTTTGATGTGGGAACGTTCCGGCCACCCCGCCGGGGACGGGCAGGCTCACACAACAGTATGCCCCTCCGCTGGCAGCTTATTCCTCCGCGTTCTTCCCGGCCTTCTCCTCAGCGGCCTCGGCGGGCTCCTCCGCCTTCTTCTTGGTGGTCTTGCGGGTGGCCTTCTTGGGCTTCTCCTCACCCTCGGCGGCATCCTCGGCCTTCTTCTTGGAGGCGGCCTTCTTCTTGGCCTTGCCGGCCTTGGCGCTGTCATAGACCACGTGCTCGGCCTTGTGGTAGCTCTGCTCCTTGCGGATGCCCTCGGCGTCCACGGCCTCCTTCACCTTATCCAGTTCCATATGGTACTGCTCGGCCAGACGCTTGTACTCCTCTTCGATTTCCTCGTCGGAGACGGTGATGTTCTCGGCGGCCACAACGGCACCCAGGGCCAGGTCGCGGCGCACCCGCTCCAGGGCGGCGGCCTTGGCCTGCTCCCGCATCATGTCCACGGTCATACCCATCATGGACAGGTACTGCTCAAAGGGGATGCCCTGGGCCTGGATGCGCTGGGCCATGTCGTTGACCAGCTGGTCGGCCTCATAGTCCACCATGGCGTCAGGGATCTCCACCTCCATGTTGGACATGACCTGCTCCATCAGCGCGGCCTCAAAGTCCCGCTGGGCCTGGGTCTCCCGGCGCTCCTTCAGCTTGTCGCCCAGATCCTTCCTGAAGTCGGCCAGGGTGTCAAACTCGGACACGTCCTTGGCAAACTCGTCGTCCACCTGGGGCAGCTGCTTCTCCTTGACCTCGTGGACCTTCACCTTGAATACCACGGGCTTGCCGGCCAGCTCGGAGGCGTGGTAGTCCTCGGGGAAGGTGACGTTCAGCTCCTTCTCGTCGCCGGCCTTGGCGCCCACCAGCTGCTCCTCGAAGCCGGGGATAAAGGAGCCGGAGCCCAGCTCCAGGCTGTGGCCCTCGGCCTTGCCGCCGTCGAAGGGGGTGCCGTCCAGGAAGCCCTCAAAGTCGATCACCACGGTGTCGCCCTCCTTGGCCTCCCGCTCCACGGTGACCATGCGGGTGGCCCGGTTGATGAAGGGCTTGAGCTCGTTGTCGATGTCCTCGTCGGTGACGGTGACCTCGTTCTTCTCAGCGGTGAGGCCCTTGTAGTCGCCCAGCTTCACCTCGGGACGGACGGTGACGGTGGCCTTGAAGGTCAGGCCGTCCTTGCCCACGTCCAGCACCTCCACATGGGGCCAGGACACGGTATCCAGCTTCTCCTGCTCCACGGCCTGGGTGTAGGCCTCGGGGTACAGGTCGTTGATGGCGTCCTCATAGAACACGCCGGAGCCGTACATGCCCTCGATGATCTTCCGGGGAGCCTTGCCCTTCCGGAAGCCGGGCACGGTGATTCTGCCGCGCTGCTTCTTGTAGACCTTCTCGACAGCGGCCTCGAACTCCTCCTTGCCGATCTCAATGACCAGCTCGACGGTGCTCTTCTCCTGCTTCTCGACGCTCTTGACATTCATGTTGTTTACTTCCTCCTGTCAGCTCTGGCCGCTCCGAAGGGCGCGTACAGGGCCATCTTTCGCGTTATCCGTTATATACTAGCAGATGTGCGCCAAAATTTCCATACTTTTTTTCAATTATTCGCAGATTTTTTGCGGGCGGAAGCCCACATAGTCGGCGGAGACCAGGCGGTACTCCACCCCGCCCCGCAGCCCCTCCACCGCCAGACGGTGGCTGCCGCCATGGAGATGTCCATAGCAGCACAGCTTCACCTGGTACTGCTCCAGCAGTGCGATGATCTCCGGGCAGGCGTAGCCCTGGTACAGGGGCGGATAGTGGAGAAAGCACAGCTTGGGCCGTTCCCCCGCCGCCTGCAGCGATGCTTCCAGACGGATCAGCTCCCGCTTGAACACCTTCTGGTCGCCGGTCTCCTCATAAAACCAGCCCCGGGTGCCGCACAGGGCGTATTCCCCATACTCATAGCAGTTGTTGTGGAGGATCTGGAGGGTGGAAAAGCCGTTTTCCGCGAAAAAGCGGTTCATCTTGGCCGCTGTGTTCCACCAGTAGTCGTGGTTGCCCTTGAGCAGCAGCTTCCGCCCCCCGGGCAGGGCGTCCAGAAAAGCGAAGTCCGCCCTGGCCTCCTCCAGGCCCATGCCCCAGGACAGGTCGCCGCACAGTACCACCGTGTCCTCCGGGCCCACCGCTCCAAAGCCCGCACGGAGCTTGTCCACATATCCCTCCCAGCCGCCGCCGAACACGTCCATGGGCTTGTTGGAGGACAGGGAGAGGTGGGTGTCCCCAATCGCAAACAGGGCCATTCAGCGCAGCATCTCCAGCACCTGGTCCACCATATGATCCTTGGTGACCGTGTCCCGGAAGCGCACCGCCTTGTCCTTCAGCGCGGCCAGGGGGGCCGGGACGGGCACGCCGGTGCGCTGGGAGAGCTGGTCCAGGACGGCGGTGCCCTCCGCCAGCCCGGTGACGCCCAGGGCGCCCAGCACGCTGTCGCAGAATTTGAAGGGGCTGGCGGTGGACACCACAATGGCGGGGGTGCGGTCGCCCGTCTCCCGCCGGTACTGGTCCAGTACGTCGAAGGCCACGGCGGTGTGGGGGTCGATCAGGTAGTGGTGCTCCAGCCAGATGTTCCCGATCACCTTCTGGGTCTGTGTGTCGTCGCAGAAGCCGGCGGCAAAGAGCTTGGACAGCTTGGCCAGAATGGCGGGGCTCACCTCATACCGGCCGGACTGGTTCAGCTGGGCCATATAGTCCCGCACCACCCCGTCGTCGTGGCCGGACAGGGAGAACAGCAGCCGCTCCAGGTTGGAGGAGATGAGGATGTCCATGGAGGGGGACATGGTGTTGTAGAAGGTGCGGTTGCGGTCATACACGCCGGTGCGCAGAAAGTCAGTGAGCACGTTGTTGGAGTTGGAGGCACAGATCAGCTTGCCGATGGGCACCCCCATCTCCCGGGCGTAGTAGGCCGCCAGGATGTTGCCGAAGTTGCCGGTGGGCACGCAGACGTTGACCTTCTCCCCCTTCTGGATGCGCTCGTCCCGCATGAGGTCGCAGTAGGCGGAGATATAATAGACGATCTGGGGCAGCACCCGGCCCCAGTTGATGGAGTTGGCAGAGGACAGGAAGAAGCCGCGTCCGGCCAGCTGCTCCCGCAGGGCCGCGTCGGAGAACAGCTTCTTCACGCCGGTCTGGGCGTCGTCGAAGTTGCCCACCACGGAGCACACCCCCACATTGTCCCCCTCCTGGGTGGCCATCTGGAGCTCCTGGATGGCGGACACGCCGTCCTTGGGGTAGAACACGAGTATGCGGGTCTTATCCACGTCCCTGAAGCCCTCCAGGGCGGCCTTGCCGGTGTCGCCGGAGGTGGCCACCAGGATGCACACCGTCTTCTCCTCCTGGTTCT
>CALWXU010000095.1 GCA_944385585.1 uncultured Flavonifractor sp.
GGCACCTGCGCCTTCAATCCGGAGCCCCTGGCCCCCTTTGTGGATCTGTTTGTCCTGGGCGAGGGGGAGGACGTGAGCGTGGAGCTCATCCAGCTCTACCGGAAGGCCCGGGAGGAGGGCTGGGACAAGGAGGAGTTCCTGACCGCCGCGGCCCGGGTTCCCGGCGTCTATGTGCCCTCCCTCTATGACGTGTCCTACCACGACGACGGCACGGTGGCCGCCATCAGCCCCCGGGAGGGGGCCCCGGCGGTGGTGACCAAGCGGATCGTCCAGGACTTTGACAAGAGCTACTTCCCGGTGAACACCATCGTGCCCTCCACCGAGATCGTCCACGACCGGGTGATGCTGGAGGTGTTCCGGGGCTGTATCCGTGGCTGCCGCTTCTGCCAGGCGGGGTATACCTACCGGCCGGTGCGGGCCCGCAGCCCCCAGCGGCTCATTGAGCAGGGCATTGCGGCCTGCAAGAGCTCCGGCTATCAGGAGATGACCCTGTCCTCCCTGTCCACCAGCGACTACCGGGCCCTGGAGGGGCTGTGCGACGGCCTGCTGGACTGGTGCGAGCCCAACAAGGTCTCCCTGTCCCTGCCCTCCCTGCGGGCGGACAACTTCTCCCTTGGCCTTATGGAGCGGGTGCAGCATGTGCGCAAGTCGGGGCTCACCTTCGCCCCCGAGGCGGGCACCCAGCGCCTGCGGGACGCCATCAACAAGAACGTGACGGAGGAGGAGATCCTCCGCTCCTGCCGCACCGCCTTCTCCGGCGGCTGGAGCAGCGTGAAGCTCTATTTCATGCTGGGCCTGCCCACCGAGAGCGACGAGGACGTGCTGGGCATTGCCGAGCTGGCGGAGAAGGTCTACCACGCCTGGAAGGAGACCACCCCCAACCCCAAGCGGGGGGTGTCCATCACCGTGTCCACCGCCTGCTTCGTGCCCAAGCCCCACACCGCCTTCCAGTGGGAGGGACAGGTGGACATGGACGAGTACCGCCGGCGGGTGAAGCTGCTGCGGGATCACATGCGGGGCCGGTCCATCCGCTACAACTGGCACGACCCGGACACCAGCTTCCTGGAGGCGGTGTTCTCCCGGGGGGACCGGCGGGTGGCCGGGGTGATCGAGGAGGCCTGGCGGCAGGGCGCCAAGTTCGACGCCTGGAGCGAGTCCTTCGACTTTGACCGCTGGATGGCGGCCTTTGCCGCCTGCGGCCTGGACCCCCGCTTCTACGCCAACCGGGAGCGCTCCAGGGACGAGGTGCTGCCCTGGTCGGTCACCTCCACCGGCGTGACCACCCCCTTCCTGTGGCGGGAGCGGGAGCGGGCCTATCAGGCGGTGATCACCCCCGACTGCCGGGTGCAGTGCACCGGCTGCGGGGCGGACAAGCTGTATCCGGGAGGGAAATGCGATGCCGAAGCATAGATTGGCGTTCAACAAGGCGGACACGGCCAGGTTCATCTCCCACCTGGATCTCATGCGCACCTTCCAGCGCGCCTTCCTCCGGGCGGACATCGCCGTCAAGCACACCGAGGGCTTCAACCCCCACGCCTTCGTGTCCATCCCCCTGCCCCTGTCGGTGGGCTTCTCCAGCTCTTGTGAGGTGCTGGAGTGCCAGGTGCTCAACGTGCCCCTGGAGGAGGTACCGGCGCGGATGAACGCCGCCCTGCCGGCGGGGATCACCGTCACCCGCTGCTACGAGGGTGTGCATCCGGTGAAGGAGCTGTGCTACGTCAACTACATCGTCACCCTGGAGTATGAGGCCGGCGCCCCCTTCGGTGCGGAGGGGGATATCCAGGCCCTGCTGGGCCGGGACAGCCTGGTGATGACCAAGCGGAGCAAGAAGGCCAAGAGCGGGTTTACCCAGGTGGATCTGATCCCCCTGATCGCCCGCGCCTCGGTGGAGGAGCGGCGGGACACCATCACCCTGGATCTGGTGCTCAAGGCCCAGAACCCCGGCCTCAACCCGGAGCTGGTGGTGGCCGCCATCCGGGAGCACTGCCCCGACGCCGCCCCCGACTTTGTCAGCTACCACCGCCGGGCGGTGCTGGACGGATCCTTCCAGCCCTGGGAGTAGGGCTGTGCCCGTCCGGCGCCCTGCCAAGGGACAGGAGGCCTTTTCAAGGGGCAGGGGCAAAAGGCCTGTCAATACAGCAGGCAGCCAGGCAGCGTGTGAAAATTCCCCGTACAGCCGGATTTTCCCATGCAGCCGTTCCCCCAAAGCGGCGGCCTTGCCGCTTTTTCGACACGCTGAGAGCAGCCGTTTCTGAAAGGGAACGGCTGCTTTTTTACAAATGGCGGGGCTGCAGCGCTGCAGGACCATTGGCTTAAATTGCTGAATGCCGCGCTGCACCATCTCTGCTTTCACGGTGGGGATATCCACGGCAGAGGGCAGATCCGTCTCCATCCTCCATTGCATAGGCGGCAGCTTTGCGCTGATCCAATCCAGTGGTTCCTACGTCGGCACTTCCGCTCCTCCCTGGGCCCGCGGAAGCCTGCCGACAGGCCCTGCCCGCCCCCTTTTTTGAATCTTGTTCGGGAATCCTGCAGCAGGGGCCGCGGCCTCCGCCCGCTTTCCCCTTGTGGCACCGGGGCAGATGTGGTATGATAAAAAAACAGAGACAGCGGCACGCCGCTGTCCCATACGTACAGGCAGGGGGCGGACCATGGGCGGAGACAGGCGTACGGCGGGGGAGTGGTATACCCTGGATAACGCGGCGGTACTCTACTCCGCCCTGCAGACCGAGAAGTACTCGGCCATCTACCGCTTTTCGGCAGTGATGGACCGGCCGGTGGACCGGGCGGCCCTCCAGCGGGCGGTGGACAGAACCATGCCCCGCTTCCCAACGTTTGGTGTGCGCATCAAGCGGGGGGCGTTCTGGTATTACTTCGAGCCCAACCGTGCCCCCGGCCCCTTTGTGAAGGAGGACATCTCCAACCCCTGCCAGCCGGTGCGCTTCCGGGAGGACAACGGCTGGCTGGTGCGCTTCTATGTCTATGAAAAGCGCATCTCCCTGGAGGTGTTCCACGCCGTCAGCGACGGAGCGGGGGCCCTGGTGTTCTTCAAGACCCTGCTGGCGGTGTATCTGCGGGAGCTGGGGTACGACATCCCCAACACCCATGGCATCCTGGACGTGAACGAGCCGCCCAGGCCGGAGGAGCGGGAGGACGCCTACGGCCGGTACGCCACGGTCCGCCCCCGGCGGGAGAAGCGGGGGAAGCGGGCCTATCCGAACAACGGTACGGCGGAGCCCTTTTATACCTTCAATGTGACCATAGGCTTCTGTCCGGTGTCGGCGCTGAAGGCGCGGGCGGGGGCGCGGGGGGCGTCGATCACCGAGTATCTGACGGCGGTGCTGCTGAAGGTGCTGCTGGATAAGCAGCACCGGGAGGCCCCGCGGAAGGAGCGTCCGGTGGCCCTGGCCATCCCCATCAACCTGCGGCCCTGGTTCCCGTCAGACACCCTGCGCAACTTTATCCTGACGGCCAGGCCCGCCGTCGACCCGGCCCTGGGCAGCTACACGTTTGAGGAGGTGCTCTCCCAGGTCCACCACTACCTCCGCCTGACCATCAGCCGGCAGCGGATGCAGGCGGAGCTGTCCGGCAACGTCCGCTTCACCCGCAACCGGCTCTTGCAGCTGGTGCCCATTGTGCTGAAAAACCCGGTGATGTCACTGGGCTACAAGCTGGCGGGGGTGCTGCCCTACTCCGGCACCTATACCAACCCGGGCCCCTTCCCGGTGCCGGCGGAGATGGCCCCGCATATCCAGCGGATGGAGGTCATCCTGGGTCAGGCCACCACCCCCCGGCCCAACTGCGCCTCCATGAGCTATGGCGACACCATGGCCATCACCTTTGCCGGGACGGAGGCGGAGACGGACACCGAGCGGGAGTTTTTCCGCTTCCTGGTGCGGGACGGGGTGCCGGTGAAGGTGGAGAGCAACCGGGCCAGATAGCCCACGAGAGGAGGAAACGCCATGTCCTACTGCGTCCACTGCGGGGTGGAGCTGGACTCCACCGCGTCCTTCTGTCCCTTGTGCCACACGCCGGTGGCGGATCCCGGCCAGCCGGTGGACACCGCCTCGCCCAGGCCCTTTCCCACCCAGCGGGGGGAGGTGCCCCCGGTTTCCAAGGTGGAGCTGGCCCTGCTCATCACCGCCATGCTTGCCTCGGTGGCGGTGTGCTGCGGCGTGCTCAACCTGTTCCTCCAGGCCGGGCGTGCCTGGTCCCTCTATGTGATCGGCGCGGCGCTGCTGCTGTGGCTGTGGCTGGTGCCATCCCTGCTGGCCCGGGGGATGCACCTGCTGCTGCGCCTTGGGGTGGACGTGGGGGCGGTGCTGCTGTACGTCTACCTGATTTCGGTGAATCTGAACGGACGTGACTGGTTCCTGGGCCTGGCCGCCCCGCTGATCTTGTGGGGAGGGGCGGCGCTCCTGCTGCTGGGCCTGGTGCTGCTGGTCTACCGCCGGTCTGTCATTACCACCGTCACCATCCTCATCGGCAGTGTGGGCGTGTTTTCCCTGGGTGTGGAGCTGCTGGTGGACCGGTGGCTGTACCATGCGTGGTCGCCCTCCTGGTCCCTGGTGGTGCTGGTGGTGTGCGTGGGCCTGGTCATCCCCCTGCTGGTGATCCGGCGGGTGCCCTCCCTGCGGGAGGAGGCCCGCCGCCGCTTCCACCTGTGACCCCCGTTTCAGGGCCAGCGGGGAGGAAATAAGATCTGCCGGTCTGCCAAACAGCAGGCGCTGCCTGGATTGGGTCTGATGATAAGGCCTCCCCATCCATATCCGCCTCCACAGCACCGCTGACAGGCTGAGATGAGGCAGGCTTGTTCACAGCCTTATGGGATCATTTTCGGAAAGCACAAGAACGGGAATGCAATACACTGATTGTTACATCAGCCGGAAATTTGATTTCACAGCTTATATCGCCTGAATACCGCACATTTTTTTTGATTTTTTTGATGGATGGGTAGCACGCAAATGCCCTGCCAATGAAATGAATTCCATATATGGTGAATAGACCAATTCCCATTTATCGGGGAGCCTGCCGCCAGCTGAAACAACCCAATACATTTACCGAGAGCAGCTCTTTCCAATCTGGAAACAGCAGCTCTTTTTCTGCCTGCGGGCAGAGGAGCGGCCAGCCATGACGAAGCCGGGGGAGAAAACCCGCCGGGAACTGACCGCCGGGACAGAGGAAACCGGGAAGAAAATCCGGCAGTATGAGGAATTCGGATCAGCCGTCGGGATCCCCGTTAAATTGACGGGAATTTTCAAGTTCCTGTGGAATCACGGCGTTCCCTGGAGAGGGGGCCTGCGACAAACGCCTTGACAGGGCCGCGGGCGTTGGGTATACTGGAACGGGGTCTGATCCGACCAAATACAACCGGGTTCGAGGGAAGGGAGAAAACCGATGTATAATCAGAATATCCCCGGCCGGAACGAGGCCGTCATCTCGCTGGTCCTGGGCATTGTGGGCGTGGTGGCAGCTCTGTTTGTCAACGGCCTGCTGGGCCTCATCCTGGGCGCCGCCGGACTGGTGGTTTCATCCAGGGCCAAGGCCATGGGGTATGACGACAGCATGCGCATGGCGGGCTTTGTGCTCTCTGTGATAGCGGTGGTGCTGGGGTCGCTTACCCTGGTGGCCTGTATTGCGTGCGCGGCCACCGTGGGGGTGGTCGGCTTCCTGATGTAAGCGGCCGCATGGACAAAAGCGGCGCGGCGGCCCACGGGCCGCCGCGCCTTTTTGCCGGAAGGGGGGAAGGGGTATGCTGCCCTTTGTGGAGCTGTTCGGGCGGGCGGTGCCCACCTATGGCCTGCTGGGTCTGGCGGGCGTCGCGCTGGGTCTGCTGGCGGCCCTGGCCAGGTGCCGGGCCTTCGGCCTGTCCCGGGACGACTGCGCCTATCTCTATGTGCTGGGGGCCGTGGGGGCCCTGCTGGGGGCCAAGCTGCTCTATCTGCTCCCCCTGCTGCCCCGGCTGGCGGCGGAGCTCCCCCTGCTGTGGACAGAGCCGGAGGTGTTTTCCGCCCGCTACCTCTCCGGCGGGATGGTGTTCTACGGAGGCCTGGCCGGCGCGGTGGCCGGGGCCTGGGGGGCCGCCCGGTATTTCCGGCTCCGCCTGGCGGATTTTTTCCCGGTGCTGACGCCGGCCATCCCCCTGGCCCACGCCGTGGGCCGGGTGGGCTGCTTCTGTGCCGGCTGCTGCTACGGGGTGGAGCTGGACCCGCCCTGGGGCGTGTCCGTGCCGGCCTCCCCCGCCGGCCCCGGCGGGGTCCGGTTCCCCGTCCAGCTGTGGGAGGCGGGGGCGGAGCTGGCGCTGTGCGCCTTCCTCCTGTGGTATGCCCCCCGGGCGGCGCGGCCGGGGCATGTCCTGCGGGCCTACCTGCTGGCCTACGCCCCCCTCCGCTTTGTGCTGGAGTTTTTTCGGGGGGACCTGGTCAGGGGCTTTCTGGGGCCCCTCTCCACCTCCCAGTGGTTCAGCCTGGCGGCCCTGTCCGCGGCGCTGCTCTGGCTGGCGGCGGAGCGGGCCGGTGAGAGACGGACAGGCAGATGAACAGCCGCAGGGCGGGCCAAGCTGGCCCGCCCTGCGGCTGTTTTGCGTCTCTTCTGGCCGCCGGGGACGAAGTTACGCGTCGGCGGTGATGGTGTAGCCGCTCAGGTCGATGCGTAAGGTATAGGTGGCTGCCACGTTGTCCTGGGAGCCGTCGCTGGACAGGAAGGCGATGGTGTAGTCAAACACGCCGCC
>CALWXU010000096.1 GCA_944385585.1 uncultured Flavonifractor sp.
TGCGGGCCTTCACGCCGGTGAGGGCGGGGGGCAGCTCGATGTAGTTGGGCACGTCCCGGTACAGGCCGCCGGCCTCCACCGGCTGGTTCTTCCAGGTGATGCGGAACAGGTTCAGGGGGTTCACGTCCCACAGGCCCACGGATTTGAGCCGCTCCTTCACCGCCTCCGGCACGGTCTCGGGGTTGCGCATGTTCTCAAACGTGGGGATGATCACGCCGTTCTCCCGGGCCTTCCGGATGTTGCGCGCCAGCACGTCCCGGTGGACCGTCAGATCGATCATGTAACCGCCTCCTTTTCATGCTACCACCATGATAACACAAGGCGGGGAGAAATCAAGCCGCAATTCTGACGCGGGCAGAAGGAAGGGGCGCCGCAGAGCGGCGCCCCTGGTATGCGCGGGCGGCTATTCCGCCTCGGCGGGGGAGAAGGACTGGGAGAACAGCTCGCCGCCGTCCCCGTCCAGGTAGGTGACCACCACGGTCACGCTGTCGTTGGACACGGCGTCGGACACCTGGGCGGCGATGTCCTCAAAGGTGGTGGACACGGCGTCCATGGCGGCCTGGAGGGTCTCGGCATAGAGGGCGCGGTCGTCGTCGCTGAGGCCGGTCAGGCTGGAGATGGTAAACTCATAGCGGAGCTCGTCGCCCTCGGCGTACACCTCCACGCCCATGCCCTGGGCCTCGAACTGCTCCACCGTGGAGGAGAGCGTGGACTGCATCTCGTCGGAGTTCAGGTAGCTCTCCAGGGAGGGCTTGCCGCCGCAGGCGGCCAGGGACAGGATCAGGCAGGCCGCGGCGGCCAGGGACAGGATGCGCTTTTTCATAGCTTCTTACCTCGTCTTTCCTTCTATGTATGGTGATGGCCCCGGCGGGGCCGGGGGCCCGTTACCAGCGGACGGCCTGGGACTGGGACGCCAGGAGGGCCCGCTTCTGCTGGGAGGCCCCCACGAGAAACAGGATGGGCGCGGCCACGCCGCACACCAGGGAGGTCAGGCCGCTCAGGGTCAGCACCCCGCTGAACAGGGTGCCCAGGGACCCGATGACCAGCAGAACGATGCCCCAGACCAGGAAAAAGCGGTATTTCTCCGGCTGACGGGCCCGGCCCAGCCCCACGAAGCCCACCGCCAGATCGATGATCAGCATGGCGGCGATGACGGCGATGACCAGCACCATCAGGCCGAGGATGATGTCCACGGCCTCCTCCGCGCCCAGCAGGCCGTCTGTGGCCTCCCGCATCTGCCGCTCCAGATAGCCGAACCTGCCCCCGTTGAGCATGGCCAGGGTGTTCAGGGAGATCAGGAGGCCCAGTATGTTGCAGACCGCGGAGGCCGCGCCGCCCACGATCATGAGGACACAGCCCACCTTCAGCACGGGGTTGGACGGGTTGGTTGTATGTGGTCCATACACGGTGCGCCGCCCCCCTTACGAGAGGTAGATGGCCGCGCCGGCCGCATGAATCAGGATGGCGATGAGGAACAAAACAATCCACGAGGCCACCAGATAGACCAGGCTCAACGCCAGACGCAAAGCGGGGGCCAGATCCTCCGACACGGACAGCCGGATGGTGAGCAGGATGCCGATGATGGCCGCCACACCGCCCAGGGCCCCATTGACGATATGCAGCAGATCCAGCACACAGACCACATAGGCCCACGCCGGGACCTTGCCGATGGGGGCGTAGGGCTTGCCGGAGCGGACGCGCACGCCGTTTACCACCAGCTCCATGCTCCACATCCCCATCACCAGCATGACCTCCCCCTCCGGGATGGGGAGATCCACCTCCAGCGTCAGAAACAGCACCCGCCGTCCGGGCAGCTTGCGGTAGGCGTACCGCTGGCCGTTGATCTCCACAGAGTAGGCCCGCTGCTTGATGACGTAGGGGGTGCCCCCCACTTCAATGTTGTAGGTACGCATAAATGACCTCTCTTTCTCTCCTGGTATTCGCTCTCTGCGCAGGGCCGGACAGGGGCTGCCGCCGGCGGTGCGGCAGTATAACGAATTCCGGAACAAATAATACCATAAAAATACTGGGAATTCAACTATTAAAACTTTTTTCACATTTAAGAGCATCTGAAAAGATCTTCCCGCGGAAGGGGCCGGCCCGCACAATGATCCCAGGCCGGACAGGCCGTGCGGCGGGAAAGACGGCGGGGATTTTACACGGCGGTCAGAGGGCATCACCTCCAAAGCGCGGCCCCATCAGCAGGCGCGGGGTGGAGCAGGCCGCCCTCCACCCCGCCGGGTGCCTCCGTTTTCCGACAGAGCCCCAAAGGGCGGGGGGAGGGCCCCCGCCCGGGGCGTCCGGCGGAAACATAAAAGGCGGTGCCGAGTGGGAAGCTCAACACCGCCTTGAAAAATCAATGCGAACACACAGCCTATGATCCCCCGCGATCCCGGCCTTGAAAAAAGGGCGGGAAATGGGTATAATAGGCCCATGGCGCAATCTATGATTGCTGTGCTGAGTGCTGCGTTCACTCGTACAGGGCCGTGGGGTGCTGGAACACCCCGCGGCCTGCCGCAATTTATGTTTCCACCTCCCAATTTTAACCGAAACAGAGGAGAATTGCAAGAGCTTTCCCTGTGATTCCGGAAAAACCCCCGCCCATGAGGACATGGGCGGGGGTTTTGCAGCAGAATATGGGCTCCGCCGCCAAAGGGCGGGGCATCAGCACATGGGCTTCAGGTCGGGGGAGATGATCAGCTGGGCCTCGGTGGCCTCCTGCACCTGCTCCACCGTGAACTCGGGGTGGATCTCCTTGAGCACCAGGCCCTTGTCCGTGACCTCCATCACGCCCATCTCGGTGATGATCAGGTTGACGCACTGGATGGCGGTCAGGGGCAGGCGGCACTTCTTGAGGATCTTGGGGCTGCCCTTGGCGGTGTGCTCCATGGCCACGATCACCTTCTTGGCGCCCACCACCAGGTCCATGGCGCCGCCCATGCCGGGGCACTTCTTGCCGGGGATGATCCAGTTGGCCATGTTGCCCTCTTCGTCGCACTCCAGGCAGCCCAGGATGGTGGCGTCCACATGGCCGCCGCGGATGATGCAGAAGGAGGTGGCGCTGTCGATGAAGGAGCCGCCCAGGGTGCAGGAGGAGGGCTGCCCGCCGGCGTCCACCACGTAGTAGTCCTCCTCACCGGGGGCGGGCCGGGGGCCGGCGCCCACGCAGCCCAGCTCGGCGTGGAGGGTGACATGCACGTCCTGGGGCAGGAAGTTGGGGACCATCGTGGGCAGGCCGATGCCCAGGTTGACCACGTCGCCGTCCTTCAGCTCCTTGGCCACACGGGCGGCAATGGTGCTCTTAATCACATTCTTGTCCATTACAGTTTCCCTCCGTCCACGATGTAGTCCACAAAGATGCCCTGGGTCACCACATTCTCCGGCTCGATCCCGCCGGTCTCCACCACGTGGTCGGCCTCGCAGATGACCACGTCCGCGGCGGTGGCCATCAGGCTGCAGAAGTTGCGGGAGGTGCCCTTGTACCAGACATTGCCCGCCTTGTCCACCGTGTGGCCGCTGATGAGGGCCACGTCGGCGTGGACGGGCTTCATGACCAGATACTCCCGGCCGTCAATGGTGATCTTGCCGTGGACAAAGGGGTTCTGCTCCTCCACCAGAGTGCCCAGGCCGGTAGGGGTAATCACCCCGCCCAAGCCGCCGCCGCCGGCCCGCACCATCTCCGCTAGGGAGCCCTGGGGGGTCAGGTTGACCTCCAGCTCGCCGGCGTTCATCTGCTCGGCCACGTTCGGGTTCAGGCCCACGTGGGAGGTGATCAGGCGCTTGACCTGATGGTTGTCAATGAGCTTGGACAGACCGTAGCCGGTGGGGGGGGAGTCGTTGGAGATGATGGTGAGATCCTGGACGCCGCGCTTGACCAGCTCATCGATGATGTGATGGGGGTTGCCGCAGCCCAGGAAGCCGCCGATCATGACGGTCATACCGTCCTTCACATAAGCGGCCGCCTCTTCCACAGAAACAAACTTGGGCATGGATATTACCTCCTGTTTTTTACTGATATGGGGAAGGCACCCCGGGCGGGATCAGCCTGCCCGGGATGTGGTGCGCAGAAAACTCAGCACTTTTCGAAGATGGTGGTGACGCCCATGCCGCCGCCGATGCACAGGGTGGCCAGGCCGCGCTTGGCCTCGGGGCGCTTGGCCATCTCGTGGAGCAGGGTGACGATAATCCGCGCGCCGGAGGCGCCGATGGGGTGGCCGATGGACACCGCGCCGCCGTTGACGTTCACCTTGCTCATGTCAAAGCCCAGCTCCCGGGCCACGGCGATGGACTGGGCGGCAAAGGCCTCGTTGGCCTCGATAAGGTCAATGTCGGAGATGGTCAGCCCGGCCTTGTCCATGGCCTGGCGGGAGGCGGGCACCGGGCCCACGCCCATGATCTTCGGGTCCACGCCGCCCTGTCCCCAGCTCACCAGCCTGGCCATGGGCTTCAGGCCGTACTTCTCAACGGCTTCCCCGGAGGCCAGCACGATGGCGGCAGCGCCGTCGTTGATGCCGCTGGCCTGGCCGGCGGTCACCCGGGGCTCGTGCTTGTGGGCGTCGGCCTCATGCACCTGGGCGGGCTGGAAGGTGTGGACAATCTCCTCCTCCACCCCCTCGGGGCCCACCGGGAACGCCCCCTTCAGCTTGCCCAGGCCCTCCACAGTGGCCCCGGCCCGGGGGAACTCGTCCACCTGGAAGGGCACCATTTCCTTCTTTTTCTTGATCATCACGGGGACAATCTCGTCCTCAAACCGGCCGGACTTCTGGGCCGCCTCCGTCTTTTGCTGGGAGGAGGCCCCAAACTCGTCCAGCTCCTCCCGGGTGATGCCCCACACGTCACAGATGTTCTCCGCCGTGGTGCCCATGTGGTAGTTGTTGTAGGCGTCCCACAGGCCGTCCTTGATCATGGTGTCCACCACCTTCTTGTCCCCCATCCGGGCGCCCCAGCGCTCGTTGGGAAGGGCATAGGGGGCGGCGGACATGTTCTCGGTGCCGCCGGCCACGATCACCTCGGCGTCGCCGCAGAGGATGGCACGGGCGCCCTCGATGACGCTCTTCATGCCGGAGCCGCACACCATGCCCACGGTGTAGGCGGGCACGGAGTAGGGAAGGCCGGCCTTCACGCCCACCTGCCGGGCCACGTTCTGCCCCAGGCCGCTGGTGAGCACGCAGCCGAACATCAGCTCGTCCACCTGCTCCGGCTTCACGCCCGCCCGGTTCAGCGCCTCCTTCACCACCACGGCGCCCAGCTCGGTGGCGGGCACATCCTTCAGGCTGCCCCCGAAGGACCCAACCGCTGTCCGGCAGCAGTTGACAATGTAGACCTCTTTCATGACAGTAACCTCCAGATATGTGTTTTTGTTTCTTCCCGTACCGAAAATACCCTTCGCGCTCAATTATACCCTGCCGCATGGAAAAAATCAACCAGAGACTAATCGGAACAACAGGGATTTTTCAAAAAAATAAACCGCCCGGTTCGAAAATGGGAACCGGGCGGTTTGACGGCCGCCTGTCAGAAGAGCCCTTGCCGCTGGGCCTGGGCCTGGGTGACCAGGCTGCCGGGATCGACGCCGTACTCCCCCAGCACGGCCAGGGTGCGGTCCGCGGTGGTCTGGAGGGAGATGGTGATGGAGTAGGCCCGGTCGCCGCCGACGATGGGCCGGCCGTCCTGGCCGGAGGGCCAGAAGGTGAGGGTCAGGTCGTTGAGGTAGCAGAGGTTCAGCCGCTCCTCGTCCTCCAGCAGGTAGCGGCGGCCCAGGCCGCCGTCGGCCAGGTCGGCCTCCACCGCGGACAGCAGCGCCTCCAGCCCGGCGCTGTCCACGCGCTGCTCGGAGTAGTCCCCGCTCTCCGGGTCGTACAGGTTCACCACCGCGTTGACCAGGGCGTCCCCCTCCCGGACGCCCCCCAGGTAGGTCCGCAGCGCCAGCTCCGGCCGGTTGAGGATGGCCTCCAGCCGGGCGGCCGGGGCGTCCGGATTGTCCAGGTCCGCCTGGGTGACGGGCATGTCATAGCGCCGCATCAGGACAGAGCCGTCGGACAGCCTGTAGTGGAGGTTCAGGGTGGTCCAGCGCTCCCGCTCCACCTCCAGGCCGCCGACCGTCTCATAGGCATAGAAGGTATCCGCCCCCTCGATCTCGTCCTTCCGGTCCACAATGGCCTGGTGGAGGGCCAGGACGGCGTCCACCTCCGCCGGGCTGTCCAGGTCGAACTGGTAGCGGTTGAAGTCGTCGTAGGGGGCGGTGTCCCCGGTGACCAGGGTCACCGACCGCACCTGCCCCGGGGCGGGCACCCGGCGCTCGAAGCCCGCCAGGTCGAGCTCCATGACGCACATGGCGGCGGTGAGGCAGCACAGCAGGACCGCGCAGCCCCTCCAGCTCCCCCGGAACACCCAGAACCTCTTGCGCAGCAGCATCTCCGCCACGAAGTAGCCCACCGCGCCCCACAGCAGCATCATGAGCAGCAGCCCCCAGGCCCCCCGGGGCAGCAGGGCGGCGCAGAAGTCGTAGAAGAACACGCCCAGGGCAATGGCGGCGCAGAAGGCCACGCCGTACTTGAACACCGGGCGCACCCAGGAGACGCTGACCACGTCGCCGGCGGTCTCCAGCTGCCGCCGGCGGTAGGCCACCAGGGCCAGCACGGCCAGCACCACCCC
>CALWXU010000097.1 GCA_944385585.1 uncultured Flavonifractor sp.
GAACACGGAAGTTAAGCTCACCTGCGCCGAAGATACTTGTCTGGAGACGGACCGGGAAAATAGGTAATGCCGACACAGAGGACGGACTTCGTAAGAAGTCCGTCTTTTGCTTATCCGGAAAGGGGAAGCCGACATGCGCTATTCCAAGATTTGGGCTGGGCGCTTCCTGAACCGCCCCAACCGATTTGTGGCCCACGTGGAGCTGGACGGACAGCCCGTGGTCTGCCACGTGAAGAACACCGGCCGCTGCCGGGAGCTGCTGGTACCGGGCGCCAGAGTCTATCTCCAGGAGAGCGATAACCCGGCCCGCAAGACCCGCTTCGACCTGATCGCGGTGGACAAGGGAGGCCTGCTGGTCAACATGGACGCCCAGGCCCCCAACCAGGTGTTTCGGGAGTGGGCGGAGGCGGGCCATTTTGTGCCGGGGCTTACCCTGCTGCGGCCGGAGACCACCTGGGGCAGATCCCGCTTCGACTTTTACTGGGAGGCCG
Source organism: uncultured Flavonifractor sp. (assembly GCA_944385585.1). Classification (GTDB taxonomy): domain Bacteria; phylum Bacillota; class Clostridia; order Oscillospirales; family Oscillospiraceae; genus Flavonifractor. The sequence continues at coordinate 492 of CALWXU010000097.1, forward strand.
CCGGCGGCCGGCGGGGCTTTGTGGAGGTAAAGGGAGTCACTCTGGAGGAGGACGGCCACGCCCGATTCCCCGACGCCCCCACGGAGCGGGGGGTGAAGCACATGGAGGAGCTGATCGCCTGCCAGGCCGAGGGCTACGCCGCGGCGGTGTGCTTCGTGATCCAGATGCCCGGGATGAAAGACTTCGCCCCCAACGACACCACCCATCCGGCCTTTGGCGGCGCCCTGCGCCGGGCGGCGGCGGCCGGCGTGGAGGTGCTGGCGCTGGGCTGCCGGGTGGAGCCGGACGAGCTGTGGATCGACCACACCGTGCCGGTACGGCTGGACGCGGGGGAGGCTGGAGCGCCCGGGGCGGAGTGAACGGCGGGCGGCTTCCCGGCCCCCAGCCGCACCGGCCCTGCGGGGAACGGCGCTTCTTAACCTGCCTGCACTTGAGGGGAGACGACAGCCGGGGGACGAACCTGCCCGGCGGAAGGGAGGACATATGGAGCCGGCCTATGAACTGGTGACACGGGAGATCGCAGCAAAGGGGGTGGGCTACCTGCTCCTTCGCCGCTGTGCCCCCCAGGCGCTGGGGGAGACCCTGGCCAGGGGGCGGGAGGAGCTGCTGGCGGCAGGGGCCTCAGAGCTCTGCGTCACCTCCACCGACCCGGCCTGCCCTCTGGAGGAGGGGCGCTGGGACGGCTTCCGCCTGATTCAGGCCAGGGAGATGCTCTGGATGGAGCGGCCCCTGGCGGAGCTGCCCCTGCCGCCGGCGGCGCTGACGCTGGAGCCCCTGACCCGGGCCAGGGGCGGGGCCTGGCTGGCCCTCCACAACGCCTGCTTTTTCGATCTGCCCAACTCGGCCACTTACGGCCCCCGAGAGCTGGAGGAGGCCCTGGACGGGGCGCACCGCTGCGGCTTCGCCGTGTCGGACGGTGTGGCGGTGGGGCTCTATGAGCTGAATTTGGCCGAAGCGGTGCCGGAAATTGAGGGGATTGCCATCCACCGGGATTTCCAGGGAAAAGGGCTGGGGCGGGCGCTGCTCCTCGCCGTCATGGGGGAGCTGGCGGCGTTGGGCCGCAGCCGCTGCCGACTGCTGGTGGCCACGGACAACCGGCAGGCCTTCTCCCTCTACCGCAATGCGGGCTTTAAGGCGGCGGCGGTAAAAAGCCGCTGGTTCCAGATGGTGGCGGAGCCATGACAGAGGAGGGCCGGGGGCCCTCCTTTTTTGTGCTTGACATATATCGAATATTGATATACTATAACTATACCGAACATCGATATAGTCGGGAGGTGAGGCGGATGGCCCGCAAAAAGCTGGAGACCCTGACCGAGCAGATGTTCTATGTCCTGCTGGCCCTCTGGAGGGAGCGTCACGGCTACGGCATCATGCAGACCATCACCGAGCTCACCGGCGGCCGGGTAAACGTGGGGGCGGGGACGCTGTACGCCCTGCTGGAGCGGTTCGAGAAGGACAGGCTGATCCGCTTCACCCGGATGGAGGAGAACCGGAAGTACTACCAGCTGACGGACGCGGGGGAGCAGGCCCTGCGGGCGGAGTACCAGCGCATCCAACGGCAGGCGGCGGACTGGGAGCGGGTTATGGAGGAGGAAGGACGATGAAGCGGCGGTTTTCCCTGTTTACTTACCCGATCATGGACATCAAGGCGGCGGAGGCCATGCTCAACCGCCGGGCGGCGGCGGGCTGGCGGCTGGAGCGGGTCTGGCTGGGCCTGCTGGCCGCCTTTGTGCCGGCGGAGGCGCCGGTGTGCTACTGCATCGACTGGAGCGACCCGGTGCGTGGGGACGGGTGGAGCTACGGCGCCCTGCTGGCCCAGGCCGGCTGGCGGCGGCACAGCCGGGTGACCTACCGCGTGATCTATGAGGCCCCGGCGGACACCACCCCCATCCAGACGGACAGTGAGCTGGAGTATCAGCGCTTCCGGGGCAAGGTGCTCCGGCGGATGCTCATCGGGGGCGGGGTTGTGGCGGCCTGTCTGCTGTTCCTCCTGATCGTGGGCCTTGCGGCCGGGATAGAAGGACCCCGCTGGACGGATGTGGCGGGGGTGATGGCCCATACCAGCTTTGGGGCCGTCCTGCTGCTCCTCCTGCCCCTGCTGACGGCGGGCGGCCTGGCGTGGCTGCTGCGCATGGGCCTGCGCCTCTGGCAGTGGCGGCGGTGTGCCCGGGCGGGGGAGCCCTTCCCGGTGCCAGGCCCGGTCAGCGCGGGCGTCGCGGCCTCCTGTTGCCTGCTGGGGTGGCTCTGGGCCTTTTCCCTCCTGTTCCCGCTGGCCCTGGATGCGGTGGACGGAAGCGTCAACCGGGGCTGGGCCCTGGGCACCTTCATCGGCGCGCTCATTGTCCTCCTCCGGAGGGAGGAGCCGGAGCTGGCCCACCGGCGGCGGTATGCCGCGGTGATGATGGCGGTGGCCGCGGCGGCTATTGTGCTGCCCCATGTGACGCCGGATGGCCTGACAGCCCCCTTCTATCCCCGCAGCCCCATGGCGGAGGCCCAGGTGCTGGAGGGGGAGGACACCTGGTGCGTTCATTTTCCGGAGGAGGCGTCTCTTCTGGTCTCCTACAGCCGGTGGGAGGAGGGGGACGAGCTTGACGACTCCCGATTTCTGAGCGGCACGTGCTGGAACACCCGGAGCACCGCCCTGGCCGACCGGCTGCTGGCGGAGTACCGGGCGGAGGCGGGGGCGGCCTCCAGGCCGCCGCTGGCGGGGTATGCGGGCGTGTGGTACGTTCCGGCGGCGGAGCGCCCGGAGGATGCCCGCTATGACACCTGGCTGTTCCGCCGGGGGAACGCGGTGCTGCGGGTGGAGTGCAACCAGGGGCTGCTGGACGAGAGCCATCTGGAGGCTGTTTGGAACCAGCTGGGGAGCGGCGCATAAAAGGCGGCGGCCCCGGCGGGCGGCCCGCGGAGCAGAGGGAAGGAGGTCTCGGCCATGAGAGAGAAGCGCAGGCGCGTCCGCTGGTTCCACTACACTGTGGAGGACGCCAAGGCGGCCCAGGCGGAGTTGGATGAGCTGGCGGAGCAGGGCTGGGAGCTGGAGGAGGCGGGGCTGTTCACCGCCACCTTTCGCCGCGCGGAGCGCCCCCGCCCCTGCTGGGTGGAGCCCGCCCGGTGGACCAGCATACGGCGGAGGGACACGGACGCCCGGGCGGATTACCTGGCCCTGTGCGGCGAGGCGGGATGGGAGCTGCTCGGCGAGGACGGCGGCCTGTTCTACTTCAAGGCCAAGGAGGGGGCTAACCCCGCCCCCATTCAGACCGACGAGGGCGTGGAGTGGGAGGACGTGTGGAAAAAGACCCTGTCCAGCCAGGCGTGGAGCCTGCTTTATATCGCCGTCTATTGGGCGGTGTGGGCGGTAGGGCGGTACATCTGGGATCTGCCCCGGCTGTGGGAGCTGTTCCTGTCCAACGGGGCCATGCTGGCCCAGCTGCTCCTGCTCCTGTGGCTGGGGCTCACGGTGTTCCTGGGCCTGCGGGTGGTATTCTACCGGAAACAGTGCCGCCGGGCGGCGGCGGAGGGGGAGCCCTTCCCCGTACCCCGGCGGGGGGCGGCCCGCTTTCGGGGGGCGTGGCCCCTGGTCTGCGGAGTGCTGATCGCCGCCACTGCCCTGTGTATCCTGCTGGCCGCGGACGATGGGCGGACATACGATGTGGACGGCTATACGGGATATACGACAGAGAGCCGCTCGGTGCTGGGGGACTATTTTGAGTACCGGCGGTTCAGCGAGGCAGAGGGCGACCTGTGGGTGGAGCGGGTGGACTGCCGGGTCAGCTGGCTGGCCGGGATGGTCTGCGAGGATTTCCAGGCCGCCGAGGGGGACGGCCGGCGCCTCCGCCAGCTCCATTTCCACGGCGTAGCCTCCCTCCAGGAGGCGGAGCTGGGCTTCGACCGGGCCTGGATCTATTCCGATGGGGAATATAGCGGGCTGATATTACGAGACGGAAACCAGGTGGCCCGCATCGAGGGCAGCCAGCTCGACCTGACAGGGGCCGAGACCCTGGGGGACATCCGGGACTGGCTGTCCGGGGCACCGTGAAATGGGGCGCGTTGGGGAGAAAAGCGCCCCTGCACCTTGACGGGGCGTGTGGAGAGGGCATATAATTCTCTCATGGAAATATCTGTCGAAGCAGAGAAAAAAAGAGAGAATGAAGGAGGTTTTTGCCCTTGAGACGCGCCCTCGCTCTGGGCCTTGCCCTGGCCATGCTGATTCTGGCCGGCTGCTCCGCCGCTCCCGCCGCCGAGCAGGCCCCCACCCCCGCGCCCACTCCCACGGTGGAGCCCACCCCGCGCCCCACGCCGCCCCCGCCGCCGGAGATCAACGCCGACTACGCCGTGGTCATGGACTACGACACCGGCGAGACGCTGTATGCCAAGCAGGCCGACGTTATGGCGGTGCCGGCCTCCATGACCAAGGTCATGACGGCCTATCTCATCTTTGAGGAGCTGGAGGCCGGCAATCTCACCCTGGATACCCAGGTGCCGGTCAGCGCCTTCTGTGCCGAGATCTCCCGGGACGCGGCCAGCTATCCCAGCTCCGTCCCTCTGGAGGAGGGCTCCACCCTGTCGGTGGACACCCTGCTGCGCCTGATCCTGCTGCCCTCGGCCAGCGCCAGCTGCGTGGTCATGGCGGAGTATATCTCCGGCTCGGAGGAGGCCTTTGTCCAGCGGATGAACGAGACCGCCCAGCGCCTGGGCATGACCGCCGAATATGAAAACAGCCACGGCGCCCACGTCCACTATATGACCGCCAGCTCCCAGGCCGCGCTGGTGCGGGAGTGCATCCAGCGGTTCCCGGAGATGCTGGAGTACACCTCCTGCACCTCGGTGACCCTGGAGGACGGCCGGACCTACGAGAACACCAACCAGCTGCTGCCCGGCGGGGACTACGCCTGCGAGGGGGCGGACGGCTTCAAGACGGGCACCATCGCCGCGGCGGGCTGCTGCCTCAGCGCCACGGCGGAGCGGGACGGCCGCCGGGTGATCAGCGTGATCATGCACGCGGACACGGAGGAGGACCGCTACGCCGACAGCACGGCCCTGCTGGACTATGGCTTCCAGGTACTGGCCAGCCGGGGCTGACCCAGGCGGCGGCGTCAGAACAGAGCGCGGGGACCGTCCGAGCGGCCCCCGCGCTCTTGCATCCCGCCGCCCGCTGTGATAGGATAGAGGCAGCTGAGAACAATCTGCTCAGGAGTGTGAATACCATGGAAAACCTGCTGTTTATCAACGCCTGCGTGCGGGGAGAGCGGTCCCGCACGCTGAAGCTGGCCCGCCGCTTTCTGGACGCCTATCAGGCCAGGCGCCCGGACGCCGTGGTCACGGAGCGGGATCTCTGCGCCCAGCGCCTGCAGCCCCAGTACCCGGAGGTGCTGGACGAGCGGGACGCGCTGTGGAACGCGGGCAAGCTGGACCAGCCCATGTTCGACCCGGCCCGGCAGTTTGCCAGGGCCGACAAAATCGTCATCGCCGCCCCCTTCTGGGATCTCTCCTTCCCCGCCATCCTGAAGATCTACCTGGAGCGCATCTCCGTCACCGATATCACCTTCGGCTATGACCAGCAGGGGGCCATGGTGGGGCTGTGCAGGGCGTCCAAGCTGCTGCTCATCACCACCCGGGGGGGCAATTACGCCGGCACGGAGCTGGAGATGGGCACGCCCCAGCTGCGGGCCCTGTGCGCCATGTATGGCATCCCGGAGTTCCTCTGCCTGGACGCCGAGGGGCTGGACGACGTGCGGAATGACAAGGAGGCCCTCCTGGCCGCCGCCATGGAGCGGGCGGACAAGCTGGCGGAGGCCTTTTAAGTGCGCCCCCGCATCCTGCTGCTCACCACCGGGGGCACCATCGCCTCCCTGCCCACGGCGGGGGGCCTGGCCCCCGGCCTGGACGGGGCGGGGCTGGCCGGCCTGCTCCCCCAGGGGCTCCTGGAGCACTACGACGTCACTGTCCGGGACATCCTCCACCTGGACTCCTCCAACATCCAGCCGGAGGAGTGGCAGACCATCGCCCGCCGCGTGTTTGATAACCGGACGGAATATGACGGCATTGTGATTACCCACGGCACGGACACCATGGCCTATACGGCCTCGGTGCTCTCCTTCATGCTGCGGGGCATCGCCATCCCGGTGGTGCTCACCGGGGCCCAGCTGCCCATGGCCCA
>CALWXU010000098.1 GCA_944385585.1 uncultured Flavonifractor sp.
GCGGCGGTGTGCTCGTCCAGCAGCAGCAGCTTGGGCTTCTTCAGGGTGGCCATCAGCAGGGTCAGGGCCTGCCGCTGTCCGCCGGAGAGCAGGCCCACCTTGCTGGTCATCCGGTTCTCCAGGCCCAGGCCCAGGATCTTCAGCAGCTCCTGATACCGCTCCCGCTCGGCCCGGGTGATGCCGGGGCGGAGGGTGCGGCTCTGCCCCCGGCGGGCGGCCAGGGCCAGGTTCTCCTCAATCTGCATGGTGGCGGCGGTGCCCATCATGGGGTCCTGGAACACCCGGCCGATGAACTGGGCCCGCTTGTGCTCCGGCAGGCGGGTCACATCCTGCCCGTCAATGAGGATGGCGCCGCTGTCCGCCGGGTAGACGCCGGCCACCATGTTGAGCAGGGTGGACTTGCCCGCGCCGTTGCCGCCGATGACGGTGACAAAGTCCCCGTTGTTCAGGGTGAGGGACACCCCGTTCAGGGCCCGCTTCTCGTTGATGGTGCCGGCGTTGAAGGTCTTGTAGAGCTCCTTGATCTCAAGCACGCTTACCAACCTCCTTTCGGACAGCCCTGGTGAAATACCTCCCCTTCCAGTAGGGGATGGTCAGGAATACCGCCACCACCAGGGCTGTGAGCAGCTTCAGGTCGGTGGACTCCAGGCCCATGCGGAGCACCACGGTGATGACCACATAGTAGATGATGGCGCCGATGACGGCGGAGAGCAGCTTGAGGGCGAAGTTGCGGAACACCCTGTCCAGCAGCACCTCGCCGATGATCACCGCCGCCAGGCCGATGACAATGGCGCCCCGGCCCATGTCGATGGTGGAGCTGCCCTGGTACTGGGCCAGCAGGCCGCCGGACAGGGCCACCAGGCCGTTGGACACCACCAGGCCCAGCACCTTGGCGGTGCTGGTGTTGATGCCCTGGGCCCTGGCCATGCTGGGGTTGGCGCCGGTGGCCCGGAGGGAGGAGCCCAGCTCCGTGCCGAAGAACCAGTAGAGCAGGGCGATCACCGCCGCGGTAAAGACCACCAGCAGCACCAGGGGGTTGTTGAGCCCCAGCTCCCGGATATAGCGGGAGGACACCAGCAGGTCGTACTTGTCCACGCTCACCGCCAGGGTGGCCTTGGTGGCGGCGCTCTCGTCCCCGATGGCCATGATGCGCAGGTTGATGGAGTAGAGGGCCAGCTGGGTCAGGATGCCCGCCAGGATGGCGGGGATGCCGCAGGCCGTGTGGAGCAGGCCGGTGACCAGGCCGGCGATCAGGCCGGCGATCGTCGCCGCCAGCAGGGCCAGCCAGGGGTTCCACCCCATGCTGATGCACAGGGCGGCCACCGCGCCCCCGGTGGCCAGCGAGCCGTCCACCGTCAGGTCGGCCACGTCCAGGATCTTATAGGTGATATAGACCCCGATGGCCATGATGCCCCAGATCAGCCCCTGCCCCACGGCGCCGGGCAGAGAGTTGACCAGGCTTGTCAGGAAATTCATTGTGCTTCATGCCTCCCAAGTCGTATGTCGAGATACGTCCTATAGTATAACAAAAAAACAGCGGGAATTGAACCCCCATTCCCGCTGTTTTTTCGATTCAGTTCGGCCTGCTTTACTCCAGGGGCTGGTAGTCGTCGGGGACGGTGATGCCCAGCGCCTCGCAGTTGGCGGCGTTGTAGAGCTTATCCAGGGTGGTGTCGTACTCGATGGCCATCTCGGACACGGCCTCCTCGCCGGTGAGGATGCGCGCGGCCATCTCGCCGGTGATCTGGCCCAGCTCATAGTAGTCGATGGACAGGGTGGCCACCCCGCAGCCGGAGCAGATGCCGGACTCTCCGCACACCACGGGCACCCCGGCGGGGATGACCACATTGGCAATGGTCTCGGTGTTGTTGGCGGCGGTGTTGTCGGTGGGGATATAGAGCACGTCGGAGTTGTCACAGGCGGTCTGCACCACGGAGGACAGGTCGTTCACGTCGGTGAAGGCGTACTGGGTGCAGGTGTAGCCCATCTCCTCCAGGTAGCCCTGGACGGCGTCCACCTGGAACACGGAGTTGGGCTCGCCGGAGCAGTAGACCAGGCCCACGTTCTGGGCGTCGGGGAACAGCTCCTGGATCATGGCCGCCTGCTGGTCCAGGGGGGCCAGGTCGGAGGTGCCGGAGATGTTGCCCCCCAGCACGCCGTCCTCAGTGGAGTCCAGATCCAGGGCCACACCGTAGTTGGTGATGGCGGTGCCCAGGATGGGGATATCGGCGGTGGCGGAGGCCGCCGCCTGCAGGGAGTAGGTGGCGTTGGCCAGGATCAGATCCACATTCTGGGCCACAAAGCCGTCCACGATGGTGGCGCAGTTGTTGTACTCGCCGCCGGCGTTCTGCTCGTCAAAGGTCACGCCGTCCTCGCCAAAGGCCTCCACCAGGGCGTCCTTGAAGCCCTGGGTGGCGGCGTCCAGCGCGTCATGGGGGGCCAGCTGGCAGATGCCCACGCTGTAGACGGTGCCGGCCGCGGGGGACTCGCCGCCGGAGGCGGGGGATTCCCCGCCGGAGGGCGTCTCCGAAGTGCCGGTGCCGCCGCAGGCGGCCAGGCCCAGGGCCAGAGCGCCGCTCAGGCCCAGAGCGGCCAGCCGAGAAAGCTTTTTCATTTCAGTCTCCTCCAATCCCTACTACTCTTTAGCGATTTTAGCCGCTAAAGAAATAACTTGTGCTCATTATACTCACATACGCCCCGCTTGTCAACGGGGAACTTTTCGATTCTTCACAGAATCTTCATTTTTCCGCTCCTCCTTTTCCCGGTTTTCTCATGGACTTTTTCGGGCGGATGTGGTAGAATGGCTTCAAATTGTGGACAGAATTCCAATCGGAGGCATTGCGATTTTGAGGACAGATGTTTTGGGCGTGGGCTTTGACAACCTGACCCTGGAGGAGGCGGTGGCGGAGGGTGCCGCCCTGGTGGAGGCCGGCGGCTTCCACTACGCGGTCACCCCCAATCCCGAGTTTCTCCTGGCCGCCCGCCGCAACGAGCCCTTCCGCAGGGTCCTGCTGAACGCCCATCTGGTGCTGCCGGACGGGATCGGGGTGGTCTACTCCGCCAAAATCCTGGGCCGGCCTCTGAGGGGCAAGGTGCCCGGCATCGACTTTGCCCAGGGCCTGGCCGCCTGGATGGCGGGGCACGGCAGGCGGCTCTTCCTGCTGGGGGCCAAGCCCGGCGTGGCGGAGCGGGCCGCCGCCAATCTGGCGGCGGCATATCCCGGGCTCACCGTCTGCGGCGCCCACGACGGCTACTTCCAGGACGACGGCCCGGTGGTGGAGGCCATCCGGGCGTCGGCGGCGGACGTGGTGTTCGTCTGCCTGGGGGCCCCCAAGCAGGAGCTTTGGATGGCAGAGCACGGCCCGGCCACCGGGGCCAGTCTGATGATCGGCCTGGGCGGGGCGCTGGACGTGTTCGCCGGGGTGGTGGAGCGGGCCCCGGAGGGGTTTCAGAGGCTGGGGCTGGAGTGGCTCTACCGCCTGATGAAGGAGCCCCGCCGCATCGGCCGCATGGCCAAGCTGCCCCTGGTGCTTTTCCAGGCGGCGGGGGCGCGGCTCTCCGGAAGGGGGAATCAGGCGTGAAGGGCAGGCTGATTGTCTTTGAGGGCACCGACGGCTCTGGCAAGTCCACCCAGTTCCGGCTGCTCTGTGAGCGGATGGAGGCCGGGGGCATCCCCTTCCAGCGGCTGATCTTCCCCCAGTATGAACAGCCGTCCTCCGCCCTGATCCGCATGTATCTGGGGGGGGAGTTCGGCTCCCGCCCCTCCGACGTGAACCCCTACGCGGCCTCCGCCTTCTACGCGGTGGACCGCTACGCCTCCTGGAAAAAGGTCTGGGGGACGTACTACCAGGGCGGCGGGCTGGTGCTCTCCGACCGGTACACCACCTCCAACGCCGTCCACCAGGCCTGCAAGCTGCCGGAGGAGCAGTGGGAGGACTTTTTCCGGTGGCTCTTCGACTTTGAGTGCGCCAAGCTGGGGCTCCCCCTGCCAGACCTGGTGGTCTATCTGGACATGCCCACGGACCGGGCGGTGGAGCTGCTCCGCAGCCGGGAGGCGGCCACCCACACCCGCGGCGACATCCACGAGGTGGACACCGATTACCTGGCCCTGTGCCGCCGCACCGCCCTGCGGGCGGCGGACTGCCTGGGCTGGGTCAGGGTCTCCTGCGTGGACGGCTCTGGCGCGCTGCGCAGCGCGGAGGACATCCACCGTGAGATCTGGGGGCGGGCCGCCCCCCTTTTGGGGACATGAAAACCCGCTTCCTATTATATTTAAAACGAAAGGTGCTGTTGCAATATGGTAGCCATTCTGCTGGGAACTGGATTTGAGGAGAGCGAGGCCCTGGTGCCCGCCGACCTGCTGCGCCGGGCCGGGATTGAGGTCCAGCTGGTGGGCATCGGCGGAACCCGGGTCACCGGCGCCCACGGCATCACCGTGGCCGCCGACCGGGTGCTGGACGGCCTGGACGCGGACAAGCTGGCCATGCTGGTGCTCCCCGGCGGCATGGGCGGCGTGGAGTCCATTCAGGCGGACCTCCGGGCCCAGGCGCTGATCCAGCGGTGCTACGACGAGGGCTGCTGGCTGGCGGCCATCTGCGCCGCCCCCACCATCCTGGCCAATATGGGCTTTCTGGACCGGCGGCGGGCCGTCTGCTATCCCGGCATGGAGGAGCTGATGGGCTCCGCCGTGGTGCAGAAGGGCACTCCCGTGGTGGTGGACGGGCACATCGTCACCGCCGAGGCCGCCGGCTCCGCCTTCCCCTTCGGCCTGAAGCTGGTGGAGGTGCTCAAGGGCGCCGAAGCCGCCCGGCAGGTTGCCCATGCCGTCCACTATCACGGCTGAGAAGGCCGCGCTGCGCCGCCGCGCCCGGGCCTGCCTGGAGGGCCTGTCCCCCCGGCAGCGCCGGGAGAGCGACGACGCCCTCTTCGCCCGCTTCCTCTCCCTGCCCCAAACGGAGGGGGCGGATACCCTGCTCCTCTACCACGGCATGGGCGCCGAGCCGGACACCGCCCGCCTCTTCCCCGCCCTGTGGGCCCGGGGGAAGCGGCTGTGCCTGCCCCGGTGCCTGCCCGGCGGGGGGATGGAGGCCCGGCTGATCCGGCCGGACAGCGCCCTGGTCCCCCACCGCTTCGGCATGCTGGAGCCGGGGACGGACTGCCCCCTGGTGGACAGGGCGGACATCGGCCTGATCCTGGCCCCCGGCCTGGCCTTTGACCGCGCCGGCGGCCGCCTGGGCCAGGGGGGCGGGTACTACGACCGCTATCTGGCGGAGTTTTCCGGCTTCACCGCCGGCCTGTGCCGCGCCCCGCTGCTGGCGGAGCGCATCCCCCGGGAGGGACACGACCGGCCGGTGGACCTGGTGGTCACCGAGGACGGCCTGTACGGCCCGTCCGCACAACGACCGGCGGGGAGCGGGGCCTGCGCCCCGCTCCCCGCGCCCGGTACGTAACGGCTCAACAGCAGCCGTCGTTGCACCCGCAGCTGTTGTTGCAGCTGCAGCCGCAGCCATTGCCGCTGCCGCCGCAGCAGCAGCAAATGATAATGAGAATCAGGATGATCCACAGGCAGCCGCTGCCGCCCCAGCCGTTGTTACCACAGCACATTGATTGATTCACCTCACTTGCTTGATCTGGCCCATACTATGTGAGGGGCGGCGGATTGGTTCCCGGTGGATGGTTTCTTTTTGATTGGAGTGGAACCCATGTCTCAGGAAGAGTATCGGAATGAAGGCCGGCCGGCCCGGTCCAACGGCAGCCACGGCGGCAAACGGGTCGCCTCCTCCCACCCGGAGGGAGAGCGCCGCCCCGCCCGCCGCAGGCGGAAAAAGCGCCTTGGGGCGTGGGGCGTGCTGCTCTATGTCATCTTTGTGCTGGGCATCTCCTGCCTGCTGGCCGGGGTGGGCTGGATGTGGGCCAACGACGTGCTGGCCCTGAACAAGGCCCCCCTCACCGCCGTGGTGGAGATTGCGGAGGGGGACACGGTGGGCGATGTGGCCGACAAGCTCAAGGGCGCCGGCCTTATCGAGTACAAGATGGTGTTCCAGCTGTTCTGCTCCCTCACCCACGTCTCCGGCCAGGCCGGGGATGAGGACGCCAAGATCACCCCCGGCACCTACGAGCTGGACACGGATATGGACTACCGCGCGCTGATTGCCAGCATGGGCTCCTCCTCCGCCAGCCGGATGGTCACCTCGGTCACCATCCCCGAGGGCCTGACCCAGGCCCAGATTTTCCAGCTGCTGGAGGAGAACGGCGTGTCCACCGTGGAGCAGCTGGAGGACACCGCCGCCAACTACGACTTCAATTTCTCCTTCCTCAAGGGGGTGCTCCCCCTGGGGGACGCCACGCGGCTGGAGGGCTACCTCTTCCCCGACACCTATGAGTTCTATATGGGGGAGGACCCGGTGAGCGTGCTCAACAAGATGATCCTCCGCTTTGACGAGATCTTCACCGACCAGATGCGCGCCGACATCCAGGCCGCCGGCCACACCATCAACGACGCGGTGATCATCGCCTCCATGATCGAGAAGGAGACCGACGGCCAGGA
>CALWXU010000099.1 GCA_944385585.1 uncultured Flavonifractor sp.
GACGCGGATATGATCCGGACAGCTCTGGATAAGTGTACGGACAGCAAGCTCTATGTGGCAATGAACCTGTCCTTTGCTTGTTCTTTACGAATGGGCGAGATACTGGGGCTTACTTGGGATAATGTCCACATCTCTGATGAAGATATCGCTGATGACAATGCCTATGTCTACATTGACAAGGAACTGGCAAGGGCGTCCAAAAGGGCGATTGAAACGCTTGGAGAGAAAGATATCTATTATATCTTCAATCCGCTTATGCCGAATACCAGTACACGGCTGATCCTGAAAAAGCCAAAAACCGATTCCAGTATCCGTAAGGTCTGGCTGCCAAAAACTCTTGCCTATATTCTGCGTGAGTGGAAATCGGCTCAGGATGAATTAAGAGGCTTTCTGGGAGACGAATACCAGGAATTTAATCTGGTCGTTGCACTTCCCAATGGCCGGCCCTGTGAGGATCGTATCATCCTGAAAGAGTTTTCCAAACTCCGGGAAGAAGCTGGACTGCCGAGAGTGGTCTTTCATTCTCTTAGACATTCCAGTACAACCTACAAGCTGAAACTCAACCACGGTGACCTGAAGGCCACCCAGGGCGATACGGGCCATGCGGAGATTGACATGATTACCAGCATTTACGCTCACATTCTGGACGAGGATCGAAAAGTCAACGCCCAGAAATTTGAGACGGCCTTCTATTCCAATCCTGATTTGCGAGGGGTACGGCCGCCGCAGGAGCCGAAAGCACCTGAACCGGCGCCTATCGACCTGGCAAGTTTAGTGGAACAGCTTCAGAAATCCCCGGAGCTGGCGAGCGCCCTGGCTGCTCTGATTGCGAACCAGGCGGCAGGAACATCGGAAAAGGCGTGAAATTCAAATTAGCAGAACGGTGATTTTTCTTAGCAGACTTGTGAAAACCGTTCGTTTCTTCTTAGCAAAATATACATTTGCAGCGCATAAAATTCTCCCGGTCATACATGAGCGACGACCGGGAGAAACAAAACAAAAAAACGCTGCAAACCAGCAAAAATGGCTTGCAGCGGTGCTTTCTGGCGTCCCTGGGCAGATTCGAACTGCCGGCCTTTCGCTTAGGAGGCGAACGCTCTATCCTGCTGAGCTACAGAGACGTATATCAAATTTATTCAATTTTCCCGCTCAAAAGGATTCGAACGAGCTGCCGCTTAGGAGGGCGGTGCTCTATCCAACTGAGCTACTGGCACATATTAAATTTTGAACTTAACAAAGTTATCCCACGCCGCCTCCTTTAGTGAACCGTAGTTAGTTCTCTTAGGAGGCGGACCCTCTATCCAACTGAGGTACCGGGGCATATGCAATTTTTCCTCGCCAGGTGATAGGTGAGCATAGACTTAGGAGGCGGACGCTCTATCCAGCTGAGCTACGGACGCATATGGAATTTTTTTCGGCCCCTTGGCGGACGGCTGCGCACGCGGTGGGGTGTGGGGCGGGCGGCGGAGGGGTCGGCCGGCGTCACCGGACGGATACCGAACTATTGTACTCCAACTCCCGGCGGCTGTCAACGGGAAAGGGGAATTTTGGGCCGCAATTTGGTTGATTTTTTTGGAAATCCTGTTGCGCGGGGTATATTCCTGCGGTATAATAAATGATCAGGCGTCGCCGCAAAGTCCGCTTAAGCAGGGGACGCCCAGGGGTGGGCGTCTCTCGCCCGCTCCCCTGCGGCCCCTTCTCCAAACCGAACCCGCTTGCGCTGGGCCTCGGTTTGACACGCGGCTGCGCCGCGCATTTCCGATGAAACAGCCGCCCCGTTCCGGGGATCGGGCGGGGCGCTGCAGGATAGTCCTTGTCATATTTAGGAGGAACGAGAGAACATGCAGGATCAACATCTCAGAAATGTCGCCATCATCGCCCACGTCGACCACGGCAAGACCACCCTGGTGGACGAGATGCTCAAGCAGGGCGGCATCTACCGGGAGAACCAGGCCACGGTGGACCGGGTCATGGACTCCAACGACCTGGAGCGGGAGCGGGGCATCACCATCCTGGCCAAGAACACCGCCGTCCACTACAAGGACGTGAAGATCAACATCGTGGACACCCCGGGCCACGCCGACTTCGGCGGCGAGGTGGAGCGCATCCTGAAGATGGTCAACGGCGTCATCCTGCTGGTGGACGCCGCCGAGGGCCCCATGCCCCAGACCCGCTTCGTGCTGTCCAAGGCCCTGGAGCTGGGCCACAAGGTGATTGTGGTGGTCAACAAGGTGGACCGCCCCGACCAGCGCATCCACGAGGTGATGGACGAGGTGCTGGAGCTGCTGCTGGATCTCAACGCCACCGACGAGCAGTTTGAGTCCCCCACCCTGTTCTGCTCCGGCCGGCAGGGCACCGCCTCCTACTCCCCCGACGTGCCCGGCACCGACCTGGTGCCCCTGTTTGAGACCATCCTCAACTATATCCCCGCCCCTGAGGCCGATGTGGACAAGCCCTTCCAGATGCTGGTGTCCTCCATCGACTACAACGAGTTCGTGGGCCGCATCGCCATCGGCCGCATCGAGCGGGGCGTGGTGAAGCAGAACCAGGACCTCGCGGTGTGCAACTTCCACACCGCCGGCGAGGCCCCCCGCAAGGCCAAGGCCACCGCCCTCTACCAGTTTGACGGCCTGGGCCGGGTGCCGGTGACCGAGGCCACCGCCGGCAACATCATTGCCATGAGCGGCATCGGCGACATCACCATCGGCGACACCATCTGCGCCCCCGACGCCCCCGAGGCCATCGAGTTTGTGAAGATCTCCGCCCCCACCATCGAGATGACCTTCTCGGTCAACGACTCCCCCTTCGCCGGGCGGGAGGGCAAGTTCGTCACCTCCCGCCAGATCCGGGAGCGGCTGTTCCGGGAGACCCTGAAGGACGTGTCCCTCCGGGTCACCGAGACCGACTCCACCGACGCCTTCAACGTGGCCGGCCGGGGGGAGATGAGCCTGTCCATCCTCATCGAGACCATGCGCCGGGAGGGCTATGAGTTCCAGGTGTCCCCGCCCCGGGTGCTCTACCAGGAGATCGACGGCAAGAAATGCGAGCCCATCGAGCGGCTGGTGGTGGACGTGCCCGCCGACGCGGTGGGCGCGGTGATCGAGAAGATCGGCGCCCGCAAGGGCGACCTGCTGGAGATGACCCCCGTGGGCGAGCGGATGAAGCTGGAGTTCCTGGTGCCCTCCCGCGGCCTGTTCGGCTACCGCAACGAGTTCCTCACCGACACCAAGGGAGAGGGCATCATGGCCTCGGTGTTCGAGTGCTACGCCCCCATGAAGGGGGAGATCCAGCGGCGCAACTCCGGCTCCCTGGTGTCCTTCGAGACCGGCGAGAGCGTCACCTACGGCCTGTTCAACGCCCAGGAGCGGGGCGTGCTCTTCATCGGCCCCGGCGTGCCGGTGTACGCCGGCATGGTGGTGGGCGAGACCCCCAAGCAGGAGGACATCTCCGTCAATATCTGCAAGAAGAAGCAGCTGACCAACATGCGGGCCTCCGGCTCCGACGAGGCCCTGCGCCTCACGCCCCCCAGGCAGATGAGCCTGGAGCAGTGCCTGGAGTTTTTGGCCGACGACGAGCTGCTGGAGGTCACCCCCAAGTCCCTCCGCCTGCGCAAGCGCCTGCTGGACCACGGCGCCCGGATGCGGGAGGCCTCCAAGAAGAAGGGCTGAGGCCCTGATCCGCCGGCGGGGCAGGCCTGGTAAGGCGCGGCCGGGCTGGTCCCGGCCCTCTGGCCGGAGCGGAAGGGGCCGCAGGCCCCGGAGTGCCTGTCCATCAGCCCCCTGCGCCCGCCCTTCCCCTGGGAAGGGTGGGGCGTATGTAGGGGCCGGCCGCCGGCCGGCCCCTGCTGCTTCATGTCCCCTCCAGCTTCTTCACCGGGTCGGAGATCTCGCTGAGGGCCTTGCTGGCCTCCATGTCGAAGCTGCGGCTGCGGGCCAGGTCGCCCAGGGACACCATGCCCACCACCTTGCCCCCCTCCAGCACGGGCAGGCGGCGTACCTGCCTGGCCGCCATGAGGCGGGTGGCCTCCCTGGCGTCGTCGTCGGGGGACACCACCGCGCAGCTGCGGGTCATGATGTCCTTCACCTGGGTCTGGGCCGGGTCGTCCTCCGCCGCGATGCACCGCAGGACGATGTCCCGGTCGGTGACGATGCCCCGCAGGCCCCCGTCGGAGCCGCACACCGGCAGGGCCCCCAGGTTGTGCCTCGACAGCAGCCGGGCCGCCAGGGAGGCCGATTCCTGCGGGGTGATGGACACCACGCTGGGGTTCATCAGGTCGCGCACTTGCATAACAAAACCGCCTTTCCTCCAAACTTTGTGTTAGTTTGGGCCGGAAGGGCGGTTTTATTCACGCCTGAGCGCCAGATTGCGGCGCAGGGGGCCGGGGCCCCGCCAGGCAAAGGCGCGATTGCCGTATTTCTCCCGAAAGGCGCGGTTGGTGAGGCCCTCCAGGTCGGCGGATTCCAGAGAATCCACCAGGTCTGTGGAAAACTCCGGCAGGGGGGAGCGGGCCGGGGCGGCGTTGTAGGGGCAGGCCCGCTGACAGAAGTCGCAGCCCCAGATCAGCGGGTGGGCCCGCAGAAACGCCTCCTCCGCCTCCGTCAGTTCCCCCTTCCGCTGGGTCAGCTCTGACAGGCAGCGGGACGGGTCCGGCCCGCCCTCCCCCAGGGCCCCGGCGGGGCAGGCCGCCCGGCAGGCCCCGCAGCGGGGGCAGTCCGGGGCCGGAGGGCGCTCCGGCGCCTCCAGCGCCGCGCAGGTGAGGATGGTGCCCAGGAACACATAGGTGCCGTGGGGGGGGAGGATCAGCAGGCCGCTGGCCCCCCGCAGGCCGATGCCGGAGAGCCAGGCCGCCTCCCGCTCCGGCAGGGGGGAGCTGTCGGCGGAGGGGAAAAACGATTCCTCCGGGTATATTTGCCGCAAATGGTCGCAGATTGTATTCAGCCGCCGCACCACCACCCGGTGGTAATCCTCCCCCCGGGCGTAGAGGGACAGGTTGCCCGGCCGCGCCCCGGCGTAGTAGGGGAAGGCGGCAGTCAGCACCGTCCGGGGCCGGGGGCAGAGGGCTTCCACCTTTTCCAGGGCTTCTGTGGACAAAAAGGGCAGCAGCCGCCGAAAGGCCACGCCGCCCCAGGCGGCGGCCCCGGCGGCCGCGAAGAGCTCATCCAGCGTCATACTTGTCCAGCGCCCGCTGGGCCAGCTGCCCGTCGGGGGTGCAGGGCTCGGGGCCGTTCTTCCGCTTCTGCTCCGTCTCACAGCCCTTGCCCGCCAGCAGCACCACCGCCGGGCGCTTAGACCCCAGGATGGCCCGCTCCACCGCCGCCTCCCGGTTGGGGATGACGGTGTAGTCCTTGCCGTGGGCGGCGAGAAAGACCCCGATGTCGGCGCAGATGGCCTCCACCTCCTCGGGGCCGGGGTCGTCCTCGGTGAGGATGATCCGGTCGGCCCACTGCCCGGCGGCGTTGCCCATGCCCTCCCGGCGGTCGATGCCCTTGCCGCCGGTACAGCCGAACATGACGGTCAGCTCCCGGCCGGGATACTCCGCCCGCACGGAGCGCAGGGCGTTCTGGAGGCTCATGCCGTTGTGGGAGTAGTCCACAATCACCGAGATCTGCCCGTCCCGGCTGACGTAGTGCTCCATGCGGCCGGGGACGAAGGCTTGCACCAGGCCCTCCGCCACCGCCTCTTGTGGGATGCCGTACACCTCTGCCGTCGCCACGGCGGCCAGGGCGTTTTCCACATTGAACAGGCCCGGTGTGGAGATGGCCAGCTCCCCCTCGTACCGGGGGGTGCGCACGTGGAAGGCGATCCGATCCCC
The DNA here is from genome assembly GCA_944385585.1 of uncultured Flavonifractor sp. GTDB lineage: Bacteria > Bacillota > Clostridia > Oscillospirales > Oscillospiraceae > Flavonifractor. Next base: position 5,813 of record CALWXU010000099.1, read on the forward strand.
CTCCTTGCGCACATGGGAGCCGTACACATCGGCGGAGGGGAGCCTTTGGGAGAAGGTGACCACCCGGGGGCACTGCTCCGCCGCAGCGCGGACCCGCTCCACGTGGTCGCAGTCCAGGGAGATGCAGGCGTTTTTGGCCTGCTTGAAAATCAGCAGCTTGGAATGGAGGTAGTCCTCCAGATTGGGGTGCTCCACCGGGGAGATGTGGTCCTCCCCGATGTTGAGGAACACCGCGCAGGTGAGCTCCACCCCGATCACCCGGCCGTACTTCAGCGCCTGGCTGGACACCTCCATGGTGAGGTAGTCCGCCCCGGCGGACACGGCGTGGAACAGGTGCTTCTGCAGATCCAGCGGCTCCGGCGTGGTCAGCTTGGCGGGATTGCGCTCCACCCCGTCGTCGGTGACGATGGTGGACAGCAGGGCGCTCTCCCGGTGTCCCTGCCCCGCCAGCCAGGCGTCCACGATGGACTTGAAGTAGTAGGCCGTGGTGGTCTTGCCCTTGGTGCCGGTGATGCCGGTGATCCTCAGCGCCCCGGAGGGGTGGCCGAAGGCCCGGTCGGCCAGCAGGCCCATAGCCTGCCGGATGTCGGTGACCTTGATGCAGGGCAGGGGCACCTCCGGGTAGGCCGTCTCGCTGACGTAGGCGAAGGC
>CALWXU010000100.1 GCA_944385585.1 uncultured Flavonifractor sp.
CTCGCTGTCCTGGATATGGCGGGTGCGGGCCAGGGCCAGCCGCCACACCATGTCCCCCCAGCGCTCCACCTGCTCCCTGGCTCTCCTCTCGTCTGTCACTTGCCTCACCTCTCTCTGGGCATCCCGGTGCTGTCCGCCCTCCCCCACCCATGCCCGCAGGCGGGGGAGCTCTCGCCCCCGGTATCCATAATACCATGGACAGGGCCCTTTGGTTGCACCCGTTCTCCCCCTTTTTCCGGAAGGGCCTGGGTTGTAACCCGGCCTCCCTTTGCCTGAATGGACCATCCCGGCCTACTCACCCTCCGGGACAAGCTCTCTATGCGGCGGGTATCGCCCTACTGCCGCAGACGATGCCGCAGCTCCGCCGCACCCTATCAGGAATTTCTCCGGTGTATGTCGCGCATCCACCTCAGCTCTGCCTCTGCGTGCTGGTTCTGGCGGCTGTTGAGCCCCCAGGCTGGCAGGCCCAGGATTCCACCGAACCATCCCAACGCGCCCTCTAAAAGCAGGTGTTCGACCGGCTCTTTCGGGGCGGGAAAAATTTTTCTTGACAGGATAACACAGGTCTGCTATACTATCAGGGCAAAACAAAGCAGGAGCGGTACCCCCGTCCTCACCTCCCGCCCACGGCAAAGAGGTTCATCAGGCAGCGTGCACACGGGAAGGCCCGGGTGCGCTTGGCTATGGTATGCGGGTACCCTCCGGGTAGCCGCTTTTTTGCGTGCGTTTGTGAATTGGAGGTGCTTTCGTATCAGCAAACAGGGTCATCAGATCAACGAGGAGATCCGCGACCGGGAAGTCCGCCTGGTTTCCGAGACCGGGGAGCAGCTGGGCATCATGTCCGCCCGGGACGCGCTGGAGCGCGCCATTGAGGCGAACCTGGACCTGGTGAAGATCTCCCCCACCGCCAATCCCCCCGTCTGCAAGCTCATGGACTACGGCAAGTATAAGTTCGAGCAGACCAAGCGGGAGAAGGAGGCGCGGAAGAACCAGCACATCGTGGAGATCAAGGAAGTGCGTATGTCTCCCAGCATTGATGTGAACGACTTCAACGTCAAGCTCCGCAACGCGCAGAAGTTCCTGACCGAGGGCAATCGGGTCAAGGTCACGGTCCGCTTCCGGGGCCGGGAGATGGCCCACACCGACATCGGCAAGGGCCTGCTGATCAAATTTGCCGAGCAGTGCGGAGAGGTCGCCACGCTGGAAAAGGACCCCAAGCTGGACGGACGGCACATGTCCATCTTCCTCTCCCCCAAGGCTGCCAAGGAAGCCAAGAAGAACTAAGCCTTGTCCCGCACTTTGAATTGAACAGAAAAGGAGTATACCACCATGCCTAAGCTGAAAACCCACAGCGGCGCGAAAAAGAGATTCAACCTGACCAAGTCCGGCAAGGTCAAGCGCGCCCACGCCAACAAGCGCCACCTGCTCAACGGCCACGGAAAGGACACCAAGCGCAAGAGAGGCCTCCGGGCCGGCGCGTACGCGGACAAGACCAACGCGCCCGCCATCAAGCGCATGATCCCCTACAAATAATCTTTACCTGAATATAGGAGGCTTTTTACAATGGCTAGAGTTAAAGGCGCGATGATGACGCGCAAGAGAAGAAATAAGGTCCTCAAGCTGGCCAAGGGCTACTGGGGCGCCAAGAGCAAGCACTTCAAGATGGCCAACGAGCAGGTCATGAAGTCCCTGAGCTACGCCTACACCGGCCGCCGGCTGAAGAAGCGCGACTTCCGCTCCCTGTGGATCACCCGCATCTCCGCCGCCTGCAAGATGAACGGCATGAACTACTCCACCTTTATGAACGGCCTGAAGAAGGCCGGCGTGGAGATCAACCGCAAGATGCTGGCGGAGCTGGCCGTCAACGACAAGGCCGCCTTCACCGCTCTCACCGAGCTGGCCAAATCCAAGCTGGCCTGAGCGGCAGCTGACAGAAAAAAGGGGCGCACCGCATCATCGCGGTGCGCCCCTTTTGCCGCCAGCGGGGGGCAGGCCGCAGCGCACTCCCGGCAGGCCCTGATGCGGGAAAGAATACGCCCCGTATAATCCAGCCCGGGGCGGCGGCGGGGCTGCAGAATTTCCGCCTGCAGGCCGGGTGTGCACCCGCTACGCCCGGGACAGGGGCCGCGCCGTCATGAGCAACGATGTCCGAAAAGTGATAAAATGGCGGGAGAGCGGCGGCTTTTTGTCACTTCCCAGAGGCGGTAATTTGTGCCATTTAATTGACATAATTCTAGAAACGGGATGCCTCTACAGAGAGTTATGCACATTTTCCACCGGGTTTTCCACCGACCTATCCCCCTACGACACCAGCAGATTGTCCACTTTTGCACACAATTTTGCACCAGGCGCAACCGGGGATTGCGCAATTCCCGGGTTTTGGGATTTAGTATACATAACAACAAAATTTGGGGAGCTATGCGGGGCGGCCTGCACCCCGCCAGAGACAGGCTTGCGAAAAAAGCACCCGCCGGCGCGGGTGCTTTTTCTGTATTTCAGCCCAGCTCGATGGAGCGGGTGGCGTAGGCGTTGAGATCCAGCCCTCCCCGGCGGCCAGCCAGGTACTCGTAGTAGGCCTGGCAGCCGATCATGGCCCCGTTGTCTCCGCACAGGGACAGCGCGGGCAGGTAGAGCCTGTCGCCGCTCTGGCGGCAGGCGCGCTCCAGGTCGGCCCGGATGCGGCTGTTGGCCGCCACGCCGCCGGCCACGGCCACCTTGCCATAGCCCAGCCTCCCGGCCGCCTCCATGGTGCGGGGCACCAGGGTATCGCTGACCGCGGCGGCGAAGGAGGCCGCCAGGCCGGGCAGATCCAGCGCCTCCCCCTTCTGCTGGGCGTTGTGGACCAGGTTGAGCACCGCCGTCTTGAGCCCCGAGAAGGACATGTCCAGCGGGGCGTCCGCCACATGGGCCCGGGGCAGCTCATAGCGGGTGTCGTCCCCGCCCTGGGCCAGCCGGTCCATGGGGGCCCCGCCGGGGTAGCCGATGCCCAGCACCCGGGCCACCTTGTCGAAGCACTCGCCGGCGGCGTCGTCCCGGGTGGCCCCCAGGATCTCCATGCGGGTGTAGTCCTGCACATCCACGATCATGGTGTTGCCGCCGGAGACGCACAGGCAGATGAAGGGGGGCTCCAGCTCGGGGTGGGTGATATAGTTGGCGGCGATGTGCCCCCGGATGTGGTGGACGGGGATCAGGGGCACCCCCAGGGCACAGGCCGCCGACTTGGCGAAGTTCACCCCCACCAGCAGGGCGCCGATCAGGCCGGGGGCGTAGGTGACGGCCACCGCGTCGATGTCCGCCCGGGCGAGCCCCGCCTGCTCCAATGCCAGCTCCGCCAGGCCGGCGATGGCCTCCACATGCTTGCGGGAGGCGATCTCCGGCACCACGCCGCCGTAGGTGGCGTGCATGTCCGCCTGGGAGGCGATGGCGTCGGACAGCACGGTGCGGCCGTCCCGCACCACCGCGGCGGCGGTCTCGTCACAGGAGGATTCAAAGGCCAGGATGTTCATGGGGGGTCAGTCCTTTCTTGCGGTGGTCGGCGCCTCCGCCGGGATGCGGATCACCCGCCGGAAGAGGAGGGGCGGAACCTCACTCTGGTAGAGGGCCCGGTGGGCCGCCTGCAGGCGCTCCGGCAGCCCCGGCCCGGCGGCCGGCCAGGACAGCATGTCGTAGCGCACGCCGAACAGGACGGCCTGATAGCCCAGCGGAGCGAAGCCGGCCTGCTGATAGAAATTCAGCCGCCGTTGGCGCAGGGCGTTCTCCCCCGGCGGCGCGCTCTCCTCCGGGGCCTCCACCTCCGCCAGCAGGGGCACGGGGCTGTACTGTCCCTTAACCAGCTCCAGGGCGCGGGTGCCGTACCCCTGCCCCCGCGCGTCCCGGCACACGGCCAGGTAGTCCAGCAGGGCGCAGCCCGCCCCCCGCCACAAAAGGGCATAGGCCAGCAGGGCATCCCCCTGGTACAGTCCCCAGGCGTCGTACACGCCCCGCCGCCGCAGGCGCAGGATGGAGGAGAGGGGCCGCCGCTCCGCAGGCGGGAAGTCCCTGGCCACGTGCTCCCGATAGAGCCGCCGCAGCTGCGCGTCGGCCAAAGGGCGCAGCTCAACCATGGGAGAGCTCCGCCGTCATCAGAAGGGCGTCCTCGCCCTCCTCCCGGTAGTAGTTTTTCCGGCGGCCCACCGCCCGGAAGCCCAGCTTCTCGTACAGGGCGATGGCGGGGGCGTTGCCCGCGCGCACCTCCAGGGTGAGGAAGGCCAGCGTTCCCGCCCCGTCCGCCAGGAAGCGGCGGAGGATGGCCTCCGCCACCCCCCGGCGCCGGCAGGCGGGCGACACCACGATCTTCTCCAGCGTGCCCTCGTCCAGCACGGTGCGCACCTCTCCATAGCCCAGCAGGGCGCCGTCCGGCCCCACGGCGGCCAGCAGGGTGAGCAGCCCGTTGTCCAGATCCTCCGCCAGGGCCTTCTCCGTCCAGGGGTGGGAGAAGCAGGCCCGCTCCAGCGCCGCCGCCTGGGGGAGGAGGGCGGCGTCCATGGGAATGATTCGGCAGTCCATACGCCTCACCCGAACAGGGCGGACACCAGCAGGTTCACCAGCTGCACCGCGAAGAGCACCGTACCCACCAGCAGGACAGCCATACCGGCCAGCCTGGTCCAGGCCAGCCGCCGGTGTGCCAGGGCGTTGAGCCGCCACTGCAGGCGCTTGAACCGGGCGGGGAAGAGCAGCATGGAGACGCCCAGCGCCGCCAGGGCGAGGCCCAGCAGGCAGAGCAGAACTTGTGCGATCATAGGTACAACCTCATTTCATCCAATAGGGGGGTGTGGGGGTCTGGCCGGGGGCGGGGTCGATCACGGTGTCGGAGCGGCCCGGGCCGTAGATGGCCCGGTGGGCGGCCTTCGTCCCCGCCAGCTCCGCTGGGGCGGGGCCCAGCACAAAGACCTGGCACATCAGGCCGCAGTTGAAGCTCCTGTACACCGGGGTGCAGCCGTGGCGGCGGTAGAAGTCCAACCGCCGCAGGCGGATGGGCCGCTCCTCCTCGGGGCCGCCGGAGTCCGCCGCCTCCGCCTCGATGAGCAGCACCGCGTTCCCCGCCAGCCGCTCTGACAGCAGCGCCAGCATCCGGCCCCCCAGGCCGCCGTTCCGCCGGGCGGCGGTGACCCCCAGGTAGTCCAGCAGCACATAGCCTGGCCAGTCCGGGGCGCTCCACAGGGCGGCGTAGCCCAGCAGCTCCGCCCCCTCATAGAGCCCCAGCAGCTGATATCTCCCCTGGGCGGCCATGGCCTGCATGTCTCCTAAGGGCTTGCACTCACAGCTGGGGAAGGTGGTGCACAGCTCGGTTTCATACCAGGCCGCCCAGCTGCCGGCGGGGATGGGGCGCAGTTCCATGGCTGAGTTCTCCTCTCCATGTTTGGTATGGCTGCCGGTACGCGGGGCGGGGGGCTTGCCCCCGCCCCGCCTCCGCCGGCTATTCCTTGGCCTCCGCCCAGCTTTTGCCCGCGTGGGCCTCGGCGGTGAGAGGGAGGGAGAGCTCCACCACGTGCTCCATCTCCCCCTCCAGCAGCGCCTTCACCCGCTCAGTCTCGGCCTCCGGGCACTCAACAATCAGCTCGTCGTGAACCTGGAGCACCAGCCGGGCCTCCAGCCCCTCAGACAGCAGCCTGTCCCGCACCTTAATCATGGCCAGCTTGATGATGTCGGCGGCAGTGCCCTGGATGGGCATGTTCAGGGCCACCCGCTCTCCGAAGGACCGCAGGTTGAAGTTGGAGGACTTCAGCTCCGGCAGCCACCGGCGGCGGCCCATGAGGGTGGACACCCAGCCGTTCTCCTTGGCCTGCTCCACCACCCTTGTCATATAGGCGCGGACGCCGGAGTACTTCTCAAAATACTTCTCCATATACTCCTTGGCCTCGGCCCGGGTGACCCCGATGTCCTGGGACAGGGAGAAGTCGGAGATGCCATAGACGATGCCGAAGTTCACCGCCTTGGCCCTCCGGCGCATCTCGTGGGTGACGGCCTCGGGGGGTACGCCGAACACCTGGGAGGCGGTGACGGTGTGGATGTCCTCCCGATCTCGGAAGGCGGCGATCATGTGCGCATCCCCGGCGATGTGGGCCAGCAGGCGCAGCTCGATCTGGGAGTAGTCCGCGTCCACCAGCGCCTTCCCCTCCGGGGCCACGAACATACGGCGCAGCTCCGCCCCCAGCTCGGTGCGCACCGGGATGTTCTGGAGGTTGGGCTCAGTGGAGGAGAGCCGCCCGGTGGCGGTGACGGTGTTCTGGAAGGAGGTGTGGATGCGCCCGTCGGGGGCGATCACCTTCATCAGCCCGTCCACGTAGGTGGATTTCAGCTTGGCCAGCTGCCGGTAGTCCAGCACCGCCTCCACAACGGGGTGCTTGCCCCGCAGCTTCTCCAGCACCTCGGCGCTGGTGGAGTAGCCCGTCTTGGTCTTTTTCACCGGGGGCAGGCCCAGCT
>CALWXU010000101.1 GCA_944385585.1 uncultured Flavonifractor sp.
CGAGATCAACTTCACCTTCCGGCCTGAGCTGGTCCACCTCTTCGACCCCCAGACCGAGAAAAACCTGATGTATTGAGTACGTGGCCTTGAGCGCCGCTGCCTGGTAGAGCGGCTGTGATACAAGGCGGGGGCTGTGCGGCATGGCGGAGAAATGCAGCGCCCACGAAAAGGAACAGACGGTAAAAACGCCGCCCACAGCGTGCCGGGACCCCGGTGCGCTGTGGGCGGCTTACTCTATGGAATTGCGGGAAGGGGATGCCGCCGCAGGGAAGCCCCTTGCCTATGGCGGGGCTTTGTCGACAGCGGCGACGGAGGGCCTTATGAACGAGAAGGCCCATGCTGCAGGGCTTCTGGATTGGCGTCCAGGCGGCTTCCCCCTTCAGAAATTGCCGTAGGGGCTCTGGTAGCCGCCGCCGGGGCCGCCGGACTGCTCCGGATAGGAGTAGCGGCCGTGCACCACCCAGTCGTAGAAGTTGGCCTCGGTACCCCAGACATAGGGAGTGAGCCACAGGGCGAGGGCCGCGCTGCCCAGGGTACTCATGATCCCCATGCCCAGCACTCCAAATATGCTGCCCACGCCCCCCGCGACGGCGGACACCAGGATCATCAGCATGTACCAGCCGAGAAAGGTCAAATCCTGGAGGAAGAGCTCCCCCTTCCAGCCCACCATGGCCCGCTTGCTCTCGGTGATGGCGGCGATAGCCCCCATATCCGGGTTGTCCACCAGGAAGTAGACCGCCAGGCGGTAGCGCAGGGAGACGATGACCATCCAGATTACCCCAGCCATCATCAGGAATACCGACAGGGACGACAGCAGCGCACTGTTGAGCCATACCCCCATGAACATGAGCACGAAGCCAGGCACCATGGCCAGCAGCCCCCAAAGGCTCGTAAAAACAGCGATCATCAGGTACACCAGCAGGGCGCGGCCCAGGGTCAGAAAGCCGTCCAGCAGGCTGCGGTAGTCCGGCTGCTCATTCCGCGCCATGCGCAGGGCGTAGGAGGTGTAGCCGAAGCTCATGACCCACTGGTAGACAGTGATGAGCAGCTGCACCAGGCCATAGGCCGCCACGGTCTGGGGGGTGAGGAGCACACGGACGAGGTCCTCAATCTCATAGGCCCCGTCAATGACATACCAGTAAAAGGTGCTGAACGGATCGGTGACCAGGCCCGACACCAGAGAGGTAAGCACCGAGGTGAGCAGCACATATACCAGCGTCACCAGCATGGGATGGGGATAGGTGGTGCGCATGGCCTGCTTGGCCAGCGCCTTGGCCCCCGGCCGGTTATAGCCCATAGCAAATCCCTCGCAATCTCTTTTTTGGTCGCAGGCCTTATTTTATCATATTAGCCGTCTGATTGCAAGGCGGGCAATTCCATCCAGAAGCACACGCCGCCGGCCCGGTTCTCCGCCCCGCAGGCCCCGCCGTGGGCGCGCACCGCCGCCCGGACGATGGTCAGGCCCAGCCCCGTGCCGCCGCTGTCCCGGCCGCGGGCCGGGTCGCCCCGGTAGAAGGGCTCCCACAGGCGGGCGAGCTCCTCCTCGGTGAAGCGGGGGCCGTCGTTGTCCACCGTCAGACGCAGCTTCCCGCGGCTGTTCTCCAGATGCACCGACACGCCGCCCCCCGCCGGGGTGTACCGCAGGGCGTTGGCGGCCAGGTTGCCCACCGCCTCCTCCAGCCGGGCCCGGTCGCCCAGCACCGCGCCCGGAGACAGGCGCAGGGAAACACGGAGGCCTTTTTGCTCCATGGGCAGGGCCAGGCGGGCAAACACTCCCTCAACCAGGGCGGCAAAGTCCACCGCCTCCCGCCGGAGGGGGTCGCCCCCCTCCAGCCGGGACAGGTCCAGCAGCTGCCCCACCAGGGCGGCCATGCGGTCGCTCTCGTCCAGCACCACGTCCAGGTACGCCTCCCGTTTGGCCGGGTCGATGTCCTCCCTCAGCGCCTCCGCGTGGGAGCGAAGCACCGCCAGTGGGGTCTTCAGCTCGTGGGCCGCCGCCCGGGTGAAGGCCCGCTCCCGCCGGATGGCCCGGGCCTGGCTCCTGGCCGTATAGTAGGCCAGCAGCAGGGCCAGCAGCAGAGTGACGGCCCAGGCGGCGCCCAGCTCATGGGCCACCATCCGCAGAGGCCGGTAGGCCGTCCCCTGGACAAAGACGATGCCGCCCAGGACCGCGGAGCCGCCCCCACTGGCTCCGCCGCCGGTCCCTGCCCAGCTGCCGTCCATGGGTCTGCTGCCGACCAGCGCATCGATTCTGGCCTCCGCCTCCCGGAAGAGGGCCAGGGTGAGCTCCGGGCTGCTCTGGCCCCACACCAGGGGGGAATCCAGCCGGGCCAGATCAAAGGTGAGGGTGGTGAGCTCCTTCCCGTCAAAGAAGGCGCTGTCCGTGTCCAGGATGGTCACCGGCCCGTCCTGGTAGTAGTAGACCAGCTTCTGCGGGTAGACCACGTTGCCCTCCAGCACCCCGGTCACCGCGCCGAAGCGGCCCACCCGCCCGTTCCCCTCCAGATCCTCCGCATCGTAGAGCCCCCCCTCTGTCCCATAGAAGTAGCACAGCTCCCGGTTTTCCCGCAGGCGGCGGGCCAGCTCCAGGTGTTCCTGGTCGGTGAGCACCGGGTCAAAGCGGAGGTAGTAATCATAGACTCCCGTGCCCGGCAGGGCAAAGGAGCCGGAGGTGAGCTGACTGCGCCGCTCCCCCAGCCCTCCGGCAGAGGGCAGGGAAAACACCGCCACCGCCCCATACTGGGAGGCATAGGCGCTCAGGCGCTGCTCCAGCTGGGCCGGCTTGATGGCATTGTCATAGTCCCCCTCCAGCACCAGCCGGCAGTTCTCCTGATTCCTGGCGGCGGCGCTGTCCACCGCGGCCTCCAGCCGGCTCTCCTGGGCCTGCAGGTTCTGCCAGCTCAACAGCGCCATTGTCAGCAGCCACAGCGCCAGAAACCGGGCGGCTGTCTTGGGAAACAGGGTGCGCAGCAGGCTCCTGTTCTGTCCCATGCTACCCCTCCTCCAGCTTATAGCCCGCCTTGAACACCGTTTTGATCTGCATTCCCGCCGGCCCCAGGGCGGCGCGCAGGGCCTTGATCCGGCCGTCCACCGCCCGGTCGCCCCCCTCGAAGTCGATGCCCCACACGCGGTCCAGCAGCTGGCTCCGGCTGAACACCTGCCCCTGGTGCCGCAGGAGGCAGAGCAGCAGCTCGTACTCCCGGGGCGGCAGGTCCACCGCCCGGCCCTCCACCGTGCATGTCCGCCGGCCCGGCTCCAGGGCGATGGCCCCGCAGGTGAGGCGCTCCGCCCCAGCCCCGCCCCGGCTGCGGCGGATGAGGGCCTCGGTCTTGGCCAGGAGCACCGCCAGGGAGAAGGGCTTGGTCACGTAGTCGTCCGCCCCCAGGGCGTAGCCCCGCAGCATGTCCTCCTCGCCCCCCAGGGCGGTGAGGAACAGGATGGGCACCCCGCTGCGCGCCCGCACCGCCCGGCACACGGCAAAGCCCGTCCAGATTGGGCATGAGCACATCCAGCAGGATGGCGTCATAGTCGTTCTCCCGCAGCAGCTCCAGGGCCTCCGCCCCGTCCCGGGCCAGGTCGCAGTCCACCCCGTGGGCGGTGAAGTAGTCCCGGATGATGTCCCGCAGGCGCCGCTCGTCCTCCACCACCAGAATGCGGCTGTCCATGGTCTCCCCTCCTCTCTTCTGCCCATAGTCTACCCCACAGATGTGCCGGAGTTATGACAAAGGCCCTGGAGGGGTACTCCAGGGCCTTGTTCGATGAAAGAATGCTTACCGGCGTCCGGCTCCGCCGCCGCGGAAGCCGCCGCCTCTGGAGAAGCCGCCGCCCCCGCGGGATCTGCCGCCGAAGCCGCCGCCACGGGAGAAGCCTCCGCCGGAGCGACCCGCGCCGCCGCCGCGGAAGCCCCCGCCGCTGCGGAAGCCGCCGCCGGGCCGGGGGCCGCCGCCCATGGGGGGACGGGGGCCTCTGGGAGGCCGGGGCGGGCGGGGATAGTGGGGCCGGCCGAAGATGAAGGGCCGGTACACATAGGGCGGAGGCGGCATGCCCGGCCCCATATACCGCCGCTGGTAGCGGCGGTAGCGCCAGCTGTCCGCCAGGATCACCGCCACGATGATGACCACAACCAGCGGCACCAGGAACAGGGACAGCAGCGTCCCGATCAGGCTGGAGCCCGTGTACGCATAGACATAGTCGTTCTCCGGCTGGGGCAGGTATTCGTAGTCCGGCGCCGGCTGGGGCGCGGACCCCGCAGAGGAGAGGGCGTAATAGCTCTCGTACCAGCCGCAGATGTCGTCAAAGAAGGCCCGGGTGGCGCTGTCGTACTCCCCGGCGTCGTAGCCGTCGTAGAAGTCCTCCTCCAGATAGCCCTCGATGGCGGAGGCGGGGAGGGCGTCCTCGATGCCGGAGCCGGCCATGGCCCAAACCTTGTTCTCCCCCACGGCGTACACCAGCAGGAAGCCGTTTTCGCGCTCCGCGTCGCCGATGCCGCCCCAGTTCTCCGCCACGGCCATGGCGTAGTCGGCGGAATCCATGCCGTCCATGAAGTCCACCGTCACCACCACAATCTCGCCGCCGGTGGCGCTGAACAGGGCCGCGTTCTGGTCGATGATGTACTGCTCGGTCTCGTCACTGAGCACATCGGCGTAGTCGGCCACGTAGAAGGCGTCGGTGGGCTCCACCACCGCCCCGGCCGTGCCGGTGAGCAGGGCCGCCCCCAGCAGGGCGGCGGTCAGCAGTTTTTTCATGGCTTCCCCTCCTCTCACTGGAAGGCGTCCGCCGGGCGGACGAAGGTGAGCGTGCCCAGGATGCTGGCGGGGAAGGACCCCAGCACCCGGGTGTTGAACGCCTCCGCCAGCCCGTTGTAGCCATCCCGGGAGATGGTGTCCTGCTCGGCGGCCAGATCGGTGCGGAAGCCCTGGACGTAATCGGCCTCCTGGGCGCTCAGGCTCACGTCCTCCAGCCGGAGGAACACCGTCTCCGCGTCCCCCAGCAGGCGCTGGTAGGCCGCATAGGCGTCGGAGATGTCCGTGCTCCCCGCCAGGGTCTCCCGGCTCTCCGCCAGGTCGGCCAGCTCGCTCTCGTCCAGATAGCGCCCCGCCACGGTGAGCAGGTTGGCCGTGATGTCCACGCAGTCCTGGAGATCCTCCGCGATGGGGGTGAACTGCGCCTCCACCCGCTCCCTGGCCTGGACCAGGGAGCGGTGGGAGCCCGCCAGGGTGGACAGGACGATCACAGCCGCCAGCACCACCATGGCGCCGGTGTGGGTTTTGAGAAATTTCATGGGATTACCTCATTGAATCTGGGTTTGCAGAGCGGGCGGATGATATCCGCCCCTACAAAATCGGCGTCAGCCCCGCAGCTCCATCAGCTTCTGCTTCAGCTCTCCCTCGATGCGGCCCAGCTCGGCCTCGGCCTCCCGGCGCTTCTGGGCGCCCTCCCTCTGGATGGTCATCACCTCGTCCAGGGTGGAGATGAGCTGCTCGTTGGTGTGCTGGAGGGTCTCGATGTCCACCACGCTGCGCTCGGCCTCCCGGGCCGTCTCGATGGTGCCCATCTTGAGCATTTCGGCGTTCTTCTTCAGCAGGTCGTTGGTCATGTTGGTCACCGCGCTCTGGGCGGCGGTGGCCTGGCGGGAGTGCTCCAGGCCCAGGGAGAGCACCATCTGGCTCTTCCACAGGGGGATGGTGTTCACCAGGGAGGACTGGATCTTCTCCAGCATCAGGGTGTCGTTGTTCTGGATCAGGCGGGTCTGGGGGCCCATCTGGATGGAGATCATGCGGGTCAGCTCCAGGTCGTGGATCTTCTTCTCAAACCGGGAGATCATGTTGGCCATGTCGTTGTAGGCCTGGGCGTCCTCCTGGGTGCCGGACTGGGCCGCCTTCTGCTTGAGCTGCTCCAGATCCTCCTCCCGCACCTGCTTGAGCCGCTTCTTGCCCGCCAGGATATACATGGTCAGCTCTTTGTAGTACTTGGTGTTGAGCTCGTACATCTGGTCCAGCATGGCGATGTCCTTCATCAGGGTCACCTGGTGGCCCTCCAGCACCTCCACAATCTTGTCCACATTGGCCTCGGCCTTGGTGTAGGCCACCTTCATGGCCTCCAGCTCGTTGCGCTTCTTCTTGAAGAAGCCGAAGATGCCCTTCTCGTCCTCCTCCTTGCCGAAGCCCTTCAGCTCCACCACCAGGGAGGACAGGGCCTGGCCAATCTCCCCCAGATCCTTGGTGCGCACTGAGTTGAGGGTGCTCTCAGAGAAGCCGGCGATGTTCTTCTGGGCCGCCGCGCCGTACTGGAGCACCAGGTTGGAGTCGGTGATGTCAATCTGCCTGGCGAAGTCGTCCACCATCTTGCGCTCGGCCTCGGTGAGCTGGCTCTCGTCCAGCTGGATGGCCTGGGCGTCCTTGTCCTG
>CALWXU010000102.1 GCA_944385585.1 uncultured Flavonifractor sp.
GGAGGGCTCCCGGCGCGGCCCGCCGCGCCGGGATTGGACGCGCCGCCCGCCGCCCAGGAGAAGGCGATCGAGGCAGCGAAAGCGATGCAGGAGGAAGCCGACTAACCGAATACCAAAAGGGCCGGGCTGTCAAACAGCCCGGCCCTTGCTTTTCCTCTCGATGTCGCACTCAGTTAAGGGATTTCCGCCTCTTATTGCCTTTTGAGGGCGCAAAATGTGGTAGTTAAATATATTCTGCCGGGCTAAAAGGTACATACCCGTTTTTGAAATATCCTCTGGTATTTTTTCGTCCGTAATTCTGCTCTGTTCCCTCCGGAAACAGCTGCTCCCCATCCCGCACACGTCGGATCAGCTGGGCCAGAAGCTCCCGGTCAATGGAGCAAAATTCCTCTACAAATTTATCAATCTTTTCCTGGAATGTCTCACGGTTCTCACGGGCATAGTCCCCCATCTCCTTTTTGGAGGCCCCACCCGCAATCATCGCCCGTGTTGCCTGAGCGCACTGTTTGGCAATCTCCCATGTGGCAGCCTCGCGCTCTGCCCTGCTGGAGATTGCCTCGGTATAGGTCTCTAATCCAAGGTTCAGATCTTCATATTCCTGTTCGGTAATGGCCCCAGTGGAAAATGCCTGGTCAATCTGTCGTCCGATGCTGCCGAAATGGTCGGCAAGCTGCTTTTCGCTCATGCCTGACCAGATCTTGAACTGTATGTCCTCGCCGCCTTCATCCATCAGCGCGGCCAGCCTTCGCGCTGTCTCTGAGACATCGCCGCCGGTAAAAACCGTTGACAATTTGGGTTCCTTTGGTGGTGAAAAGGTGATTGGAACGTCGCCCAATAGCGTCATGGCGCCTGCGGCAGGTTCAGATTCCCGACCGCTGATTTCTACAACATCCCGGTTGGCAATGGATGCCCGCACGGATTCCCGGATGCCGCTCTCCGCCTGCTCCGCCACCCGGGGCTGCAGCCGGCCTACAGAGGCTGTGTAGTGATTGTTTACCGCATAAGCTGTTATGTCGATCCCCAAATTCATACGATCCCCCTTCTCCGTCACAAGGGTATATTGTGATGCCACGCTCAGGCTTTGCCCATCTCCTATGTACCGGCACCAATCTCTACTGTCTCTCTACCCTTATGATCGGCAAATTCCGGGGGAATTTTACCTTTTGCCATTCCAAAACACGAGCAGGCAGCTGTTCATGGCTTGCAGGACGAACAGCCGCCATGCTCCTTGGCCGCGCGGATGAAGTCCCGGAAGAGGGGATGGGCCCGGTTGGGCCTGCTCTTGAACTCCGGGTGGAACTGGACCCCCACGAACCAGGGGTGGCCCGGCACCTCCACAATCTCCACCAGCCGCCCGTCGGGGGACAGGCCCGCCAAACGGAGGCCCTTTTCCTCCAGGATCTCCCGGTACTGGTTGTTGAACTCGTAGCGGTGGCGGTGGCGCTCGGAGATCTCCGTCTCCCCATAGGCGGCGGCCACCGGGCCCTCCACCTCGGTGATGCGGCAGGGGTAGGCCCCCAGGCGCATGGTGCCCCCCTTGGCGGTGACCCCCCGCTGGTCCGGCATCAGGTCGATCACCGGATAGGGGGTGTCGGCCAGCTCACTGGAGTGGGCCCCGTCCAGCCCCGCCGCGTGGCGGGCGAACTCCACCACCGCCATCTGCATCCCCAGGCACACGCCGAAGAAGGGCACCCGGTTCTCCCGGGCCCAGCGGATGGCGGAGATCATGCCCTCCACCCCCCGGCCGCCGAAGCCGCCGGGGACGATCACGCCGCCGCAGCCGGACAGGGCCTCCCCGGCGTTGTCATCGGTGAGCCGCTCCGAGTCCACCCAGCGGATGTCCACCTGCACCCGGTTGGCGATGCCGCCGTGGGTCAGGGCCTCCACCACCGACAGGTAGGCGTCGTGGAGCCCCACGTACTTGCCCACCAGGGCGATCTCCACCCGCCCCTCCGGGTGCTTGGCCCGGTGGACCATGGCGGCCCACTCCGTCAGGTCGGGGGCGCGGCAGGCCAGCCCCAGCCGCCGCACCACCGCCTCGGCCAGGCCGGCCTTCTCCAGCAGGAGGGGCACCTCATAGAGGATGGAGGCGGTGAGGTTGGGGATGGCGCACTCCCGGGGAATGCTGCAGAACAGGGAAATCTTGTCCAGGATCTCGCCGGGCACAGGGGCGTCGGAGCGGCAGAGGATCACGTCAGGCTGGATGCCCAGGCTCAAAAGCTCCTTGGCCGAGTGCTGGGTGGGCTTGCTCTTCAGCTCCCCGGAGCCGGGGATGGCCACGATGAGGGACACGTGGACGAACATGACGCTGCGGCGGCCCCGCTCGGCGGCCACCTGGCGGATGGCCTCCAGGAAGGGCTGGGACTCGATATCGCCCACGGTGCCGCCGATCTCCACAATGGCCACGTCGGTGCCGTCGGCGTCCAGCTGGCAGATGTTCCGCTTGATCTCGTCCGTGATGTGGGGGATGATCTGCACCGTGCCCCCCAGATAGTCCCCCGCCCGCTCCCGGTTGAGCACGTTCCAGTACACCCGGCCGGCGGACACGGAGGCGTGGACGGTCAGGTTCTCGTCGATGAACCGCTCGTAGTGGCCCAGGTCCAAATCGGTCTCCGCCCCGTCGTCGGTGACGAACACCTCCCCGTGCTGGTAGGGGTTCATGGTGCCCGGGTCCACGTTCAGATAGGGGTCCAGCTTCTGCACCTTCACCTTCAGGCCCCGCTGCTTGAGCAGGCGGCCCAGGGACGCCGCCGCGATGCCCTTACCCAGGCCGGACACCACGCCGCCGGTGACGAAAATAAACTTTGCCATACGGATTCCTCCCGTTTCCGGACGCCCTTGTCCCGGGACCCCCTTGCCCCGCTTCATTTAAATTTCATCCGCTTTATTTTACCCCTCCGTCCCACCTCCCGTCAAGGGATTTTGCAAGCGGCAGGCTCAATCCCTGCATTTTTTGCAAAAGGCCCGTCCGCAGACGCGGACGGGCCTTTGCATTACTTGTGGTAGAGCTTGTTGGTCTCGTACTGGGGCTCGCAGGTGAGGCGGAGCCCCAGGCGGCTGTAGGTGCCGGTGTCCGCCGGGGAGAGGATCACGGTGGAGTGGGCCTCGCATCCCCGCAGGGCGGAGAGCTGGTCCAGGGCCCGCTTGGCCAGGGGGTTGGTGGTGGCGGAGATGGCCAGGGCGATGAGGGTCTCGTCGGAGTGGAGCCGGGGGTTGACGGAGCCCAGGTGGTTGACCTTCACGGCCTGGATGGGCTCGATGGCCTCCCGGGAGATGAGATGGTGCTCATGGTCGATGCCCGCCAGCCGCTTGAGGGCGTTGAGCAGGGTGGAGGAGGAGGCGCCCATGAGATCGGTGGTCTTGCCGGTGACCACCTCCCCGTCTGGCAGCTCGATGGCGCCGGCGGGCTTGCCGGTGGCCTCGGCCACCTGGGCGGCGGCGGCCACCACCGGGCGGATGGACACGTCCACGTGGGCCTGCTGCATCACCAGCTCCAGCTTGTTCACCAGCTCGTCGTCGGCGGCGCCCATGCGGCGGTCGCACAGGGCTGTGTAGTACCGGCGGACGATCTCCTGCCGGGCGGCGGCGCACACCGCCTCGTCGTCCACGATGCAGTTGCCCGCCATGTTCACCCCCATGTCGGTGGGGGACTTGTAGGGGCACTCCCCCATGATCTTCTCAAACATGGCGGAGAGCACCGGGAAGATCTCCACGTCCCGGTTGTAGTTCACCGTGGTCTCCCCGTAGGCGGCCAGGTGGAAGGGGTCGATCATGTTCACATCCCCCAGGTCGGCGGTGGCGGCCTCGTAGGCCAGGTTCACCGGGTGCTGGAGGGGCAGGTTCCAGATGGGGAAGGTCTCAAACTTGGCGTAGCCCGCCTTCACCCCCCGCTTGTACTCGTGGTAGAGCTGGGACAGGCAGACGGCCATCTTGCCGCTGCCCGGGCCGGGGGCGGTGACCACCACCAGGGGGCGGCTGGTCTCGATGTAGTCGTTCCTGCCATAGCCCTCGTCGCTGACGATCAGCGTGGTGTTGTGGGGGTAGCCGGCGATGGGGTAGTGCCGGTAGGTTTTCACCCCCAGCTTTTCCATCCGGCGCTGGAAGGCGTCGGCGGCGGGCTGCCCGGCGTACTGGGTGACCACCACGCCGCCCACCAGCAGGCCCTCCCCCCGGAAGGCGTCGATGAGGCGGAGCACGTCCACGTCGTAGGTGATGCCCAGATCCCCCCGGATCTTGTTCTTCTCGATGTCGCTGGCGCAGATGGCGATGACGATCTCCGCCGAATCCCGCAGCTCCTTGAGCATGCGGATCTTGCTGTCCGGCTCAAACCCCGGCAGCACCCGGGAGGCGTGGTGGTCGTCGAAGAGCTTGCCGCCGAACTCCAGATAGAGCTTGTTGCCGAACTGGCCGATGCGCTCCCGGATGTGGGCGGACTGGAGCTCCAGGTATTTCTGGTTGTCAAAGCCGATTCTGTCCATACGTCCCTTCCTCTCCTGTGGCAAATTCACTCATCGGACATTTTACCACATTCCGGGCCTCCCTCAAAGGATTTTTTCCAAAAAATCGGGCGGGACCGGCGGCGCGCCCCGCCCGTCCCGCTCCCGCACCCAGACATGGGCCGTGCCGCCAAGGCGGCACGGCCCATGTCTCCGCTCAATTCTGCTCGATGTGGCTCTTGACCCGCTGGATGATCATGTCCAGAGCCACCTGGTTCTTGCCCCCCTCGGGGACGATCAGGTCGGCGTAGCGCTTGGAGGGCTCCACAAACTGCTCGTGCATGGGCTTGACGGTGGTCAGGTACTGCTGCACCACCGAGTCCAGGGAGCGGCCCCGCTTCTTCACGTCCCGCACGATGCGGCGGAGGATGCGCACGTCGGCGTCGGTGTCCACGAAGAGCTTGATGTCCATCAGCTCCCGCAGCTGGGGGTCCACAAAAATCAGGATCCCCTCCACCACCACCACCTTGGCCGGGCGAACCTCCACCGTCTCGGCGGCGCGGTTGTGGACGGTGTAGTCATAGGTGGGGCTGTGCACCGCCTCCCCCCGCCGGAGGGCCTGGAGGTCGGCGATGAGCAGCCCGGTGTCAAAGGCGTCCGGGTGGTCGTAGTTGAGCCTGCACCGCTCCTCATAGGGCATGTCGTTGTGCTGCTTGTAGTAGTTGTCGTGGTAGAGGATGGACACGTCCTCCCCGAAGCGGTCCTTCAGCCGCAGGGTCAGGGTGGTCTTGCCCGAGCCGGTGCCCCCGGCGATGCCGATGATCATGGTGTTCAATGCTTCCGCCCCGCTTTCCCCAGTTTTCTACAGTATAGCACAGGGGCGCGGGCGGCACAAGCCGTCCGCGCCCCTGTTTCAGGGTTTGACCACAATTTTCTGTTCTCCCGGCTGGCACACCCGGCCCAGGGCGGCGGCGGTGACGCCGCAGTCCGCCAGGCGGCGGAGCAGCGTTTCCGCCCGCCCCTCCGGGATGCTGATGAGCAGGCCGCCGGAGGTCTGGGGGTCGTAGAGGCAGTCCAGCACCTCCCGGGGCACGGCGCTGTCCGCCGCCACGTCCGGCCCGGCAAAGTCCCGGTTGCGGTAGGCCCCGGCGGGGATGATGCCGTCCCTGGCCAGCTCCAGGGCCGGGGGGAGTATGGGGACCTGACCGGCCCACACCTCTACGGTGCGGCCGGAGCCCTCCGCCAGCTCCTTCAGGTGGCCCAGCAGGCCGAAGCCGGTGACGTCGGTGCAGGCGCTGGGGCCCAGAGGCACGGCGGCCTGGGCGGCAGCTTTGTTGAGCATGGCCATCTGCTCCACCAGCGCCCGGCAGGCCCCCTCGTCCAGCAGCTCCGCCTTGGCGGCGGTGGTGAGGATGCCGGTGCCCAGGGGCTTGGTGAGCACCAGGACGTCCCCCTCCCGGGCGCCGGCGTTGGTGAGCACCCGGTCCGGGTGGACCAGGCCGGTGACGCACAGGCCGTACTTGGGCTCCGGGTCCTCGATGCTGTGGCCGCCGGCGATCACCGCGCCGGCCTCCGACGCCTTGGCCGCGCCCCCCTCCAGGATGGCGCCCACCGCCTCCAGGGGCAGGCAGGAGGGGACGGCCAGCAGGTTCATGGCCAGCTTGGGCTCGCCCCCCATGGCGTACACGTCGGACAGGGCGTTGGCCGCGGCGATGCGGCCGAAGTCGTAGGGGTCGTCCACCACCGGGGGGAAGAAGTCCACGGTCTGCACCATGGCCAGCTCATCGCTGAGGCGGTAGACGGCGGCGTCGTCGCTGCCGTCAAAGCCCACCAGCAGGCTGGGGTCAGCGGTCCGGGGCAGCCCGGACAAGACGGATTTCAGGACACCCGGTCCCAGCTTGGCCCCTCACCCGCCCGCCGTGGTCATGGCGGTCAGGCGCAGCTTCTCGTACGGCATATCGTCACCCCC
>CALWXU010000103.1 GCA_944385585.1 uncultured Flavonifractor sp.
GGGCCCCAAGGGCCGATTTTACATGCTCGGGCCAAGTGAATTGGCCCTGCGCCAAGGTTTTCGCCTCCGGCGAAAACCTTGTACGGCGCACAGCGCCGCACCGCGGCGGCCGCCTAGTTCTTCAGGCTCTGCATCGGCGCGGGGATGCGGCCGCCGCGGGCGATGAAGGCGTCGCTGCCCTCGGGGTGGACGGGCATGACGGGGGCGGAGCCCAGCAGGCCGCCGAACTCCACCGTGTCCCCCACCACCTTGCCGGGGGCGGGGATGATGCGCACGGCGGTGGTCTTGGAGTTGACCATGCCGATGGCGGCCTCGTCGGCGATGATGGCGGAGAGGGTGGCGGCGGAGGTGTCGCCGGGGACGGCGATCATGTCCAGGCCCACGGAGCACACGCATGTCATGGCCTCCAGCTTGTCCAGGTGGAGGGCGCCGGAGCGGGCGGCGGCGATCATGCCCTCGTCCTCGCTGACGGGGATGAAGGCGCCGGACAGGCCGCCCACGTGGGAGGAGGCCATGACGCCCCCCTTCTTCACCGCGTCGTTGAGCAGGGCCAGGGCGGCGGTGGTGCCGTGGGTGCCGCAGGTCTCCAGGCCCATCTCCTCCAGGATGCGGGCCACGCTGTCCCCCACGGCGGGGGTAGGGGCCAGGGAGAGGTCCACAATGCCGAAGGGCACGCCCAGCCGACGGCTGGCCTCCTGGGCCACCAGCTGACCCATGCGGGTGATGCGGAAGGCGGTCTTTTTCACGGTTTCGGCCACCACGTCGAAGGACTGGCCCTTCACGGACTGGAGGGCGTGGTACACCACGCCGGGGCCGGATACGCCCACGTTGATGATGCAGTCCGGCTCCCCCACGCCGTGGAAGGCGCCGGCCATGAAGGGGTTGTCCTCCACCGCGTTGCAGAACACCACCAGCTTGGCGCAGCCGAAGCCCCCCTTGTCGGCGGTGCGCTCCGCCGTCTCCTTGATGATGCGGCCCATGACGCCCACGGCGTTCATGTTGATGCCCGCCTTGGTGGAGCCCACGTTGACGGAGGAGCAGACGTAGTCGGTGATGGCCAGGGCCTCCGGGATGGAGGCGATGAGCTTCCGGTCCGCCGGGGTGGCCCCCTTCTGCACCAGGGCGGAGAAGCCGCCGATGAAGTCCACCCCCGCGGCCTTGGCGGCGTTGTCCATGGCCACGGCGAAGGGGACGTAGCTGCTGGTCTCCGACGCGCCGGCCACCAGGGCCATGGGGGTGACGGAGATGCGCTTGTTGACGATGGGGATGCCGAACTCCCGCTCGATGGCCTCGCCGGTGGCCACCAGGTGCTCGGCGCGGCGGGTGATCTTGTCGTAGATCTTCTGGCAGGCGGCCTTGGGGTCGGGGTCGGCGCAGTCCAGCAGGGAGATGCCCATGGTAATGGTGCGGATGTCCAGGTGCTGCTGGTCGATCATATGGATGGTGTCTAAAATCTCATTGGTGTTGATCAAAGTCATGTCCTCCTGGCTGAGAGTTGGCGCCCGCGCGGCGGGGACGCGCCGGACGGCGCGTCCAGGCCTTGGGGCCGCAGGGGCCGTCCGGTTTTCAGATGCGGTGCATGGCGTCGAAGATGTCCTCCCGCTGGGCCCGGATATCCAGGCTGTGCGCCCTGCCCTCCTGCTCCAGCAGGGCGGCCAGCTGGGCGAAGGGGATGTCGCAGCCGCCGGCATCCACCAGCATGACCATGGTGAAGTCCTCCTGGAGGATGGTCTGGCTGATGTCCAGGATGTTGACGTTGTGCCGGGCCAGCAGGGAGCAGACCAGGGACATGATGCCCACCCGGTCCCGCCCCAGGACGGTGACGATTGCTTTCATACAGATTACGCTCCTTTATGATTTTCTGCGGCAGATAGGGCCGGGGCCCCCGCCGCGCTTCTACTGCAGCTCGTCCAGGGTCAGCCCGAAGGCGGGCAGGAAGTGCTCCATGAAGTAGTCCAGCTCCGGCAGCCGGAAGTCCTTCAGCGCCTCCAGGGTCTGCTTCGCGGCCTGCCGGAACTCGCCGTTGCCGGCCCTGAGCTCCTCCAGGCACTTGATGTGGGCCGAGAGCTTGTCGGCGGCCTTCACCAGCCGGCGGGTCTCCGGGTCGTACTCCTCCCGCAGCAGGGGGTCGAAGGCCCCCCGCAGCTCTGGGGGCAGCATGTCCGCCAGGCGGCCGGCGGCGGACAGCTCCACCTCCTTATAGGCGTCCCGGATGTCCGGATTGTGGTATTTGATGGGGGTAGGCAGGTCTCCGGTGAGGATCTCCGGCGCGTCGTGGTACAGGGCGGCGGCCGCCGCCAGGCCGGGGTCGGCCTCCCCGCCGAACACGTCCCGCCGGATCACCGCCAGGGCGTGGGAGAGCACCGCCACCATGTGGGAGTGCTCCTGGATGTTCTCCCGGAAGGTGTTGCGCATGAGCCCCCACCGGCTGATGTAGCGCATCCGGGACAGATAGGCGAAAAAAGAATACTGGGTTTCCATGGCAATCCCTCTTTCTCCGATTGAAAACAAAATATTTTACCACAGGGCGGGCGGGTTTGTAAACGGGCGAAATGGGGGCCGCCCGGCCGGCGGAGATTTGTTCTGTGCCCGCGACAGGGATCGCGTGCATCTTTTTCCTTGTCTGTCATATACTGGTATGTACATCACCTGCGAAGGAGGTCATTCCATGCAGCAGACCAAGCCGGACGCCGCCCCCACCTGCGGCAAGCCCAAGGAGGACGTTGACGACCTGATTTTCCGCGCCGATTCCGGCCGAACCGTCAGCGAACGATAAAACCGCCCGCCTCCGGGCGGTTTTTTCCTGTCCATATCTTTACAAGGTCCCCGGCTTTGGATATAATAGTAGGGCTATTTTCAGGGTTCTATTTTAATGAAATGAGTGGATTGCCATGCTTCAATTTGACGAATACAAGGTGAAACTGAACAGCCTCAAGCCCGAGCTGGACGACCTGGACCAGGCCCTGGGGCTGGAGGCCGCCGCCCGGGAGGCGGACATGCTGGAGTCGGAGAGCGCCTCCGAGGGCTTCTGGGACAACCTGGAGAAGGCCCAGAAGGTGCAGCAGCGGGTGAAGCACCTGCGCAGCAAGCTGGAGGGGCAGCACAAGCGCCGCACCCAGTGGGACGACCTGATGACCCTGTGCGAGCTGGGCAACGAGATGGAGGACGAGAGTCTGGTGCCCGAGGTAGAGGAGGGCTACGCCAAGCTGGAGGCGGAGATCGAGGAGGCCCGGCTGTCCACCCTGCTCACCGGGGAGTACGACGCGTCCAGCGCCATCCTCACCTTCCACGCCGGCGCCGGCGGCACCGAGGCCCAGGACTGGGCCCAGATGCTCTACCGCATGTACACCCGCTGGGCGGAGCGCCACGGCTATACCTATAAGATCCTGGACTACCTGGACGGGGACGAGGCGGGCATCAAGAGCGCCACCATCATGGTGGAGGGGGAGAACGCCTACGGCTATCTGAAGGGGGAGCACGGCGTCCACCGGCTGGTGCGGGTGTCCCCCTTCGACGCCAACGCCAGAAGGCAGACCTCCTTCGCCGCGCTGGAGGTCATGCCTGAGATCCCCGACGACGTGGAGGTGGACATCCGCCCCGAGGACGTGGAGATGCAGGTGTTCCGCTCCTCCGGCGCCGGCGGGCAGCACATCAACAAGACCTCCTCCGCCGTGCGGCTCATCCACAAGCCCACCGGCATCGTGGTGTCCTGCCAGACCGAGCGCAGCCAGTTCCAGAACCGGGACACCTGTATGAAGATGCTCCGGGCCCGGCTGGTGGAGCTGAAGCTGCAGCAGCACGCGGAGAAGATCTCCGACCTGAAGGGCGTGCAGCTGAAGATCGAGTGGGGCAGCCAGATCCGCTCCTACGTGTTCATGCCCTACCAGCTGGTGAAGGACAACCGCACCGGCTACGAGACCAGCAACATCAACGGCGTCATGGACGGCGACCTGGACGGCTTCATCAACGCCTATCTGAAGGCCGAGGCCACCGGAAGCTGGGCCGAAAAATAGGCAGCTTCTCCCAGTCCGGCCCCCCGCGGATGTTCCGCGGGGGGCCGTGTGCTTTTTTATACACTTTTTTGCATTCTGGCCTTGCAATTTTGTTACCACTTTGTTACCATTAGCTTGTCCCAAGAAATGCCTTCCAAGAGAGAGAGGCAAATAGGAAAGGTGGAAAGAATTCATCATGAGAACACGCAGATTCCTGTCCCTGTTCCTGGTGCTGGCCATGGCGCTCTCCCTGAGCGGCGCCGCCCTGGCCGCCGAGGGAACCGCCCCGGCGGAGGACGACGTTGTGGTGCTCTACACCAACGACGTGCACACCTACATCGACAACAACGTGGGCGAGGGCAATGAAAACGGCCTGACCTACTCCAAGGTTGCCGCCTACAAGGACTCCCTGGACAACGCGCTACTGGTGGACGCCGGCGACCACATCCAGGGCACCGCCTACGGCTCCATGGACAAGGGCGCCACCATCATCGAGCTGATGAACGCCGCCGGCTACGACGTGGCCACCCTGGGCAACCATGAGTTCGACTACGACATGGAGGGCGCTCTGGCCGCCATCGAGGCCGCCGACTTCCCCTATGTGTCCTGCAACTTCTACCACGAGGAGAATGGTGTGAAGGGCGACAACGTGCTGGACAGCTACGTGGTGTTTGAGGTGAACGGCGTGAAGATCGCCTTCGTGGGCATCACCACCCCCGAGTCCTTCACCAAGTCCACCCCCGCCTACTTCCAGGACGACGCGGGCAACTACATCTACGGCATCGCCGGCGGTGAGGACGGCTCCGAGCTGTACGAGGCCGTGCAGGCCGCCATCGACGCCGCCTCTGCCGAGGCCGACTACGTCATCGGCCTGGGCCACCTGGGCGTGGACCCCTCCTCCAAGCCCTGGACCTCTGAGGAGGTCATCGCCAACACCACCGGCCTGGACGCCTTCATCGACGGCCACTCCCAGACCACCATGGAGATGCAGGAGGTGGCCGACGCCGAGGGCAACACCGTGGTCCTCACCCAGACCGGCGAGTACCTGAACGCCCTGGGCCAGATGACCATCTCCGCCGACGGCACCATCACCACCCAGCTGCTCACCGGCGAGGATCTGGCCGGCGTGACCCCCGACGCCGACGTGAAGGCCATTGAGGATGCCTGGATCGCCGAGATCAACACCGAGCTGGGCCAGGTCATCGGCTCCACCGCCGACACCCTGGACAACTATGACGCCGAGGGCAACCGCCTGGTGCGCAAGCAGGAGACCAACACCGGCGACTTCGCCGCCGACGCCCTGTACTACCTCTTTGACAACATGGGCCTGGATGTGGACGTGGCCGTCATGAACGGCGGCGGCATCCGCAACGGGGCCATCACCGGCGACATCTCCTACCTGACCTGCAAGGAGATCCACACCTTCGGCAACGTGGCCTGCCTGCAGACCGTCACCGGCCAGCAGATCCTGGACGCCCTGGAGTGGGGCGCCAAGGACGTGGCCCCCGCCGGCGAGCCCGCCGTGGAGAACGGCGGCTTCCTCCAGGTCTCCGGCCTGAAGTACACCATCGACACCTCCATCCCCTCCACCGTCCAGCAGGACGACAAGGGCGTGTGGACCGGCGGCCCCACCGGCGAGTACCGCGTCACCGACGTGCAGGTGCTCAACAGTGAGACCGGCGCGTACGAGCCCCTGGACCTGACCGCCTCCTACAACCTGGCCGGCTACAATTACACCCTGCGCGACCTGGGCGACGGCTTCGCCATGTTCGAGGGCGCGGTCAACGTGCTGGACTACGTGATGGAGGACTACATGGTTCTGGCCAACTACGTCCAGTCCTTTGAGAACGGCGTGGTCACCGGCTATGCCGAGCCCGCCGGCCGCATCACCATCGTGGACGGCGCCTCCGAGGTGCCCGAGACCCCCGACTACCCCGCCGACCTGGACGAGAGCGCCTGGTACTACAACGCCGCTGTTGAGGTGCTGGACGCCGGCGTCATGAACGGCACCAACGTGGGCTTTGAGGCCAACGGCACCGTCACCCGCGCCACCGTGTTCCAGACCCTGTACAACATGGAGGGCCGTCCCGAGGTCCAGGCCACCGTCACTGACGTGGACGGCGCCTGGTACGCCGACGCCGTGAACTGGGCCGCCTCCGCCGGCCTGTTCGAGGGCACCGAGTACGGCTCCGACGCGGTGATCACCCGCGCCGGCATCGCCGACATCATCGCCGACTACGCCGCCTACAAGGGCATCGCCGCCCCCGAGGCCGACGGCTCCATGGAGAGCGCCCCCGACTACGCCTCCATCCCCGCCGAGAGCCTGGAGGGCATGACCTTCTGCTTCTACGCCAACGTCATGACCGGCGA
>CALWXU010000104.1 GCA_944385585.1 uncultured Flavonifractor sp.
TCATGATATGTAATTGCAATTCCGCCTTTTATATCAGTATTTACAAAGACCTTTGAACTATTAGGTTCATAGTAGAGAACCTTCAAATGTGGATCATCCAACATCTTTTTATTCCATTCTTTTGGTGTGGAACCAGCATTGAATAAAAACCTTGCGGGATGAATCAATTCAACGTGCTCTGAAATCTTATATGTTCCATCTAAAAACAGATGATAAATTGGCGGTGCAAAAGTCTTATTCTCCCCTATTGTCTCATCCTGATACGGCGGATTCCCAATAATAAAGTCAAACTTCATAGCCTTTTTCCCCTTTACCGGCAGAGATAAAAATTCCACGCTCCCGCCGCCCGTCCAGTTGTGTACCAGACAGCGCGGTTGTTTCTTTTTGTCCTCGTCTCCGCTCTCCCCAAACATTCCAAACAAGTCCATCTGCTGGAATTGCCCCTCCGGTGTTCCATAGGGCGTGGTTCCCGTCAGCCCGTCCATTTGCCAGATGTTCCAGGTGATGATGTTGGCGATCTTCTCGTATTCCGCCCTGGTGGGTTTTCGTTTCCACCGCTCTTGCAGATACTCCTCAAAGGTCATCAGCAGGTTGACCCTGGCGATCAGTACGTTGTCCCCCTGGAACTCGTATCCATAGGTGGCCCAAAACGCCCGCATTGTCCACTCCAGCCATTCTTCTTCTGTCTGGGTGTTCTCACCCACCACCCGGAGCTTCCGATCCAGCAGGCCGGCCCGCTCCCGGATGGGGATAGCCTCGCCAGTCTCCACATCATACCGGCTGACCAGATAGGGGGCCTCGCCGCAGGTGATCTCCAGCCGCCGGGAATCCACATAGCGTTCCCATTTCTTGCCCTTGGGAAACTCTACCGCGGCCGTTGGCGTCCCGTCTTTGAAGAACACCTCTTTCCTGCCAAACCACACCTTGTCCGCGTAGTCGTTCATCATCCGGCACATCCACAGGGGGGTAAACACCTCGGCGTGCTGCCGGGTCCGCGCCGACTGCTGCTCCATGGCCTTCCGCGCCCGCGTTTTAATAACGGACGCATGTTCCCCTGTAATCAGGTCGGGGGTAATCTCTCCGTTATACTCATATCGTCCGCCAAGGGACGCATAGGCGCCGGTGGCCCACATGATATGCTGTTTTGTCGTCTTGTCGAGCAGCATCCCGTCCAACAGCCCCAGGGCGTGGAGCTTCAGGACGTCGTCTTGAATATTGATGATCACTTGGGCCCTCCGCTGTTTCCCGCCCACAACAGGCCGGGAAATATTTTCAAATTCGCCGTTATTATATCATAACCCCTCTAATTCAACAACCAATCTTTTGTATGATTCTTCCATAGTGCATCAAAAGAATCAGGGTCAAGGAAACGCCGGCTTCGACGTTTCCTTGACCCTTACTTGATACCTCTCCCCAAAAAGTTGAGAGTTCAAAAGCGAAAAGTTGAGAGTTAATTTTCAAACCGTGCAATAATGTTGTCGTTTTTCACTCAATATCGGAATTTTCCGAATTTTTGGCTCAATTTTGTCCGCTACCAAATTGAGAGCAAGTTGAGAGTACCTTGAGAGTTCATCTTACTCGATCGTATAGTATTTTCTGGGATCATTGGGAGCAGAGCTATGCTCCTCAACAGGCCCACCGTTCGCTTTCAGCAGCTTTTTCATGTGTGTGACTAATGTCTGCCTGGACCGCCCTGTGTTCTCCTCCAACTGCTTCATCGTACACTGTCCCACATTGGCAATGTAGTAAACAATATCCCGATCCAGGGGTTTCAGTTTTGCCCATTCCTCCACACTGATGGACTTCAGCCCTTCCATCTTCCGCAGAGAACGAGATGCAATGTTGTTTTTAAGAACTAGAAGTACGGTCTTTTTATTCGGCTCGCTGAAAATAGGAGGCTCCAGGAAATAAGATCTCATATCCGTGTAAATCCGCTTAACACCCTCGTTCAGTTCCCGGACCCACCCAAAGTCGGTCAGAACCCGTGCAATCAGCGGATTTCTGGAGAAGCGTGTGGTCTGGATATTTTCCACCGTGACAATGCTGGGCAGCCTTCCTGGGCTCAAAAATTCAATGCGGTCATCATACATGGTCACACGGATATACTCACCGGAAATGGAGTAGTCCCGGTGGGTCACCGCGTTGACCAGCCCCTCCTGCCATGCAAACTCCGGGTATTCCGGGATCTTTCGGAACTTCCCGTCCTTCCCCAGCTGCTGGAACTCCCGCATTTGGCTGGCAATCAGCTGTTTCCCTTCTGTAATTAAACGGTGAAGGGGCTTTTCGATCGTGATGTCCTTCACTACATTGAATCCTGCGCCGACCCCCGCCGTTGTCCCCTCATATCTCAGAAACCGGACCCTGGCAGAGGGCAGGAATTGCGTTGGTATTTTGCCAAACAGAAGGATCGCGGCCACTGTGATCTCCCAATTCCTGTCCTTCTGTTTGATAAGGCCCCTGGCTTTCAAAATATCCAGCGGGCTGCTCACATTCAATCCTAATATTTTGCAGTATTCTTCGATCAGGTCGTGATCCAAGTCATCCAGGGAAGCGTCCTTCAAAACCTGGCTCTCGTAGCTGCGGATGCCCTTGGAATACTCCAACTCCAGCAGCTGCTCCGAATTGAGTTTTCGAGAGGAATCTCCCACCCGCAGATACGCCTCGCCGTCTTTGCATTTGATCACATCATCGGGCATCGGGGCAATGTGGAACAGGAATACTTTTGTACTCTCTTCCGATGTGATCGTCTCCACCTTTAGTTCTGGAACCTTCTGCAAAAAGTCAAAGGGCGCCTGACGCAGTATATTCTCCTGCGCATCAGTGATCCCAGTAATCGCTCCATTGTCCTCGATCCCGACTGCCACCACACCGCCGGAAGCATTGGCCATAGCAGCAATGTGATGTGCAATATCTCTCGGTTGGATTCTTGCGCTTTTTCGCTCAAAGTACTGGCTCTCAACAGAGTGCTGGAGTTTCTTCCAGGTCAGCGACGGATCTATTTTAGAAATCGAAGCATTCATATCATCCCTCAATTCTTAGGCGGCGCCTATATGCTCAAATTATACCGTCTCCGGAGCTGTTTTGCAAACCGTTTCTGTCGCCTGATGGTTCATGGGCGCGCTTTGTTTCTGCTATAGCGTTAGCAAAGATTACTGTCGGCAGAATGTCATTCCGCCGGTGTATTTTATAATTCGGCCAGCTTCCTTTTCAGTTCTTCATCCGTGAGTTCTCCCCGCCCGGACTGCGCCAGCAATTCCTGGGCTTTGGCCACAGCCGCGTTCCACTCATCCAGACTGATCTTCTTTCGATTCTTCCGCTGCTTTAGCCGGTTGTATGCCCGGTCATATTCGACCTGCGCCGGCGTGCGGCCGGCCCTGTCCCTGGCCTCCTTGCGGTGTGCCCCCACCTTCCGGCAGGTGCGCTCCGTCTCCCCAGGGGCGATGTTGTTGCAGTAGCAGGTGTTATACCCTGCGGTGAGCAGAAAGTATTTTCCGCAGTTGTGGCACCGCCGCGGTGCATTGCCCGCCGCCAGTCCTCGAAAGAATTCCACTTCCAGGAAATCCAGCAGACTTGAAAACCGGGCCTGCTCCGCCAAAATAATTGTCTCCCCATCAGACGGGGACACCATTGGCACAAACCTTACCTTGAGCGGAAAGCTGTGGTCCAGTTCATATGTATCTTGCCCCATGAGTTCCGCCGTTACCATGTCGCTATAGAACTGAAACATTCCCACTGCATAAGCCTCTGGATTTCTGCGATCCAGAGGTTCAAAGTATCCATCCAGCATCAGGGCTATCTGCTTTCGGAAAATGCGCAGAAGTTCACCTGCACCTGTAAGCGTGCGCAGATACCCATCTACCTCCGCTCGTTCCTCAGGGGATATCTGTCGAAGCCAGCTCCAGGGTTTCTCCAGCAGAGACGCGTTCTGTTTTATCGGCTGGGACCAGTCGATGTCCAAATCCCGGTAAACCGGCAAAACGGATACCAGCGTCCAGACATCCCGCAGCTTCTCCTGCGCCTGATGCACGGACTCCTCTGTATCCTCCCGCCACACATTCCGCACAGCGCGATAGAAGTCCTTCATACCCTGGTCGACCCCGTCCAGGACTTCCTCTTCCAGGTTCATAATGTCCACAACATACTGCCCGACAGGGTACTCCTGCTCCCGAACAAAAACACGGTCACTGTGGAAAAGCACTGTGAAGTCGTCCACGGCATCCAAAAAAGTATGCTCTGCGTCAAATGCTTTGTCTGCCATATACCCTCCCGCTTGTATCTGATTGACTTTTGAGATTTACCTAACCTGACCCCAAACTGTTGAACTGCAATTCAGAGTTTGCTACCATTGTATCAGGTTGAGTTTTAAAAATCAATCGGAGGTGCGTATGAAAATATCTATCTACAAGAGCTACGATGACCTGCCGCTGTTTCTCAATGCGGAAACGGTGGCAAAGGTGCTGGGCGTGTCCATCTCCAGCGCGTATGAACTGCTGCACGAGCCGGGTTTCCCAGTGGTCAGAGTCGGCAGCCGCATGGTGGTACCAAAAAAAGTTCGTTGCCTGGGTGTCCGCCCAGGTGGAAAGAGGTGCGCAAGATTGAAACTACCAGTCATGAAACCGTATGTCAGCAGGCGCAGATTTTCTCTGCCCAATGAAATCTGGACATGGAAACTGAGGCCCCCCGCCTTCGCGGTGCTGGCCTATCTCCAGTATCGTTGCTGCCGGAAGTTCGGCGGAGCCGTCACGATGGAGAAACTGGCGGAGCAGACCCGCATGAGCGCGGGGATGGCAAAGGCCAGCGTGGATGCTCTGACCAAAAAAGGGCTTCTCACCACTGATCTCCTTCCACTCCTGCCTGGGACAGAAGGGAGAAATTTCTTTTCGCTCCCAGACGAAGTGTTCCATCCGGGCCTTGGCCACAGCGCCCTGACGGTCTACGCCTACCTGCTCTACTGCGAGGACCGCCGCAGCCACCAGTGTCATCCCAGTTACAACACCATCTCAGCTGCCACCGGGCTTGCCGTCAACACTGTGATGAAACACATCAACAAGCTGGCGGAACGGCAGTATATCGCCGTGGAGCGCACCAGCTACATTGACCACAACGGCATGAAGTGGAACGGCAACAACCTGTACACCATCCTGCCCATTCGACAAGCGGCGGATGCATTTTATCAACGGCAGCTGGCGGAGTTGGAATTGGCGGTCGCGCAGCAGCGAGCGCGGCGGAAAGCGGAGGGGCCTGGCTCGGCGTTTATCCCGGCTGGTAAGGGCCAGGGCGCATGATGGCCCTGTCAGCCCCTGTGGGCCGCTGTGCGGCCTCCTTCGGGGAAGGGCAGAGTCCCTGCCCGTCACGGCGGGTCTGGGCCAACGTGGGCCGGTTGTGGGAGGCGTTGCGGTACAAGGCTTCCGGCCCTTTTGGGATGGAACCGAGGGACGAAAGGAAAAGCAGGATAAAGACCGGGGTCGCCGGTGGCGCCTCCGGCCGGTCACTTCGCCCCGCAGTGCGGGTCGTTACGGGGTTTGCGGTGTATCAAAAGTGGGGTCAAAAACAGGCAGCGGGGATCACGTTTGTGGTCACAATCCCCGAACTCCTACTGCCATAACGAAAAAACAGGGGGCATGCCCCGGAAAGGAGAAGTTTATGGGCAAAAAAGAGAGATTCGCCTTCTATCTCACCCCGGAAAAGAAAGCCATTCTGGAGCGCCGGTATCAGGAGGACGGCAGCCGGAGCATGACCGCCTTCGTCGAGCGGGCGGTGGACTTTTACCTGGACTACCTCAGCGCCAACGACGCCGGCCTTTTCCTCCCCGCCTCCATCAAGTCTTACCTGGACGGGCGGCTGGGACAGCTGGAGGAACGTCTGTCCTCCCTGGTCTTCCGGCAGGCGGTGGAACAGGACATGGTGGCTGGTATCTTGGCCGACACCTATCAATTCAGCGACGAGGATCTCCGCCGCCGGAGGGCGGAGAGCGTGCAAAACGTGAAGAAAACCAATGGCCGCGTCTCGCTGGAGCAACGGGTGCGGGGAGCCTGGGAGGAGGGAGATGAGTGGCAAGATTGATCCTGAAAAGTCCCTACCTGCAGTGCGATAGAAACCATCCTGTCAGTGGATATCTGCAGTACATTGGAACACGGGAGCGGGTGGAACTGCTCCCGGATGACCGTCCGCCAACGAGAAAGCAGGAGCAGTTGGTTAGAAAACTGACAAAAGATTTCCCGGAGGCGAAGAAGCTGGGTGAGTATTTGGACTACGAATCCAAGCCCACCAAAGCAAACGCCTCTGCATTTATCACCAGGGCGCTGGAGGAAAACTGGCCGGCGGTGCAGCAGTCAGACGGCTACATGAA
>CALWXU010000105.1 GCA_944385585.1 uncultured Flavonifractor sp.
ATCATGGAGAAGCAGTTCCGCTCCTACTATGAGAAGGCCGCCCGCATGCCCGGCAAGACCGGCGAGAACCTGCTGGTGCTGGTGGAGCGCCGCCTGGACAACGTGGCGTACCGCCTGGGCTTCGCCATGACCCGCCGCGAGGCCCGTCAGCTGGTGGGCCACGGCCACTTCACCGTCAACGGCCACCGGGTGGACATCCCCTCCTACCTGGTCAAGGCCGGCGATGTGATTGAGGTCAAGGAGTCCAGCCGCTCCTCCGTCAAGTTCAAGCGCCTGACCGGCGAGGACGCCCCCGCCGTGCTGGTGCCCAAGTGGCTGGAGCGGGAGAAGAACGCGCTGAAGGGCACCGTGGTGCAGCTGCCCACCCGCGAGGACATCGACCTGCCGGTGGAGGAGCACCTGATCGTCGAGCTGTACTCCAAGTAATGCTGCTTGTACCCTCGATTATTGGTGAGCTGTATCAGGCTGCGGGCCAGAGGGCCCGCGGCCGCGAAAAGGAGGGTAACACATGGTAGAAATCGAGAAGCCCCGCATTGAATGTGTGGAGAACCCCGGCGACGGTTCCTACGGCAAGTATGTGGTGGAGCCCCTGGAGCGCGGCTACGGCACTACCCTGGGCAACTCCCTGCGCCGCATCCTGCTCTCGTCCCTGCCCGGCACGGCGGTCACCTCCATCAAGATCGCCGGCGTGCAGCATGAGTTCTCCACCATTCCCGGCGTGAAGGAGGACGTGACCGAGATCGTCCTCAATGTAAAGAGCATCATTGCCAAGCTCCACTGCGAGGGGGTCAAGACGGTCTATATCGAGGCCTCCGGCGAGTGCGAGGTCACCGCCGGCGACATCAAGGCCGACGGCGAGGTGGAGATCCTCAACCCCGACCTGCACATCGCCACCCTGGGCCCCGACGCCAGCCTGAACATGGAGCTGACCCTGTCCCACGGCCGGGGCTACGTCCCCGCCGACCGGAACAAGCCGGCCCAGACCATCATCGGCCTGATCCCGGTGGACTCCATCTACACGCCGGTGCGCAAGGTCAACTACACGGTGGAGAACACCCGTGTCCGCGACCTGACGGACTTCGACAAGCTGACCCTGGAGGTGTGGACCAACGGCACCATCACCGCCCGGGACGCGGTGAGCCTGGGCGCCCGTATCCTCTGCGACCACTTTGTCCTCTTCACCGATCTCTCCGAGACCATGGGCTCCAAGTCCACGGTGGTGGAGAAGGCGGAGGCCCAGCGGGACAAGGTGCTGGAGCTGACCATTGAGGAGCTGGACCTGTCGGTCCGTTCCTTCAACTGCCTCAAGCGCGCCAACATCAACACGGTGGAGGACCTGATCTCCAAGACCGAGGACGAGATGATGAAGGTGCGCAACCTGGGCCGCAAGAGCCTGGAGGAGGTCATCAACAAGCTGGCCATGATGGGCCTGCACCTGGCCGACGAGGAAAACTGAGCCGGCCGGCAGGAGGGGGAGCCCGGGGGCATGTAACGTCCCCTCCCGGGCCCCGGCTCCGCAGAGCATCCCCTCCAGGGGGCGTAAGCCTCCCCGGACGAATTTATGACAGGAGTTCGCCTTGGCGGCTCCCATAGGAGTGTGCAAGCTATGTCTCATTATCGGAAGCTGGGCAAGCCCACCGACCAGCGCGCGGCCATGCTGCGCGCCATGACCACCTACCTGCTGGAGAACGGCCAGATCAAGACCACCGTCTCCCGCGCCAAGGAAGTGGCTCCCATCGCCGAAAAGATGATCACCCTGGCCAAGAACGCCAATCTGGCCAACTACCGCCGGGCTCTGTCCTACCTGACCAAGGAGGACGTGGCCAAGAAGCTGTTCGACGAGATCGGGCCCAAGTACGCCTCCCGCAACGGCGGCTACACCCGCGTGGTGAAGATCGGCCCCCGCCGCGGCGACGGCGCCGAGATGGCCATTGTGCAGCTGGTGTAACTTCAAACGAAAACCCCTGCCGCCGCGGCAGGGGTTTTTGTGCCGGTAAGGGGTTGTCAAGGCGGATCAATCGTGATAAACTAATTCCGCCGATTTTCGATTGCAGGAAGGGAACGAATCAATATGTCAGGACATTCCAAGTGGCACAATATCCAAAAGACCAAGGGCGCGGCGGACGCCAAGCGCTCTCAGATATTTACCAAGATCGCCCGGGAGATGATCGTGGCGGTCAAGACCGGCGGCAGCGGCGACCCCAACAACAACTCCCGTCTGGCCACCGTCATCGCCAAGGCCAAGGCCGCCAACATGCCCAACGACAACATCAAGCGCACCATCGACAAGGCCCTGGGCTCCGGCAACACCGACAGCTATGAGAATGTGGTGTACGAGGGCTACGGCCCCTCCGGCGTGGCCGTGATCGTGGACGCCCTCACCGACAACCGCAACCGCACCGCCCCGGAGGTGCGCCACCTGCTGGACAAGTACGGCAAGGGCCTGGGCGCCACCGGCTGCGTGTCCTGGTCCTTTGACCGCAAGGGCGTGATCATCATCGAGAAAGAGGATCTGGATGAGGACACGGTCATGATGGACGCCCTGGACGCCGGCGCCGACGACATGCAGGTGGAGGACGAGGTGTTCGAGGTGTACACCGACCCCGACGCCTTCGGCTCCGTCCTGGCCGCCCTGGAGGAGAAGGGCTACACCTTCGTCCAGGCCGCCGTGGAGATGGTCCCCCAGAACTATGTGAAGCTGGAGAATGAGGACGACATCAAGAACATGGAGAAGCTCATCGACCTGCTGGAGGAGAACGACGACGTGCAGAACGTCTGGCACAACTGGGATCAGGACTGAGAAAGCAGAAAGCGGGGAGCGGCCCAGGCCGCTCCCCGCTTTTCCGCACCCCGGCCCCTCAGGGTTCGTTCCCGGAGGCCAGAAAGGCCTCCATGGCCGGCCGGTCCAGCAGGCGGAGGCTCCTGTAGCCGGTCCGGAGCCAGCCCCGCCGGTCGAACTCCCCCAGCACCCGGCTCACCGTCACCCGGCTCACCCCCACGGAGGAGCCGATCTCCTCGTGGGTGCAGCGCAGCTCCCCCCGGCCGTCGGCGGGGAGGGCGAGCAGGTGCCGGGCGATGCGCCGGTCCGCCTGGAGGAAGGCCCCGTCCAGGTGGGCGGAGAGCAGCCGCACCGTCCGGGCCAGATACTCCAGCATGGACACGGCCAGATCCGGGTGGCGGGCAAAGACCGCCTCCAGCTGACGGCGGTCCACCGCCACCAGCCGGCAGGGGGTGACCGCCACGGCGGAGGACACCCGGGGCTGCCGGTCGAAAAAGGCGGCCTCGCCGATGAGCTCCCCGCCGTGGTGGAGGGTGAGGGTCCGCTCGTCCCCGTCCGGCGAGCTGAGGAAGCACTTCACCGTGCCGGAGAGGATGTAGTAGAACTCCCGCGCCTCGGTGTCCTGAAGGTAGATCAGCTGCCCCGGCTCCCTGCGCTGGGGCAGCAGCCCCTCCGCCAGAGGGGCCCAGATGCTGGTTTCCACGGCGATCACCTCCCATTTTCTCGATTGTAACATGATTTACATTCTTTTGGCAAGGGCCATGTTATGCTGAACCCAACCAACCAAAAGAGGAGGCACCCAAACATGGGAATGACCATGACCCAGAAGATCCTGGCCAGGCACGCCGGCCTGGATCACGTTGTCCCCGGCCAGCTGGTGGAGGCCAGGCTGGATCTGGTGCTGGGCAACGACATCACCACTCCGGTGGCGGTTTCTGAATTCGATAAGGCCGGGCTGACCCAGGTATTCGACAAGGACAGGATCGCCCTGGTGCTGGACCACTACACCCCCTGCAAGGATATCAAAGCCGCCCAGCTCTGCGCCCAGGTGCGGGAGTTTGCCAAGCGGTTTGACATCACCCACTTCTACGACGTGGGCTGCATGGGGGTGGAGCACGCCCTGCTGCCGGAGAAGGGCCTCACCGCCCCCGGCGAGTGCATGATCGGCGCGGACTCCCACACCTGCACCTACGGCGCGGTGGGCATGTTCTCCACCGGCGTGGGCTCCACCGACATGGCCGCCGGCATGGCCACGGGCCTGGCCTGGTTCCGCATCCCCTCCGCCATCAAGGTGACCCTGAAGGGAAAGCTCCAGCCCTGCGTGTCCGGCAAGGACGTGATCCTCCACCTCATCGGCGCCATCGGGGTGGACGGCGCGCTGTACCAGTCCCTGGAGTTCGGCGGGGAGGGGGTACACTCCCTGTCCATGGACGACCGCTTCACCATCGCCAACATGGCCATCGAGGCCGGGGCCAAGAACGGCATCTTCCCGGTGGACGACAAGACCCGGGCCTACCTGGCCGGCCGGGTGACCCGCCCCTGGGAGGCGGTGGAGGCAGACCCCGACGCGGAGTACACCCGGGAAGTGGTCATCGACCTGGACACCCTCCAGCCCACCGTGGCCCTGCCCCACCTGCCCTCCAACACCCGCACCGTGGACCAGGTGGCGGGCACCCACATCGACCAGGTGGTCATCGGCTCCTGCACCAACGGCCGGCTGGAGGACCTGCGGCAGGCCGCGGCGGTGCTCAAGGGCCGGAAGGTCCACGACGGGGTGCGCTGCATCATCATCCCCGCCACCCAGCAGATCACCCTGGACGCCATGGCCGAGGGCCTGATCCAGACCTTCATCGAGGCCGGCTGCGCTGTGTCCACCCCCACCTGCGGCCCCTGCCTGGGCGGCCACATGGGGGTCCTCTCCGACGGGGAGCGGGCCGTCTCCACCACCAACCGCAACTTCGTGGGCCGTATGGGCCCCGTCAGCTCCGAGATCATCCTGGCCAACCCGGCGGTGGCCGCGGCCTCCGCCGTGGCGGGCTGCGTGGCCGACCCCCGCAGGCTGTAATGGAGGTGTAATGCAATGAAGGTTTATAAATATGGCGACAACGTGGACACCGACGTGATCATCCCCGCCCGGTATCTCAACGCCCCCGACGAGAAGTCCCTGGCCTCCCACTGCATGGAGGACATCGACGCGGACTTCGCCTCCACCGTGGAGCCGGGCGACATCATCGTGGCCGGGGCCAACTTCGGCTGCGGCTCCTCCCGGGAGCACGCCCCCCTGGCCATCAAGGCCTGCGGCGTCAAGTGCGTCATCGCCCCCTCCTTTGCCCGCATCTTCTACCGCAACGCCATCAACATCGGCTTCCCCATCCTGGAGTGCGCCGAGGCCGCGGCGGGCATCCAGGCCGGCGACACGGTAAGCGTGGACTTCCATACCGGCGTGATCACCGACGAGACCACCGGAAAGACCTACCAGGCCGAGCCCTTCCCGGAGTTTGTCCAGGGCATCATCGACAACGGCGGCCTGCTGAAATCCCTCAAGGCGAGAGGGGTGGCCAGATGAACTACAGAATTGCCCTGATCCGCGGCGACGGCATCGGCCCCGAGGTGGTGGGGGAGGCCGTCAAGGTGCTGGAGGCCGTGGGGAAAAGGTTCGGCCACACCTTCACCTATGAGGAGGTGCTGCTGGGCGGCTGCGCCACCGACGCGGTGGGGAAGAGCTACCCCGACGGCACCGCCGAGAAGTGCAAAGCCTGCGACGCGGTGCTGCTGGGCGCGGTGGGCGGCCCCAAGTGGGGCGCCGACCGGCCGGCCGAGCAGCGGCCGGAGACCGCCCTGCTGGCCCTCCGCAAGGAGCTGGGGCTGTACGCCAACCTGCGCCCCGCCACCCTCCGGCCCGCCATGGCCGACGCCTGCCCCCTGAAGAAGGAGACGGCGGAGAAGGGCATCGACCTGATGATGGTGCGGGAGCTCACCGGCGGCGTCTACTTCGGCAAGCGGGAGCGGTATCAGACCGAGGACCGGGGGGTGGAGTGCGCCGACCGGATGGCCTACTCCGAGCAGGAGATCGAGCGCATCGGCCGCCGGGCCTTCGAGCTGGCCAGGCTCCGCCGCAAAAAGGTGTCCAGCGTGGACAAGGCCAATGTGCTGGAGACCTCCCGCCTGTGGCGCTCCGTCATGCACCGCCTGGCGGAGGAGTACCCCGACGTGCAGTACGAGGACGTGCTGGTGGACAACTGCGCCATGCAGCTGGTGCGCGACCCCAGCCAGTTTGACGTGGTGGCCACCGAGAACATGTTCGGCGACATCCTCTCCGACGAGGCCTCCATGGTCACCGGCTCCATCGGCCTGCTGCCCTCCGCCTCCATCGGCGACGCCGCCCCCGGCCTGTATGAGCCCATCCACGGCTCCGCCCCCGACATCGCCGGCCAGGACAAGGCCAACCCCATCGCCACCATCCTGTCCGT
>CALWXU010000106.1 GCA_944385585.1 uncultured Flavonifractor sp.
CACTTCACCGGCGACTTCCACGCCATCGGCGCGGCCAACAACCTGCTGGCCGCCATGCTGGACAACCACATTCAGCAGGGCAACGAGCTGGACATCGACGTGCGGCGCATCACCTGGAAGCGCTGCGTGGACATGAACGACCGGCAGCTGCGCAGCATCGTCTGCGGCCTGGGGGGCAAGGTCAACGGCGTGCCCCGGGAGGACGGCTTTGACATCACCGTGGCCTCGGAGATCATGGCGGTGCTCTGCCTGGCCGACGGCCTGGCGGATCTGAAGGCCAGGCTGGGCCGCATGGTGGTGGCCTACACCCGGGTCGGCAGCCCCGTCACCGCCCACGACCTGAAGGCCGAGGGGGCCATGGCCGCCCTGCTCAAGGATGCCATCAAGCCCAACCTGGTGCAGACCCTGGAGGGCACCCCCGCCTTCATCCACGGCGGCCCCTTTGCCAACATCGCCCACGGCTGCAACTCCGTCATGGCCACCCGGGTGGCCCTCAAGATGGGGGACTATGTGGTCACCGAGGCCGGCTTCGGCGCCGACCTGGGGGCGGAAAAGTTTTTGGACATCAAGTGCCGCCTGGCGGGACTACGCCCCGACGCGGTGGTGCTGGTGGCCACCGTCCGGGCCCTGAAGCACCACGGAGGCTGCCCCAAGGCCGAGCTGGGGCAGGAGAACCTGCCCGCCCTGGAGGCTGGCCTGCCCAACCTGCTCCGCCACGTGGAGAACATCACCGGGGTCTACGGCCTGCCCTGCGTGGTGGCCATCAACCGCTTCCCCACCGACACCGAGGCGGAGCTGCGCCTGGTGGAGGACAGGTGCCGGGCTCTTGGGGTCAACGCGGCCCTGTCCGAGGTTTGGGCCAAGGGCGGCGCGGGCGGCGAGGCTCTGGCCCGGGAGGTCATCCGCCTGTGTGACGAGCCCAGCCGCTTCTCCTTTGCCTATGAGCTGGACCAGCCCATTGAGGCCAAGCTCGGCGAGATCGTAAAGAAGATCTACCACGGCGACGGCGTGGTTCTCACCCCCGCCGCCAAGAAGCAGGCGGCGGAGCTCACCGACCTGGGCTTCGGAGGCCTGCCCATCTGCATGGCCAAGACCCAGTACTCCTTCTCCGACAACCAGAGCCTGCTGGGCGCCCCCGACGGCTTTACCGTCACGGTGCGCAGCATCAAGGTGTCCGCCGGCGCCGGCTTCCTGGTGGCCCTCACCGGCGACATCATGACCATGCCTGGGCTTCCCAAGGTGCCCGCCGCAGAAAAGGTGGATGTGGACGGGAACGGCAGGATTTCCGGGCTGTTCTGAGCCAGGCGTGGTCATGCCCGCCGCGGGAGCGGCGTCCAAGCGTTTTGGCGCAGCCAAAACCTTGATGCCGGGCGGATTGATTCCGCCCAGGCAGATGCAATATTCTGGGGCCCCCGCAGAACTCTGTTCTGCGGGGAGCCATGCCTGGGCTTCCCAAGGTGCCCGCCGCAGAAAAGGTGGATGTGGACGGGAACGGCAGGATTTCCGGGCTGTTCTGAGCCGACCCGATATACAGACCGGCGGCCTGCGGCCGCTTGATACAGATACAGATGAGGAGTGATCGCAATGAGCACCGCGGAACAAAGCTGCGGCGCGTTTCTGGACGCGCTGGCCTCCAAGGCGCCCACACCCGGCGGCGGCGGCGCCTCCGCCCTGGCGGGGGCCTTGGGGGCCGCCCTGTGTACCATGGTGGGCAATTACACCGTGGGAAAAAAGAAGTACGCCGGGGTGGAGGAGGACGTGAAGGCTCTCATGGCCAGGGCGGAGGACATCCGGGGCAGGCTGCTGGGCCTGGTGGACGCGGACGCCGCCGCCTTCGAGCCCCTGTCCAGGGCCTACGCCATCCCCAAGGACGACCCCAGCCGGGAGGAGGTCATGGAGCGGTGCCTGCGGGACGCGGCGGCCGCCCCCATGGAGATCCTGCGGTTGAGCTGCGAGGCCATCGACCTCCACCGGGAGATGCTGGGCAAGGGCAGCGTCATGATGCTCTCCGACGTGGGCACGGGGGTTGTCCTCTGCTGGAGCGCCCTGTACGGCGCCTGCCTCAACGTGAAGGTCAATACCAAGAGCATGGCCGACCGCGCCTATGCCGAGGCCCTGAACCGCGAGGCCGACCAACTGGTGGGCCAGTACTGGAAGATCGCCGAGCAGGTGTACGAGACGGTCATGGGGAGGTTTTCCTGATGGCGGAGCTTTGGAAAGGCGCGCCGGCGGCGGCGGCCCTGACGGAGAAGCTGGCCGCTCAGGCGGCCGGGCTGCGGGAGGCCGGCATCGTCCCCACCCTGGCCATTGTGCGGGTGGGGGAGCGGCCGGAGGATCTGTCCTATGAGCGGGGGGCCATGAAGCGGTGCGAGAAGGTGGGCATCGCCGTCAAGCAGTTTATCCTGTCAGAGGACGCGCCAGAGGAGGAGCTGCTGGATGTGGTCGCCCGGGTCAACAGGGACCCGGCCATCCACGGCTGCCTCCTGTTCCGCCCCCTGCCCCGCCATATGGACGAGGCGGCGGTGTGCGCCGCCCTCGACCCCGCCAAGGATGTGGACGGCATCACCGCCGGCTCCCTGGCGGCGGTGTTCTCCGGCGGCCGCCGGGGCTATCCGCCCTGCACCGCCCAGGCGTGCATGGAGCTGCTGGACCACTACGGCTGCGGCCTGACCGGCAAGCGGGCGGTGGTGGTGGGGCGGAGCCTGGTGATCGGCAGGCCGGTGGCCATGCTGCTCCTGCAGCGCAACGCCACCGTCACCCTGTGCCACACCCGCACCGCCGATCTGGCCGCCGAGTGCCGCCGGGCGGAGGTGCTCATCGCCGCCGCCGGAAGGGCGGGGGTCATCGGGGCGGACTGCCTCTCCCCCGGACAGGTGGTGCTGGACGTGGGCATCAACGTGGATGAGGACGGAAACCTGGTGGGGGATGTGGACCGGGAGGCCGCAGAGCATACAGTTCTGGCCCTCACCCCCGTCCCCGGCGGCGTGGGGGCGGTGACCACCACCGTCCTGGCCCGCCACGTTCTGGAGGCCGCCGCCAGCGCCGCCGGCCTCCCCCTGTCCGAGTGATGGAGGGCCGGGCCATGATACGACGCGCAAGCCCAGAGGACCTGCCCACCCTGGCTCCGGTCTATGCCGCGGCCCGCCGGTTTATGGCGGAGCACGGCAACCCAACCCAGTGGAGCGACCGCTACCCCCTGCCGGAGGATCTGGAGGCGGATGTGGAGAAGGGACAGCTGTACGTCTGGACGCCGGACGGCGCCGTCCGCGGGGCCTTTGTCCTCCAGCTGGGGGAGGAGCCCAGCTACCGGCACATCGAGGGCGCCTGGCGGTCGGAGGAGCCCTATGGGACGATCCACCGCGTGGCCAGCGACGGGACCCGGCCCGGCCTCTTTGCCGCCTGCGCGGACTTCTGCAAGGGCCGCATGTCCCATCTGCGCATCGACACGCACCGGGACAACGCGGTTATGCAGCACCTGATTGCCAGGCACGGCTTCCTCCCCTGCGGCACCATCTGGGTGGAGGACGGCACGCCGCGGCTGGCCTATGACTGGCTGGGCGGATAGCGGGTGCGGCGCCCAGGTATGGGCGTCGGGCCGCCGCGGAAAGGCACGGCGCCGGTTCCAGGCTGGAACCGGCGCCGTTTTGCGCGCTCAGGCGTTGAATACGTACTTGTCCAGGCGCCGGAAGGCCTCCTGGACCCGGGAGAGGGGGAGGGCCAGGTTCATGCGGACGTGGCAGGGGCCGTGGAATTGCGTCCCATCCTGCCAGTCCACGCCGACGTCCCATGCGGCCCTTTCAAGCTCCTGGATGGTTTTGTGGTGCCTGGCACACCATCCGGAGCAGTCCAGGAACAGCATGTAGGTGCCCTGGGGCCTGGAAACCCGGACGCCTTCAAAATGCCGGCTGATAAAATCGCAGGCGCAGCTCACATTCTCCGTGAGCACCTGGCGCAGCTCGTCCAGCCACTCGGCGCCCTCAGGCCTGTAGGCGCCGATCAGGGCGTACATGGACAGCAGGTTCATCCCGTTATAGTGGGACAGGGAGGCCTCCTTGCCGACCCGGTCTCTGAGCCACGGGCTGTAGATGATGTGATAGCTGCCCACCAGGCCGGCCAGATTGAAGGTCTTGGAGGGGGCGTAGAGGGCCACGGTACGCTGGCGGGCGTCCTCGCTGACCGACTGGGTGGGGATATGCCGGTGGCCCTCCAGAGTCAGATCCGACCAGATCTCGTCGGAAACCACGTATACGCCGTGCTTTCTGCACAGCTCCATGAACGTCTCGATTTCCCATCTCTCCCACACCCGGCCGCAGGGGTTGTGGGGGGAGCAGAAAATGGCGGCGTGGATGTGGTGCTTGAGCATCTTCTGCTCCATATCCGCAAAATCCATGCGCCAGACGTTGTCCGCATCCAGGGTGAGGGGGCTGTGCACGATGTGGTAGCCGTTGTTGGTCAGGCCCATGGTAAAGCCAATATAGGTGGGGGAGTGGACCAGCACATGGTCGCCCTTGGAGCACATGACGTTGAGGGCGCTGATCACGCCGCCGATCACACCGTTTTCATAGCCGATGCAGTCGCGGGTCAGTCCGGTCACGCCGTTCCTCTTTTCCTGCCACTGAATGATCGAAGAGAAATATTCCTCCCTCGGCGTGAAGTAGCCGAAGTGGGGTTCTCTGACCCGGGCCGCAATGGCCTCCTGGACGGTTGGCACCACCGGGAAATTCATGTCTGCCACCCACATAGGGATGGGGTCAAAGCCCTCCCTGGGGGCTGGAAGGGTGTCAAGGTGTCCAACCATGTCGAGGGCCAGGGCGTCCTTCCCCTTCCGGTCAAGGATTGTGGTAAAATCGTATTTCATGTCAGATGCCTCGTTTTTCATCAGATGGATGGTCATATTGTACCCTCTGCCCTGCGTTTTGTAAAGCGGGCGGAGGGAAAGGCGGACCTTCCCGCCCCTGTCCTGGAGCGCCGGAAGCGGATACGGCGGTGAGCAGGCTGACGGGAATAGGGGGCGGCCGGCCTGTCCCCGATTCCGGCAGTCCTGCAGATTGCGCGGAATCGGCAGAGCCGATCTGCGGAATCCGGCCAGAAAACCGGGG
Source organism: uncultured Flavonifractor sp. (assembly GCA_944385585.1). Taxonomy (GTDB): domain Bacteria; phylum Bacillota; class Clostridia; order Oscillospirales; family Oscillospiraceae; genus Flavonifractor. Next base: position 5,100 of record CALWXU010000106.1, read on the forward strand.
CGCGGCAGATGCCGCGCCCCGGTGGCTCACAGGTTATGCGCCTTGCTGTGCGCTACGTCGCTCTGGTAGGCCTCATTCAGCTTTTTCTGCACCATCAGGTGATGCTCCAGCTCCTGGGTGGAGAAGGTGTCCAGCAGGCGGAAGGTGGCCTCCTGACAGGAGCGGTTGAAGGAGGTGTGGTCCTGGTAGACCCGCTGACCGCTGTCGGTCAGGTAGAGGTTGAAGATCCGGTTGTTCTCCGTATTGCGCACCTGCTCCACCCAGCCCTTGGCCCGCAGCTTCCGCACGATCTGGGAGCAGGCGCTGGGGGTCTTTTTCAGGATGGCGGACAGCTCGGTGACGGTGATCTCCGGACGGTCGCCGATGAGGTCGATGATCTGTGCCTCCGACTGATAGAGGGTGTTTGCCCCGTACTGGTGGGGGAGGGAATCATATTCACACATCAGGTCGTAGGCCTCGTCCTGGGCCGCCCAGATCTGCCGGAGCAGGGCCTCCCGCTGCTGTTTCATAGGTGTCCGCGTCCTCTCTCTTCAGGCTGTCCCCATGATACCAGATCCGCCGGCGGGATGCAAGGAGACTTTCCTCACTCGGCGTCGTGGCTGACGGCCCGGTTGATGGCGGAGAGGATGCCCTTCAGGGGGGCCAGGTTGATGTTGTGGCTCATCCCCACGCCGAACCAGTCCTTGCCGTTCTGATCCTGCAGGTGGATATAGGACACGGCCTGGGAGTCGGAGCCCTGCTTGATGGCGTGCTCGCTGTAGTCGATAAAGGTAAAGCGGTCCATCTTCTGCCCGTGGATGGCGTTGAAAAAGGCGTCGATGGGGCCGTTGCCGGAGCCCTGCACCTGGAACACGGTGTCGGTGTGGCGGAGAGTGCCGGCGAAGGTGACGTGGGAGTGTCCCTCCTCGTCGGTGAACTCGGCGAAGGAGTGGCGCACCAGCTCGTAGGGCTTCCCCGCGTCAATATAGTGGGTCTTGAACAGGTCGTAGATGGCCTCGGGCTTGAGCTCCTTGCCCACCCGGTCGGTCTCCACCTGGACGATGTG
>CALWXU010000107.1 GCA_944385585.1 uncultured Flavonifractor sp.
CCGGCTGCGACCGGGAGACCCTGCTGGTGCTGGACGCCACCACCGGCCAGAACGGCCTGATCCAGGCCAAGCAGTTCCAGGAGGCCGCCGGCATCACCGGCATCGTGCTCACCAAGCTGGACGGCTCCGCCAAGGGGGGCATCGTCATCGCCATCGCCCAGGAGCTCCAGGTGCCGGTGAAGTACATCGGCGTGGGGGAGGGCATCGACGACCTGATGCCCTTCGAGGCCGAGGCCTTTGTCAACGCGCTGATTTAATTTTGTGGGGCCGGCGCCAGCACCGGCCCGGATTGGGAGGCTAGACCATGGCAAGAGTGGACGGACGGGCCTGCGACCAGCTGCGGCCCGTGGAGATCATCCCCAACATCAACAAATTCGCGGAGGGCTCCTGCCTGATCCGCTGCGGCAGCACCCACGTGCTCTGCTGCGCCAGCGTGGAGGAGCGCACCCCGCCCCACGTCCCCGAGGGGGAGGGCTGGGTCACAGCCGAGTACTCCATGCTCCCCCGGGCCAACCGGGAGCGGTCCAAGCGGGATATCTCCAAGCTGAAGCTGTCCCCCCGCTCTGCGGAGATCCAGCGGCTCATCGGCCGCTCCCTGCGGGCCTGTGTGGACCTCAAGAAGCTGGGCGAGCGCACCATCACCGTGGACTGCGACGTGCTCCAGGGGGACGGCGGCACCCGCACCGCCTCGGTCACCGGCGGCTTTGTGGCCCTGAGCTATGCCCTGTACAAGCTGGTGGCGGACGGCGTGCTGCCGGAGATGCCCCTGACCACCTGCGTGGCGGCGGTGTCGGCCGGCATCGTGGGGGATGAGCCCATGCTGGATCTGTGCTATGAGGAGGACTCCCGCGCCCAGGTGGACCTCAACTGCGTCATGACCGGCGAGGGGGAGCTGGTGGAGCTCCAGGGCACCGGAGAGGGCCGCCCCTTTACCATCGACGAGCAGCGGGCCCTGGTGGACCTGTGCGCCAAGGGCATCAAGGAGCTTCAGGCCGTCCAGCGGCAGGCGCTGGGATAGGGGGGATGCGCTGTGGCACAGGTATTTGAAATGCTCATGCTCATCTGCTTCGGGCTGTCCTGGCCGTTCAACATTGTAAAATCCGTGACCTCCCGCACCGCCAGGGGGAAGAGCATCTCCTTTGAAGTGATCGTACTGGTGGGCTACCTCTGCGGCCTGGCGGGGAAGCTGATCAGCCACAACCTGACCTATGTGGTGGTCTTTTACATCCTGGATCTGATGATGGTGGGCACGGACCTGCTCCTGACCCTGCGCAACCGGGGGCTGGACCGGCAGAGAGAGAAGGAGGCTGCACAATGAAACTGGTATTGGCCAGCAAGAATGCCCATAAGCTGACAGAGATGCGGGACATCCTCTCCCAGCTGGGGGTGGACGTGGTGCTGGAGGCCGAGGCGGGCGTCGACGTGGACGTGGAGGAGACGGGGAGCACCTTTGAGGAGAACGCGCGGCTGAAGGCCAGGGCGGTGATGGAGGCCTCCGGCCTGCCCGCCATCGCGGACGATTCCGGGCTGTGCGTGGACGCCCTCAACGGCGCCCCGGGGGTGTACTCCGCCCGCTACGGCGGGCCGGAGCTGGACGACGCGGGCCGGTATCGGCTCCTGCTGGAGAACATGCGGGGCCAGCTGGACCGGCGGTGCCGGTTCGTCTCCGCCATCTGCTGCTGCTTCCCCAACGGGGACATGGTGGAGGCCAGGGGGGAGTGCCCCGGCACCCTGGCCTACGCCCCCAGGGGGGAGGACGGCTTTGGCTACGACCCGGTCTTTTTCGTCCCCGGCCTGAAAAAGACCTTCGCCCAGCTCACCCCGGCGGAGAAGAACGCCATCTCCCACCGGGGAAACGCCCTGAAGGCATTTCGGGAAAAGCTGGAGGCGTATCTGAAGGAAAATCCCGGATCGTGAGCGGGGACAACAATCATGGAATGGAGTTTGTGACAACGATATGGAAGATCTGACAAGCAAGCAGCGGTCCCAGCTGCGAGGACTGGCCAACGGCATCGACACCATCCTCCACGTGGGCAAGGAGGGCATCGGCGACAACCTGGCCAAGCAGGCCGACGACGCCCTGGAGGCCCGGGAGCTGATCAAGGGCAGGGTGCTGGAGAACAGCATGCTCACCGCCAGGGAGGCGGCGGAGGAGCTGGCGGCGCGCACCCGCAGCCAGGTGGTGCAGGTCATTGGAACCAAATTCGTTTTATATCGTCCAAGTCATAAGAAGGACAAAAAGGACAAGATCGTGCTGGTATCGGACAAAAAGCGCGGGGGCTGAGGGGACAGGAGGGGCAGACCATGAAGCTGGGCATCTATGGCGGCACATTTAACCCGCCCCATCTGGGGCATCTGACCTCGGCCCGGCTGGCCCTGGACGCCCTGGGGCTGGATGAGCTGCGGTTCGTCCCTGCGGCGGCGCCGCCCCACAAGGCCATGCCCGCCGACGCCCCTGCGCCGGAGGAGCGGCTGGCCATGGTGGAGCTGGCCGCCGACGGCCTGCTGATGCCAGGCCGGGTGGGGGCCAGCGACATGGAGTTCACCCGCCCGGGCAAGAGCTACACCGCCGACACGCTGGAGCAGCTCCACGCACAGTACCCCGGGGCGGAGCTGTGGCTGCTCATGGGCACGGACATGTTCCTCACCCTCCAGAACTGGCGGGAGCCGGATGTGATCACCCGCCTGGCGGGCGTGTGCACCTTCGCCCGCACCGCCTCCGACAGCCTGGAGGCGCTGAACGCCCAGGCGGAGCGCCTGCGGCGGGCCTTCGGCGCGAAAACCCGGGTGCTGGAGCTGCCCCAGGTGGTGGACGTGTCCTCCACCCGCCTGCGGGCGCTGCTGGCGGAGGGGGAGGGGCAGCAGTACCTGCCCCCGGCAGTGTACGGCTATATCATCCGGCACGGCCTGTACGGCGTGCACTGGGATCTGAAGCGCCTGCCGGACCGGGAGCTGCGGGCCTGCTCCTATTCCATGATCCGCGCCAAGCGCATCGCCCACGTCCAGGGAGCGGAGGAGGAGGCGGCCAGGCTGGCCCGCCGCTGGGGGGCGGACGAGGCCCACGCCCGCCGGGCGGCCATCCTCCACGACTGCACCAAGTATTTGGACATGGACGGGCAGTTGCAATTGTGCGCGAAATATGGTATTGTACTGGATGATTTGGAACGGCAGGCGGTGAAGCTCCTCCACGCCAAGACGGGCGCGTGTGTGGCCCGGGATGTGTATGGGGTGAGCGGCGACATCTATGACGCCATTTTCTGGCACACCACCGGAAAGGCGGACATGGCCCTGCTGGAAAAAATCCTCTACATCGCCGACTATATGGAGCCCACCCGGGATTTCCCCGGGGTGGAGCGCCTGCGGGAGCTGGCCTATCAGGACCTGGACGCGGCGGTGTGCCTCGGGTGTGAGATGAGCATACAGGAGATGGAGGAGCGGGGCCTGCCCGTGCACCCCAACACGGTCAAGGCCAGGGATTGGATCAAGAGCCACAGGAAAGGAACTGTCAATTGATGAACCCGGAAGAGAAAAAGAACCAGCGGGGCGGCTCCCGGCTCCAGAAGGCGGAGAAGCCCCAGCGGGAGAAAAAAGCAAAACCCCAGCGTACCAAGCAGCAGAAGGCCCTGCGCATCCTCTATATCGTCCTCACTGTGATCGCCGGCCTCATCGTGGCGGGCGCCCTGATTTTCCACTTTATCAGCGCCCCGCCGGAGGTCAGCGTCCCCACCCCCACGCCCCAGACCACCACGGTCATCGACGAGAACGGCAACGAGGTGGAGGTGGAGATCCCCGGCCTGGCGGCCAACCGCAAGGATCAGTTTTATACCTTCCTGCTGGTGGGGCAGGACACCTTCGGCGGCGGCAACACCGACACCATGATGCTGGCGGCCTACGATGTGCCCAACCAGGCCCTCAACGTCATGAGCCTGCCCCGGGACACCTATGTGGTATACAACGGGCGAACCATCATGCTCAACGCGGTCTACAACTGGGCCGGCGGCGGAGACGACGGCATGGAGGCCCTGAAGGAGGAGGTGGGGGAGCTCACCGGAGTCACCCCCGACTTCTATGTAATCGTCCAGTGGGAGGCCGTGGGGGAGCTGGTGGACGCCATCGGCGGCGTGTACTTCGATGTTCCCCGGCGGATGTACTACAACGACCTGTCTCAGGACTTCAAAATTGATCTCCAGCCCGGCTACCAGCTGCTGGACGGCAACGACGCCATGGGCCTGCTCCGCTGGCGGCACAACAGCGACGACAGCGGACACATCCTCAACAGCGGCTATGCCAACGGCGACCTGGGCCGCATCGAGACCCAGCAGGCCTTCATGACTGCGGTGATCGAGAAGTGCCTCCAGCCCTCCGTGCTGCTGCCCAATCTGCTGGAGTATATCAATATCTTCCAGCAGAATGTGGTCACCGATCTCAGCGTGGGGAATATGGCCTACTTCGCCAAGTCCGCCATCGGCAGCCTGGATATGGGCAATGTGGCCTTTGCCACCCTGCCCTGGAAGGCCGCCGGCTCCCACCTGCTGCCAGACGGCGAGGGGATCGTGGAGGCCATCAACGACGGCTTCAACCCCTACGAGGAGGAAATTACCCTCAGCGATCTGGATCTGGCCACCCGTGCACCCGGCTCCAGCAGCAGCTCCGGCTCCGGAACCACCACCCAGGCTACACCCACCCCCACCCCCGACGCCACCCCGTCGGAGAGCCCGGTGGAGAGCCCTGCGGGTACCCCCGGCATGACCCCTGTCCCGGAGGCGCCCTCCACGCCCGGCGTTGCTGAAAGCCCCAGCATCGGCACCCCGCCCCCGGCGGTGGAGACCACCCCGCCGGCCACCCAGAGCCCCGCCGCCACCGACGTGCCGGTGGACAACCCGGCGGAGAGCGCCGCCCCCGACCCCGCCCCGACGCCGGCGGCCACGCCGCCGGCGACCGACCAGGGCGGCGGGGTCTACGGACCGGGCATGGAGCCCATTGCGTAAAAGGAGAGAGATATGACACCCAAAGAGATCGCCATTGCCGCCGTGAAGGCGCTGGACAGCAAAAAGGGCCAGGACATCAAATGCCTGGAGACCGGGCATCTGACCACTCTGGCGGACTACTTCGTCCTCTGCACCGCCACCTCCACCACACAGATCAAGGCCCTGGCCGACGTCTGCGAGAAGAACCTCAAGGACGCCGGAGAGCCCCCCCACCACGTGGAGGGCCACCGGGGCGGAACCTGGATTCTGCTGGATTTCTCCTCTGTTGTGGTCCACATCTTCAACGAGGAGGCCAGGGAGTTCTACGACCTGGAGCGCCTCTGGAGCGACGCCGCGCCGGTGGATTTAAGCGGTATTTTGACGGAGAACTGAGAGAATCAGACAGAGCCCCGGAACGCAGAAGTTCCGGGGCCCTGCTTTGCATGGCGCCGCGCGAGGCCGCGGGCGGCTGCGGCTCCGGCGGTTAAGGGCCCGCACCTGGGCGGGCGCCGGGAGCGCGCATGGCCGCCGGGCTGTGCATAGAAGTGCATGCGGGTATCCTTGCGGGAGGGGGAATGGGGAGGGGCCGCGCCGGGAAGAGCAGCCCTTGTGCGCCAGCAATCCCGTTTTCCTCTGACGTATGAAGAAGCAGCACATGGGCCAATGCCCATGTGCTGCTTCTCCTGTCATCGGATGGCCAGCCGTCCGATGGGCCGGGCCGCTCCTCTGGCTGGTGGAAGGTCCGCCGGACAGACTGCTCAGGAGATGGACACCACCTCATAGCCCGCCTCGGTGACGGCGTTTTTCAGCGCGTCGTCGGGCACGTCCTTGGACAGGGTGACGGTGGCGTTCTTGTCCTCCAGGCTCACCTTGGCCTCCACGCCGTCGATGGCGTTGAGGGCCTTCTCCACATGGGCCTGGCAGTGGGCGCACATCATGCCGTTGATGCTGATAACCTTGGTCATGGTATTCGTTCCTTTCGTTTCGTCAGATTTGCATGGTTCGCTGGGGATATCTTTCACCGGGGCGGGGGAGGAGGCCTCCGGCCGGACCGGGCGGAAGAACTTGAGGCGCAGGGCGTTGGTCACCACGCACACGGAGGACAGGCTCATGGCCGCCGCGCCGAACATGGGGGAGAGCTGGATGTGGAACAGGGGATACC
>CALWXU010000108.1 GCA_944385585.1 uncultured Flavonifractor sp.
ACGCCGTCCGCGTTGGGGCCGTAGTCCGTGTCCGCGTAGTCCGTCACGCCGTCCGCGTTGGGGCCGTAGTCCGTGTCATCGTAGTCCTGGTAGTCCGCATCCATCTCTGTGACCTTGCCGGTGACAGCGTTGACCTCGTACTCGTACTCCACGCCGTCCATGGTGAATTCTACCTCGTACTCCCCGTCGTCCAGGTCGTACTCCTTCTCCACAAACTGGATATCGTCCCGGCCCAGCTGGGTGGAGAGGATGCTCTGTGCCGCCTGGGCATTGATGTACCCCTTGTCGGCGTAAGCGTCGTCATAGTCATCGCCATCCAGGGCCACCGTCTGAGAGCCGATCTGATCGGCCGATACCGCCGTGCGGACGGCCTGGGCCAGCTCCTCCATGAACTGCTCCGTGGGATAGGCGGAGCCCTGTTCCAGCTTGAGGACAATGTTCTTCTCATGCCCGTCAATGGTGGCGTCGAAATATCCGCCGGCATTGATCTGCCCCACCAGCTCCCCCATCACCTCGGCGCAGGGGCGCCCCTCGTAGCCGGAGTAGGCGGCCAGCACCGACTGTCCATCGGCATTGACGCCGGTGAGGGCCACCACGCTGCCGGATGCGTCATAGTCCATCTCAATCTCTGGGTTGACACTCAGCAGCACAGTCCCCACGCTCGCAGCGGGGCTCTCCGGGGCAGGGGTCAGGGCGGCGCCCGGGGCATCCGTACCCGGCTGGAGGGCGGTGGTGCCGCCTCCGCAGGCGGTCAGGGTGGTCAGGGTCAGGGCGGCGGCCGTGGTCAGGCCGAGCAGCTTGGCGCAGGAACTCTTCTTCATCTCATTCATCTCCTTAAATGATTCGGCTTTATGGCTTTGTTGATAGGATACGGGGCTGCTGTTGGAAAACCGGGGTCTGTTGAAATTTTTTCTTTTCTCCCCTCTCCGGCATCACACCAGGAGAATACGGAGCGCGCCTGGGAGAAACGGGGTCGCAGGAAAAATAAACATATCAGTCGTCGTCCCCGTCATCATCTGCGTCATCGTCGTCCCCGTCGTCGTCCCCGTCATCATCCGCGTCATCGTCGTCCCCGTCGTCGTCCCCGTCATCATCCGCGTCATCGTCGTCCCCGTCGTCGTCCCCGCCGCTGTCCCAGTCATCATAGTTGGTGTCGCTTCCGCTGTCAGGATCATATCCGGCGCCGGTATAGTCGGTCACGCCGTCCGCGTTGGGGCCGTAGTCTGTGTCGTCGTAGACGGGAACGGGGTCTGGATCGGGGGCGGGCGGCGGGGTGGGCGCAGGGGCGGTGGGCGGCGGGGTAGGAACCGGGGTTGGGGAGGGGGCGGCCTGGATGGTGGGGGCCGGCACCGGCGTGGGGACTGGCGTAGGCGTGGCGGCGGGAACCGGGATCACCACCTCCTCTGCCGGCTCTGGCGGGGGCGTCTGGAGCTCCCCGATCTGGATCACAATGGTCGCTCCATAGGCCTCGTCCAGGGCGGCCTGAAGCTGCTCCTCCTCCCTGGCCTGCCATGCCGTGTCGGCGCTGGTCACGGAGATGGCCACAGCGCCCCCGTCGAACAGATAGCCCATATCAATGGCCCGCTCCATCAGCTCGAGGGCAGCCTCGTCCCGCTCCATCCCCCGGTAGTCCCAGCCGTCCAGCAGCGCCTGTCCGTCAGCATTGAGTCCCTCCGCTCCCAGCACCCGCTCGGTGCGGCTGAGGGTGAGCGCCACGTCGGGGTTAATCTGCATCCGCAGGGAGCCATAGGGGGTGAAATTGGGCTGATACCAGCCGAAGAACACCAGGCACAGGCAGGCGGCCAGGCCGCTCATATATTTTACAGGGAGGGCCGGGCGCGGCTTGGGCGGACGCAGCTCCACCACGTCCTGCACCGTATCCCCCACCTGGTAGCGCAGGTTGGCCGCCTTGAGGAAGCGCCCCTCCTCGTCCAGCAGCACCGCGTAGGCCGGGTGTGTCTCCATCACCAGATAGTTCATACCGCGCTCCCTCCCCTTGCAGGCCCAATCTGACACAGGTGGCCCCGGATGATCTCATAGCCGTTGGTGAAGGCCAGCAGGATGGCCACCAGATACTTCCGGTGCCGCTCGAGGGTCTTTTTCTCTACCCCGCTTCCCTGGGCCAGCTCTGCCATGGGCAGCTTCCCGCTCTCCTCCAGCCGGTGCAGCAGGGCCGGATTGTCCCTGGCGAAGTCCAGCACCCGGCGGCAGGCGGCCAGGGTCCGACCCTGCTTGGGGCAGTTGTCCGCCACATCGGGGAAGGTGATGCCAAACTGGGAGAGCTTCTCGGAAAATTCCTGGATCTCCTGCCGGCTGGCCGTGCGCGACGTGTAGTCCTCCGCGTGGTCGGCCGCATCCGGCAGGGTGTCCAGCAGGGTGCGCCCATCCTCTTCCCCGCCGGCTGGCAGATCCAGGGAGATGGGGGTTCCGCGCCGCTTCTCTGTCCGGTAGTGGTCAATCAGCCGGTTCCTGATGGCCCGGGCCGCAAAGGGCAGAAAGGCTCCTCTGGCCCTTTCATAGGCCAATATCGCCTCATAGAAGGCCAGCATGGCAATACTGAGCTCGTCCTCATGGCCGTCCTCCGGCTGCGCCCGGGTGAACTTTACCGTCTCGGAGCGGATGAAGCCCATATACTGCCGGATCAGCCCGTCCGCCGCCTCTGTATCCGTCTTGGCCGCCTGTACCTGGGCCGTGATGCTGTGCTCCGTCTGCACCATTGTGATCCCTCCATCCCCTCCAGCAAAAGATTACGGGTCATCCGCCGGATTTTCGGGGTCGTCTCCATAAAACGCCAGGGTATAAAAGATTCATTTTAATAGTTTAGCAGAGCTTGGAGGGGGCCGCGACCTGGCAAATGTCAAATTGATGTAAATAGCATGTAAAGTCCGGCCCTCTTGTGCCGCGCTTGGAGTGACGCCGCAGCATATGGACGCTCCGGCGCTTTGCTCCTGCCGTCTTGTATGGGTGCAGCATGGGCGCCCTCCGCCGGACAAGCTTCATAGAGGCGCAGCCTGGGGCCATCCCGCATCAGCACAGAAACAGCCCGGTTCAGCTTTTGGCTGAACCGGGCTGTCCGGAACCTCAATGGACATGTAGGCTGGCCGACGCTATACAAAGCAGCGCGCCAGGTTGTAGCAGCTGATTGCGGTGATGGCAAGAAGCAGCCAGAAGAACAGCCGGTCTACGCCGCTGTTGCTCATCCTTTTGCTGATGCCCCGGCCCAAGGACCCGCCGAGGATGCCGCCGATCACCATAACGATGAGCACCGGCCACTGGAACTCCGGCACCGTGCCCCTCAGAATGGTGCTGAGGAAGCTGGCCCCCTGGGAGAACAGGATGATGTACAGGGAGTTGAGGGCTGCGGTCTTGGTGTCCATGGAGAAGAAGTAATAGAGCACCGCCAGGTTGATAGGGCCTCCGCCGATGCCCAGGAAGGCAGACAGCAGGCCCAGCACCAGCCCGATGGCCGCACAGGCCGCCGGGTTTTTCACGTCTCTGGTGACGATCCGGGGCCGGTTCAGGGTGTAGACCAGCACGCCCAGCGTGAGGGCGATCATCATCACCTGCTGGGCTATGGATACCGAAAGGCCGCCGGCGGCCCGGACAAGCTCGAAGAGCTCCTTCCCCGCAACGCCGCCCACGGCGGCCCCAATGGCCAGCAGGGTCCCCCGGCGGGGCTCCACCTTCACCTCACCGCCCCGGCTCCGGAGCATGGAGGTGACGGTCATGGCCAGCACCGTGCACCCGGACAGGAAGCTCACCGTAGCCACCGGCATTCCGGAGACGGCATCCAGCACCGGCTTGATGATGACGCCGCCGCCTACCCCGCTGATGCCGCCGATGGTGGTGGCAAGCAGGCAGATAAGGAAAGAGAACACAATCTCCATGGTCAGCGGAGCCTCTCAGCGCAGATAGGCGAACCGGTCGTCGTACGCCCCCAGCAGAGGCAGGCAGTAGTCGCGGAACGCCGGAGAGATGCTGGCCCCATCCGCCCCGATCCACTCCAGCGGGAATTTCTTTTCCGCGTTGGCTACCTGCTCCAGGGGGATCAGGCGGAGCTCAGAGCGGTATTTTGGCGTGCGGGTGGTTTCAAACCCCGTCATATAGCCGGTTTTTCCCTCCACGGCGGCGCGCACCGCCGCGGAACCGGCCGCCTCTGCCTCCTGCTGATCCACCTGGGACATGAGGGCCACGCTGACCCGGCCCAGCAGGCCGGGCTTTTCCGACCGGGCCTTCAGGTCGGTCTCCTGCATAATGAGGTCACTCAGCGCCTGGGCCGCGCCGCCGGGGATCTTATGGCCGAAGCCATCCACACGCCCGGTATCCGCCACCGGGGTGCCGTCGGCATAGTGGATGCCCTCGGATACAGTGACCAGCAGGCCCCGGCCCTTGGCCCACTTTTCCTTGACCGCCGACAGGAACCGATCCTTGTCAAAATCGGTCTCAGGCAGGTACACCAGATGCTCGCAGGGCATCCGGTCCGCGAACAGGGCGGAGGCGGCGGTGATCCAGCCGGCGTTGCGGCCCATGAGCTCCATCACTACCACATGGATGGGCAGGGCAGAGGCGTCAAATGCCAGCTCCAGGGCGGAGACCGCGGCGTATTTCGCCGCGCTGCCAAAGCCCGGACAGTGGTCGGTGACAGCCAGATCGTTGTCGATGGTCTTGGGGATGCCGATGACCCGCAGCTCGTACCCGGACTGGCAGGCCAGCTGGTAGACCTTGTGGCAGGTGTCCATGGAGTCGTTTCCGCCATTGTAGAAAAAGTAGCGGATATTGAACCTTTGAAAGCACTCCAGCACGGCCGGGTAGTCCGCGTCAGTGAGCTTCCGCCGGCAGGAGCCCAGGGCGGAGGCGGGGGTGCGGGAGAGCAGATCCAGCTGCTCCTGGCTGAACTGCCCCAGATCCATCAGATCCCCGGCCAGGATGCCCTCCGCGCCGAAGCGCGCGCCATAGATGGTCTCGATTTCACTGTGGCGCTTGGCCTCCCTGACCGCCCCCAGCAGGGAGCTGTTGATGACAGGGGTCGGTCCGCCGCCATGGGCGATGAGCATATTTCCTTTCAGCATAGATCCGAGCCTCCTTTTACACTGCGGACAGATCGTCGTCCTTCATGCACAGGTGGACGGCGCCCACCTTGAAGGTCTTGGGCAGGGCCAGGATGTTGGGATCGGGGCCGACGAACTTGCGCTTGGCGTCCTCCAGGGCCTCCTCAAAGGTGGCGCGGGTCTTGAGGCCCATGCCCCGGGCGATGCCCGGCTCCTGAGCGCCCACGATATAGATGGCGGCGGTGTTCATCTCGGCGATGTGGCCGCAGCTCATCATGGAGAAGCCGTGGAAGGGGTGGAAGGCGTTTGCAAAGCGGTATTTGCGGATGTACTCCTCATTGGTGGCGAAGTACTCGCCGTAGCGGTCCATATCGGGGAGGATGTTCATGTGGTCGTGCTGGAACATCTCGTACAGCTCCCGAAGATAGGGCCAGCGCTCGTCGTGGAAGTAGCCGTTGCAGGTGGAGGAGCAGATGATGACGCAGTTGTCCTTCATCACCCGCTTGTGGCGGATGACCTGGGCGGACAGGGCCTGCATCATCTGGATGGGGTTGGTGCCCATGCCGTCGCCGTAGTGGAAGTTCTGGGGCATGCCGAACACCATCACGTCGAACTTCTCCTCCGCCCAGGGCACATAGGTGCGCTGGTTGGCGAGCCTCCAGGACTCTGGCTGCATCACCTTGGCATAGCCGGAGTAGATGGCGATCTGCCGGGAGTAGGTGTCCAGCACCGCATCGCAGCAGAAGAAGGGGTGTCCCATCTTCTCCTCCATGTGCATGCCAATCTCGTCAAACTTGGTGCGCATGAGGGAGTGGCCGGACACGGGGGTGAAATCGTCGCGGTGCATCACCTTGGGCACGTGGTGGCTGGCGATGCTCCGCCAATGGGTGATGCCGGTGGAGCAGTGCTTGTAGCCGCCGGAGTAGCCGCCATAGGGGTTGCCCTGGGTGTGGCCGATGAGGATGGGAATGTCGCAGTCATATACGTACTTGTTCATCAGCACCGGGTCGCCCCGCCGGGTGGCGCCCAGATCCACCATATGCTCATAGTCCTCGCTGTC
>CALWXU010000109.1 GCA_944385585.1 uncultured Flavonifractor sp.
GCGCCGCTTGATGAGGCGGGAGACCTTGAGCCATTTGTCCAGTCGCATAAAAACCACAGCCTTTCGGAAGAGGATCGGGCGGCGTTCCGCACTTTGCCCAGCCCCATGCTTCCGCCAAAATCACAGGGCCGCCGCAAGCCGCGGCGGCCCCCATATCACAATGCTGTACCCCGGTTCGAGGCCCCCGGTCCCGTCGCTCCGCTCCGGACCGAGCCGCCTGCGCCCGGGCGCTCCGCGCTTCTTACTGCGCCACAACGTCCTTCAGCGCCTTGCCGGGCTTAAAGACAGGCACCTTGGAGGCGGGGATCTTGATGCTCTCCTTGGTCTTGGGGTTGCGGCCGATGCGCTCGGCGCGGCTCTTCACCTCAAACGCGCCAAAGCCCACCAGCTGGACCTTGTCGCCCTCGGCCAGGCACTGGGAGATGACATCGATGGCGGCATTGACGGCGGCCTCGGTATCCTTCTTGGACAGACCGGCCTTCTCGGCGGCGGCGTTAATGAGTTCAGCCTTGTTCATAGTGACAATTCCTCCTGCTTTCTGTGGGGACAGGCCCCGTCTTTTGTTCTTATACTTAAGGCGTAATCGCCCTTAAGCCTTTTTTGCGCGCTCCCACAGCGCGTCCAGCTCCGCCAGGCTCATGTCCTCCATGGATTTGCCCTGACGGGCGGCCTCGGCCTCCACCTTCCGGAAGCGGCCGATGAACTTATCGGTGGCCCCGTTGAGGGCCTCCTCCGGGTCGGCCTTCACGAAGCGGGCGGCGTTGACGGCGGAGAAGAGCAGGTCGCCCAGCTCCTCCTCCACATTGGTGCCGCTGGCCACGGCGGCCTTCAGCTCCTCCAGCTCCTCGGACAGCTTGTCCAGCGCACCGGACACGTCCGGCCAGTCGAAGCCGGCCTTGGCGGCCTTCTTCTGCACCTTCTCCGCCCGCCACAGGGCGGGCAGGGCGCGGGCCACGGCCTCCAGCGCGTCGGTGTTGGTGGCCTGTCCCTTTTCCTGGCGCTTGAGGGCCTCCCAGTTGGAGAGGACCTCCCCGGTGCCGGACACGGCCACGTCCCCAAACACGTGGGGGTGGCGGAAGATCAGCTTTTTGCAGATGCCGTCGGCCACGCCGTCCAGGTCGAACCGGCCCTCCTCCCGCTCCATCTGGGCGTGGAGGGCCACCTGGAGCAGCACGTCCCCCAGCTCCTCCTTCAGGTGCTCGGGGCTGCCCTCGTCGATGGCCTCCACGGCCTCATAGGCCTCCTCCAGGAAATTGCGGCGGATGGACTGGTGGGTCTGTTCCGCGTCCCACGGGCAGCCGCCGGGGGCGCGGAGCAGGCGCACGATCTCCTCCAGATCCTTGACGCCATAGGAATCCTTATACTGAAAATCTACCATATTTCCAGGCCTCCTGCAACCTTTTTTTCCAAAAAACTCAGCGGATATGCAGAATCTTCGCCAACTTTTTGCCGCCGGGCATCATTTCCAGATCCTCGCGGGTCAGGGTGCGCAGGGCCAGCACCAGGATGGCGTAGACCACGACCCCCACCAGGATGGCCAGGGCGGTGGCCAGAATGTCCCGGCCCAGGCTGCCGTTGAGGACCCGGGCGAGCAGCCCGTGGCTGCCCCAGGCGGCGGCGGCCATGATGGCCGAGGCCAGCAGCGGCTTGGCCAGGGCCACCAGATAGCGGGGCGGATGGGGCACCACCCGCTTGATGATGAGCAGGTTGAGGGTGGAGATCACCGCAAAGCAGCACAGGGTGCCCACCGGCGCGCCGAAGATCATGATCTTGGGGTTGCCCACCAGGGTGTAGTTGACCACGATCTTGGTGACGCCGCCGATGATCACCGTGATGATGGGCAGGTTGACGATGCCGTTGGCCTGGAGGATGGCGGTGCCCACCAGCTGGAAGCACACGAAGATGGACGCAATGCCCAGGATGGACAGGATGGGGCCGGCGATGCCCACATCCACGTTGCCCAGGGCGATGAGCTCCATGATGGGGCCCCCCAGGGCCAGCAGGCCGAACCCGCAGGGCAGGGCGATCAGCGCCGCCATGCGCATGGCCGACTCGGTGATGCGCTTGGCCCCCAGGCCGTCCCGCCGGGCCAGGCAGGCGGAGATGCCGGGGACGATGCAGGCGGTCAGGGGGATCATCAGGTTAAAGGGCAGATTGTAGACGCTCATGGTCTTGCTGTAGGTGCCGTACAGGCTCCTGGCTGAGTCCAGGATGGGGTCCAGGGTGGTGGCGGGGTCGGTGAGCAGGGCCTGCTCCCAGGCCGCCGTATTCTCCTGGAGGACCGCCACCGCCTTGGGGAAGATCTCCCACAGGCTGTTCTCAATGCCGCCCAGCCCCCCCTGGATGGCGGTGAACACGCTCTGGAGCTGGTGGTTGACCAGGTTGGTGTCAATGATGGTCACCAGGGACATGGAGCAGGAGCTGAGGGTGATGGGGATGGCCAGCTTGAGCAGGCGCACCAGCACCGTGCGGCCGGAATCGGGCCGGTCGGCGGCGTCCCCTGTCTCCCGCCGGCGGGCGCGGATGTGCTGGACGGCCAGGTAGATCACCGACAGGACGCTGCCGAAGGACACGCCGATGAGGGCGCCGGAGGCGGCCAGCTGGTCGCGGATGTCGTCCGGCCACAGGGTGAGGCGCATGATGACCATAGCCAGGCCCAGGCCCAGGAAGAGCTTGCACAGGGCCTCGATGACCTGGGAGACGGCGGTGGGCAGCATGTTCATGTGCCCCTGGGCATAGCCCCGGAAGGCGGAGCAGCAGCAGGTGCACAGCACCGCCGGGGCCAGGGCCCACACGCAGAACACCGCCTTCTCGTTGCCGATGACGTAGGTGGCCACAATCTGCCCGAACACGGACATGCACAGGAAGCTGAACACGCCCATGAACAGGAAGGCGTTGAAGGCGACCCGGAACACCTGCCGCTTCTGGTTCTCCCTCCCCAGGGTATGGCACTCCGACACCGTCTTGGACAGGGCCACGGGCAGGCCAGCCGTGGAGATGGTGAGGAAGAAGGAGTAGATGTTATAGGCCCCGTTGAAGTCGCCGTAGGCCTCCTCCGGGAGGATGGCGATGAGGGGGATTTTGAACACGGCCCCGATGATCTTCACCAGGATGGTGCTCACCGTCAGCAGGGCGGCGGCGCCGTAGAAGGTGTTGCGCTTGGATGGATTGGACAACAGGATTGGCCCCCTTATTTCGCCGGGAAGAGCAGGGGCAGGGCGTAGTCCGCCACCTCCCGCTTCACCCGGTCGATGTCAATGGTGAGGAAGTCCCCATCCTTGTATATGACCTTCCCCCGGGCCATATTCATGCGCACGTCGGCGCCGTGGGCGGCATAGGCCAGGTTGGACAGCACGCTGTGGCAGGGGGTCAGGTTCAGGTGGGAGAAGTCCACCAGGATCAGGTCCGCCGTGTACCCCGCCGCGATCACGCCGGTCTTGCGGCCCAGGGCCTTGCCGCCGTTGGCGGTGGCCATGCGCAGCGCGTCGATGGGCAGCAGGGCCAGGGGGTCGCAGGCTGCCCCGTTGTGGAGGATGGCGGCCAGCTTCAGGTCGCCGAAGAAGTCGGTGCAGTTGTTGGAGGACACCCCGTCGGTGCCCAGGCACACGTTGACCCCCGCCTTTTTCATGGCGGGGACGGGGGCGATGCCGCTGCCCAGCTTCAGGTTGCTCATGGGGTTGTGGACGGCGGAGACCCCCTTCTCGGCCATGACGGACCAGTCCTCGGGGGTGGTGTACACGCAGTGGGCGGCGATGGCCCGGCCGTCCCACACCCCGTACTCGTTGAGGATCTGGATGGGGGTCTTGCCGTGGCGGGCGATACACGCCTCGTGCTCGCTGCGGGTCTCGGAGATGTGCACGTGCATGCCCAGGCCGTGCTCCCGTGCGTAGTCCGCCATCCACCGCCACAGCTGGCGGTGGGAGGTGTACTCCCCGTGGACGGAGGCGTCCACCAGGATCTGCCCGCCGTTATAGCCGTGCCACTGCTCGGTCAGCTCCCGCTGCACCCGGCAGTCGTTGTGGGTATCGGGGTCAAAGCCGTCGGTGAACTGCACGCCGCCCACGGACAGGTTGGCGCTGATGCCGGCGGCGGCCGCCTCCTGGGCGATGGCGGGGGAGTGGCCGTACATGTCGGCGATGCAGGTGACGCCGGAGGAAATCATCTCCGCCAGGCCCAGGTCGGTGCAGCACCGGATGGCCCGGTCGTCCCACCGGGCCTCCACCGGGAAGATGTAGTTGTGCAGCCAGTCCTGCAGGTTGTTGCCGTCGCCGTAGCCCCGCATGGCGGTCATGGGCACGTGGGAGTGGGCGTTGACAAAGCCGGGCATGAGCACGCCGCCCCTCCCGTCAATCTCCTCTGCAAAGCTGCCCTGGGGCCGCTGGGCGCCCACGTAGGTGATCTGGGTGCCCTCCACCGCCACAAAGGCGCTGGGGAGGACGGTGCCCGCCTCGTCCATCAGGGCGGCGGTGCAGTTGTAAATCAGAATGGACATGGCAATCTCCTTTTAATCCAGCTTATTCAGGCAGGCCAGTACCAGGCGGGAGAACTTGTCCCGACAGGCCGCCGCCGCGTCCAGCACCTCCTGCTCGGAGAGGGGCTGGTCCAGGATGCCCGCGGCCATGTTGCTCAACAGGGTGAAGCCCAGCACCCGCATGCCGCAGTGCCCGGCGGTGATCACCTCCGGCGCGGTGGACATGCCCGCCGCGTCGGCACCCAGGGTGCGGGCCGCCCGGATCTCCGCCGGCGTCTCGTACTGGGGGCCGGGGAAGTACATATACACGCCCTCCCGCAGGGGGATGCCCAGCTCCCTGGCGGTCCGGCGGGCCAGCTCCTGCAGCGCCGGGGTGTACAGGTGGGAGGCGTCGGGGAAGCGGACGCCGAACTGGGGGAGGTTCTCCCCCCGCAGGGGGGATTCCAGGAAGAACTTGATGTGGTCGGTGATGAGCATCAGCTCCCCGGCCTTCCAGTCCAGGTTGACGCACCCGGCGGCGTTGGTGACGATGAGGGTCCCGCACCCCAGCAGGCGGAGCACCCGCACCGCGTAGGACACCTCCTCATAGGAGTAGCCCTCGTAGTGGTGCATGCGGCCCTGCATCACGGCCACGCTCTGGCCCTCCAGGGTGCCGAACACCAGCTGCCCCTTGTGGCCGGGGGCGGTGGAAACCTTGAAGTGGGGGATGTCCTGGTAGGGCACCGCAATGGGGTTTTCCACAATGTCCCCCATATAGCCCAGGCCGGAGCCCAGCACCATGGCCACCTTGGGGGCGAAGGAGCCGATGCGGCCCCGGATGTAGTCCGCGCTCTCCTGATATTGGGCAAACGTGTAGTTCATAGAGTTTGTCCTCCTTCTCTGTCGTCGGCCGGCGCCGGGCGCCGGGCATACCAAGTCCATGGTATTTTACACCTCCGCGCCCCAAAAAGCAATGAGAAAGGGCCGCTTCCCGACCAGCGGCCCTTCAAATTTACAATTTGTTTGGATTTTCCGGCCGTTGGGGCCCCTGCCGCCCGGCGGGGGACGGGGGGCGCCGGGCCCGGCGGCCTAGCCCAGCCGGCCCAGGATCACCTGGGCCGCCTTGACGCCGGAGGCGCCCGCCTGGGCCAGGCCCCGGGTGATGCCCGCGCCGTCGCCCACGGCGAAGAAGCCGGGCAGGGCGGTCTCCAGCTCATGGGACAGGGCCAGCCGGGCGGAGTAGAACTTCACCTCCGCGCCGTAGAGCAGGGTGTCGTAGTTGGCGGTGCCGGGGGCCAGCTTGTCCAGCTGGTAGATCATCTCGATGATGTCGTCCAGCTGCCGCTTGGGCAGGGCCAGGGACAGGTCGCCGGGCACGGCGGCGGTGAGGGTGGGGCGGGTGAAGGACTTGCTCATGCGGTGCTCGTTGGTGCGCACCCCCTTCACCAGGTCGCCGAACCGCTGCACCAGCACGCCGCCGGCCAGCATATTGCTCAGGGAGGCGATGTGCTTGCCGTAGCGGTAGGGCTCGTTGAAGGGCTGGGTGAAGCGGTTGGACACCAGCAGGGCGAAGTTGGTGTTCTCGCTCTGGAGGGCGGGGTCGGCGTAGGAGTGGCCGTT
>CALWXU010000110.1 GCA_944385585.1 uncultured Flavonifractor sp.
TCGGCGTGGCGGCGGTGATCGTCATCGTCTCCCTGGGCACCGGCATGCAGACCTATATGAACAGCCAGTTTGAGCAGATCGGCGTCAACCTGATCCAGGTCATGGTGTACGAGCAGCCGGGCAACCGCAACGCCGACGCCGACGACTTCTACGCCCTGGCGGAGAAGTACCCCCAGTACATCGACTCGGTAACCCCCGCCCTCACGATCAACGGCATCGTCCGCCGCGGCGCCGACGAGTACGAGCGCACCAGCGTCACCGGCGTCAGCGAGACGGTGTACAACCCGGAGACCAGCCAGACTGTCAACGGCGAACGCCTGTCCGGCGGCCGCTTCCTCAGCTATGTGGACGTGGAGCGGAACCAGCATGTGTGCGTCATCGGCAGCTATCTCAACGACGCCATGTTCGGCGGGGAGGGCGTGGGGCAGACCCTCACCATCGGCGGTGTGCCCTTCACCGTCATCGGAGCCATGGATGAGACCGCCGACTCCAGTGAGGGAAGCGGCGACGACTTCATCTATGTACCCTACGGTCTGGCCCCCCAGCTCAACGGCGGGTCCAGCGGCATGGGATACAGCGGCTATCTGGTCACCAGCACCAGCGAGGACGTCTCCTCTGCCGCCAAGGGCGTCATCGAGAGCATGCTCTACCGCATCTATGAGGACAGCAGCTGGTATCAGGTCATCACCATGGCTGAGATGATGGACATGATGGATTCCATGCTGGGGGTGCTCATGACCATCCTGGTGGTGATTGCGGCCATCTCCCTGGTGGTGGGCGGCATCGGCATCATGAACATCATGCTGGTGTCCGTTACCGAGCGCACCCGGGAGATCGGCATCCGCAAGTCCCTGGGCGCCAAGGGCCGGGATATCCGGGGCCAGTTCATCATTGAGGCCGGCACCACCTCGGCCATCGGCGGGGTCATCGGCATCATTTTGGGCATTGTCCTGGCCAACCTGTTCACAATGGCAGCGGGGGCGCTCATGCCCACTGCCGAGGGGTTTGCCGCCATCCCCAGCGCCGGCGGCATCGCCGTGTCCTTCGGCGTGAGCGTGGGCATCGGCGTGCTCTTCGGCTACCTGCCCGCCAACAAGGCCGCCAAGCTCAACCCCATCGACGCGCTGCGGTACGACTAAAGCCGTCTGGGGGGCATCCAATGGTGTCTGGGGTGTCTTTCCGAAAACGTGAATTTCCGGAAGGACGTTCTCTCAACTTTATTTCCACCCTGACGGGTGGAAGCTCTGCGAGGCATACTCTTGCCGAATGGGCACGGATGGTATATGATGAACGTATGGAATCTGCCCGCTGTCACTTTTTCACGGGCACGAGAAGGAGAATCGCGATGAAACAACGACTGTTATCCGGCCTGCTGTGCGCGGCGCTGGTGCTTGGGCTGCTGCCCGGCCTGGCCCCCTCCGCCCGGGCCGCCGCCCCGGCGGAGGAGGAGGCCGCCCAGGTCCTCTCCGCCCTTGACATCATGGTGGGCGACCAGAACGGGGACCTGAACCTGGGCGCCTCCCTGACCCGGGCGGAGTTTACCAAGATGGCGGTGGCCGCCTCCACCAGCCGGGACGCCGTGGGCGACACCGTGGCGGTGAAGCCCTACCCCGATGTGCCGGAGACCCACTGGGCCGCGCCCTACATCAAGGCCGCGGTGGACCTGGGCCTGGTGGAGGGGGATCTCCACGGCAACTTTAACCCCAGCCGCACCATCACCCTGGCGGAGGGGGTCACCATCGTCCTGCGCCTGCTGGGCTATGAGGACAGCGCCTTTACCGGCGCCTGGCCCTCCGGCCAGATGGCCCAGTACCGGGCCCTGGAGCTCAACGAGGGCGTCACCGCGGCGCAGAACAGCGCCATGAAGCGCCGGGACGCCCTGTACCTGTTCTACAACCTGATGCTGGCCAAGAACGTGGAGGGCGCCTACTACCTCAACGTGCTGGAGCCCACCCTCAACCTGGTGAACACCGACGGGGAGCTGGACCGGGTGGCCCTCATCAACTCCGCCATGGAGGGGCCCGTGGTGGCCTCCTCCGGCTGGCAGTCCAGCGTGCCCTTTGACACCGGCTCGGCCACGGTCTACCGCAACGGCGGGACCAGCTCCCTGGCCGCCATCCAGAGCCAGGACGTGGTCTACTGGTCGGACTCCATGCGCACCATCTGGGCCTACTCGGACAAGGTGACCGGCACGCTGGAATCCCGCACCCCCTCGGCCAGCAGCCCCGACTCCGTCACCGTGGCCGGCCGCACCTATGACATCGAGACCACCGAGGCGGCCTACGCCCTGTCCGACCTGGGCGGCTGCCAGGTGGGGGACAGCGTGACCCTGCTGCTGGGCCGGAGCGGCGGCGTGGCCGCCGTGGGGCAGGCCTCCGCGGCCCAGGATCTGGTCTACGGCGTGGTCCTCTCCGTGGAGACCACCACCTACGAGGACAGCGGCGGCGACACCTACAACACCCGCACCGCCACCATCTTCGGCACCGACGGCAACACCTACCGCTATCCCATCGACAACCGGAGCCTGGCCGCCGGCCATCTGGCCCGGGTGGTCAACGGCGAGAGCGGCGTGGAGATCACCGGCCTGAGCTCTACCCGGCTCACCGGCCGCATGAGCGCCGACGGTGCCACCCTGGGCCGGTATGAGCTGGCCTCCAATGTGCAGATCATCGACACCTATGAGAGCTGCACCCCCATCCAGGTCTACCCCAGCCGCCTGGCGGGCACCAACTTCACCGACGGTATGATCCGCTTCTATGCCCTCAACGCCCAGGGCGAGATCAGCCACATGATCCTGGACGACGCCACCGGCGACCTCCACCAGTACGGCATCATCACCGGCGTCAGCGAGGTGTCCATGGGCCTGGTCACCAACTCCGCCTACACCTACGACGTGGGCGGCGTGACGGGGGTGTTCTCCTCCGGTACCACCATCTACAACCTGGAGACCAGCCCCTGTCAGGTGAAGATGGAGAGCGATTCCACGGTGGAGCGCCTCTACAACCTGACCGAGGTGGAGGTGGAGAGCGTCAGCGGCAGCACCGTGATAGGCCCGCAGAACCGCCAGTACACCATCGCCGAGGACGCGGCGGTCTATGTCTACGACGGCCGGGATTACCAGCTGTCCAGCCTGGACCGGGTCACCGGCGGGGACTACGACCTCACCGCCTGGTACGACAAGCCTGAGAACGAGGGCGGACGCATCCGCGTCATCATCGCCCGCTGAACCCCTTTCAAAGCAGGGTCCCCGGAGCGGAGCTCCGGGGACCCTGCTTTTATGGAACGAAACGCACAGGGCGCGCTCCGGCGGGGATGCCCCCTTAGGCCAGCACCAGCGCCGCGCACCAGCACACCGTGGCGCACAATGCGCCGGCGGCCGCATAGGCGGGGGCCGGAATCCGCCGCCACAGCCTGCCCACCCCGGCGTGGCGGCGGACATAGCCGTCGGCCACCCGCCTGGCCTCCCGGACCACCTCATCCGCCGTGACGCCCCGGCCGAAGGCGTCCTCCTTCAAGATGAAAATTGCCTGCTCAAAAAAGCGGGGGTCCGGCTCCTTGACCACAATCACCTGCCGGGACACGCCTTTGACCACAGCCCACACATCCTTTCCTAGTTTCTTCCAGTATGGCCCGCTTTGCCCCGTCCTATTCCCGTTCGATGGCAGGAATTGGCGCTCATATCCGGCCGGACGCCGCCGTAGACTAATCTTACGTACAAGATGGGAGGCGACGGGATTGACCCAGAAGCGGCGGCTGGCGTGGGCGCTGGCCCTTTTATTTGCGGTAAACATCGCGGTCATCACTCTGGCCCAGCAGGCGCAGGCGGTCACCTACCGGCAGGGCGCCACCGGCGAGCAGGTGCGGGTGATCCAGACCAAGCTGAAGAACTGGGGCTATTACGACGGGGCGGTGGACGGCGTCTTTGGAAGCCGCACCGCCGAGGCGGTGCGCTATTTCCAGCGGAAAAACGGCCTGACCGCCGATGGGATCGTGGGCCCGGCCACCCTCAAGGCCCTGGGCATGTCCGCCGGGAGCGGGAGCTCCGGCCAGGAGAGCAGCGTGGAGCTGCTGGCCAGGGTGATCTCCGCCGAGGCCCGGGGGGAACCCTACAGCGGCCAGGTGGCGGTGGGGGCGGTGATCCTCAACCGGGTGGAGCACCCCTCCTTCCCCAGCACCATCGCCGGGGTGGTCTATCAGCCCGGCGCCTTCACCTGCATGGTGGACGGACAGATCGACCAGCCGGTGGCCGACTCGGCCTACCGGGCCGCCCGGGACGCCCTCAACGGCGCCGACCCCAGCGGCGGGGCCATCTACTATTTCAATCCCGACACCGCCACCAGCGCGTGGATCTGGAGCCGTCCGGCCATCAAGACCATCGGCAGCCACCGCTTCTGCGCGTGACGGGGGGTAAAAAGGCCGGCCGGGGCGCCGCGGTTTTCTGCGGCGCCCCGGCCGGCCTCTCCATGCTAAAAGATGATGCGCAGGAAGAGCCAGCTGTCCCGGAACTCATACTGGCACAGGGCCCCGTACTTCCGGCAGAAGGACAGGATGGAGCGGGTGCCCAGTCCATGGCCCTTTTCCCCGGAGACTGGCAGCCCCCGCTCGTCGAGCTGCACCGGCCTGGCGCAGGGATTGCCCACCTCCAGCATGAGCCCTGGGTATCCGATGGCCTTGCATCGGATCATCCGCTCCTCCAGAGGCAGGGCCTGGCAGGCGTGAATGGAGTTCTCCAGGGCGTTGGCAAAGACCATGCCCAGCTCCGCCTCCTCCACCGGCAGCCGGTCTGGCAGCGTAATCTCCGCCTCCACCCGCGCCCCCTCCCGCTCTGCCTGCCGGAAATAGGCGGAGAAAACCGCATCCAGCACCGGGGCGCGGCACCAGCGGACCGGCCGGCCTTCGTCCAGCCGCGCCTGGGCCGCACCCAGAAAGTCCAGGGCCTCCTCCCCGCGCCCTGTGCGCACCAGCTCCGCCGCTGTATGCAGCCGGTGGCGCAGATCATGCCGCTCCAGGCGCACAGCCTGCTCCGCCTCATGCAGCGCCTCCATGCGGGCGCACAGGGCGCTCACCTGCAGGGCGGACATCTCCGCATTGTGCTGCGCCTCCATCTCCCCCTGCACGCTGTAGAAGAGGAAGATCAGGACTACATAGAAGCCCACCATCATCAGGGTAATGGCCGCCTTGAGCAAGGTGCTCTCCTCTGACATCCCGGCATAGCCCGGGACGAGGTAGATGTTGATCAGGTAATGGGCCGCCATAACCAGGCATACCAGCCACCAGCCATGCCGGATCTGCCGCATCACCCGGAGGTAGAGGGGCCGGAGCAGGCATAGGATGAAAAGGATGAGGCCGGCCGTCAGCAGCCCGTAGGACAGCACCAGCACCCATACCCGCCGGCCGGACAGGTAGTAGACCAGGCTTCCGACATGGTGGATCACCTGGGCGAACTGCACAGCAGACAGCAGCTGGAACACCAGCCTCCATCCCTGAACCCGGCTGACACAGGCTGAGGCCAGCATGATGGGGACATGGCTGGTTAGGGGATAGAGCCGGATCACGCAGTCCATCCCAACGCCGTGCCATAGAAGGACGTCCACCAGGGTGGCCAGGGCGGCCGCCCCATAGACGGCGAGGCAGGTCCGCCACCACGAGAAGCGCCGCTCCAAAAAAAGCAAGATCTGGGTCGCACCCACCACTGTAAAAAACGTAAGAACCCAAATGTTGGCCATACCGGTCTCTCACCTCTTCCCCTCACATGCTCCGCAGCCTCCCGCATCTCCGCGGTTTCATCAGGTTTCATTCTAGCATACCCTCCGTGCATATTTCAATCCATTTTATACCGCCTCCCCGCGCCGCCTGGCCTGCGCAGGGCCATGCCGACAACTCCTAATTTGCGGCGCGAAAAACGGGGCCGCTGTCCATGGCAGCGGCCCCGCGTGGTTTCTTCGATTGTCACGCTTCGCCTGTTCGCGACGCCCGGCTTCCCTCCGTCTCGGGCTTGAACCGCCCCGCTGTGCGGG
>CALWXU010000111.1 GCA_944385585.1 uncultured Flavonifractor sp.
GCGGAATTAATGAGCTCGATCATCTGCTTGGTCTTGCCGGTGCCCTTGACGCCCATGATCACTCTCACCATAGTTATCACTCCTTCATTGTCCGCCGGAGCCGCTCTCCGGCCTTCTGCAATTATGTTACCATTTTTGCGGCCCGATTGCAACCGATTTGCGGAAGTTCACCAAAATTTCACGGATGGGCCTGCGCCCCATGGGAGCGCGCTCCCATGGGGGCCCCGGATTTGATTTGCGGGCGGCGGAAGTGAATCCCGCCGCCCTGCGGCGCAAAAGCGCCGTCCCGCCTGCGGCGGGTCCCCCTGGGCAGGCGGGGGCGTTTCCGGGGAGCGTCAGGACAGGCGCGCCTCCAGCGCGGCGCGGCGCTCTTCGTACCCGGGCGTGCGCCCCATGGGAGCGCGCTCCCATGGGGGCCCCGGATTTGATTTGCGGGCGGCGGAAGTGAATCCCGCCGCCCTGCGGCGCAAAAGCGCCGTCCCGCCTGCGGCGGGTCCCCCTGGGCAGGCGGGGGCGTTTCCGGGGAGCGTCAGGACAGGCGCGCCTCCAGCGCGGCGCGGCGCTCTTCGTACCCAGGCTTGCCCAGGAGGGCGTACATGTTGTTCTTGTACGCCTCCACGCCCGGCTGGTCAAAGGGGTTGACCCCCAGCAGATAGCCGGACAGGCCGCAGGCGTACTCGAAGAAGTAGATGAGCCAGCCCACGCTCTTTTCGCACCGGCCGGGGACGGTGACCACCAGGTTGGGCACGCCGCCGTCCACATGGGCCAGCAGGGTGCCCCGCATGGCCTGCTCGGCCACGAAGGAGAGGTCCTTGCCGGCCAGGAAGTTGAGGCCGTCCACGTTGTCCGGGTCGTGGGGGATGGCCACGCTGCCACGGCTCCTGGCAAAGCGCACCACGGTCTCGAACATGAGCCGCTCCCCCTCCTGGATATACTGCCCCATGGAGTGCAGGTCGGCGGTGAACTCCACACTGGCGGGGAAGAGGCCCTTGTGCTCCTTGCCCTCGCTCTCGCCGTAGAGCTGCTTCCACCACTCGCCGAAGAAGCGGAAGGAGGGCTCGTAGGCCGCCAGGATCTCCACCTTCCTGCCGCCGGTGTACAGGGCGTGGCGGGCGGCGGCATACTGCCAGGCCGGGTTGTCCGCGCCGGGCCTGGACAGCGCCTCCATGGCCTGGGCCGCGCCCTCCATCAGGGCGCCAATGTCCACCCCGGCGCAGGCGATGGGCAGAAGGCCCACGGCGGTGAGCACGGAGTACCGGCCGCCCACCGCGTCGGGCACCACGAACTCCTCATAGCCCTCGGCGTCGGCCAGGCCCTTCAGGCCCCCCCTGTGGGCGTCGGTGGTGGCGTAGATGCGCGTTTTCGCCCCCTCCTTGCCGTACTTCTCCTCCAGCAGGGCCTTGAAAATGCGGAAGGCCACGGCGGGCTCGGTGGTGGTGCCAGACTTGGAGATGACGTTGACAGAGAAGTCCTTGTCCTTCACCAGGTCAATGACCTCCAGCATGGCGTCGGAGGACAGGCCGTTGCCGGCGAAGTAGATCTCCGGGCCGTCCCTGCGGGTCAGGTTGAAGTTGGGGGAGCGGAGCAGCTCCACCACCGCCCTGGCCCCCAGATAGGAGCCGCCGATGCCGATGACCACCAGGGCCTGGGAATCGCCGCGGATGCGCTCCGCCGCGGCCTGGATGCGGGAGAACTCCCCCTTGTCGTAGTCCCGGGGCAGGTGCACCCAGCCGGTAAACGCGCCGCCGGGGCCGTCGCCCTTCTCCAGCATGGCCCGGGCCCGCTCCAGGGCGGGCAGGCGGCTGGTCAGCCAGTCCTCCGGGAGAAAGGGTGTGGTATTGGAAACATTACATTCAAGCATGATTGCTCCTCCTTCAGATATGAGGCTTGTCCTGCCACTAGTATACAACAAAGCCAGGCGGTTTCCTAGGGGGAATTTAGTCGGGGGAAGAAAAAGGGCCGGGCCGCGTCAGCGGCCCGGCCCGTCAAAGGGCGCACTGAGGAGGCTGCGCGCGGCCCGCTCCGGATGGGCTTTACGGCTGCCCCGCATTCACGCTGTGATATATGTCCAGCAGAGACGCCTCCAGCTCTTTGGCCTGGGGCGGAAGCGCTTCGCCGTTCCCACCGTCCTTAAGCCGACCCAGATAAATACTGATAGATGAGCTCAAGATGATCCACAGGATCCTCCCCTCTATAGCGCTGCGATCACATCAATTCCTGTTCCATGGACGAGAAAATCTGTGAGTGTGTCCGCGACCTTATCCGCATATGCAAAGCCTAAACTGCCGCCTTCCACAAGATAGATGCCAAACCCATCGCTGCCGAGGCCATAAAAATAGACCATATCGCCTAGATCGGTGCCAATAAACCAGACCTTGCTGGAAAAGCTTTCTTTCAGACGTGCAAATTCATTTTGCATACCGAAGGCCCTGTCCGCCGACCAGAGGCAAACGGATATCGACAGGCCTCCAGCCTCTTCATCCTCGACCTCGATTTCAAACTCCATGCCGCCGGGATTTCCGGCGCCGGAAATGCAGCTCAAGAATTCATAATAATCAGCGGGCAGCTGGACCGGTGTTTTTTCCCTGATGCTTTTGATGGCGTCTTCCCCGCCGGGATGGAGTTCCGTTCTATCATATAAAAATTGCCTGTTGATGCTGTCGAAGATGCCCATCTGCACACCTCCTGCAAAGGATGCCAGGCTGTTTTTCATATCCCCCCGCGGAGCTCCCCACGGTATGTCTGATCACAGGTGGTCGCTGTCCACCAGGATGTTGTCGGTGCCGTGCTCCTCAAACTCCGCGATATAGGCGTCGATGCGGCTGGACAGCTCCTCGTAGTTGTTCTGGTCGATGGAGGCGTCCTCCATGTCCCGGCGGGCCAGATCCTCCGCCAGGATGTCGAAGAACACGTTGTTCTCATACTCTATGATCGCCTCGTGGATGCCGCCCTCGGCAAAGGCGCGGGAGGGCACCACCTCCCCCTGCCAGTCCTCGGCCAGCACGCCCATGCCCTCCTCCCGGGCCTTGGCAAAGAGCAGGCTCTCCACCTCGTCGTAGTCCCGGAACCGGTCCTCGCCCCGGGTGGAGTTCAAAATCCAGTTGCCGATATAGGCCATATCCAGCAGGCGGCGGAATTGCTTGTTCGTCAGCTCCAGCTTCATCGCACGAAACCTCCTCGCTGTCATGACGTTGGACGGCATGGGGCGCCGCCCTTATCTCATATTATAGTCAGCCCCGCCAAAATGTCAAACAGAGAGCGGGTCGGAAACCATGAAAATACCCCTTGCCTTGGGGCTGATTTTCGCCTATCATGGAGGGACGGAAGATTTGAAGCGATCGGGAAGGGGAGATGGCCTTGGATACGCGGCCCATTGGTGTGTTTGATTCCGGCCTGGGGGGGCTCACCGCCGTGCGGGCCCTGTGCCGCCTGCTGCCGGGGGAGGATGTGGTCTACTTCGGCGACACCGGCCGGGTGCCCTACGGCAGCCGCTCCCGGGAGACCATTGTGAAGTACGCCCGGCAGGACGTGGCCTTCCTGCGTACCTTCGACCTGAAGGCCATCGTGATCGCCTGCGGCACCGTGTCCACCACCGCGCTGGACGTGCTCGCCGCCGAGAACCCCATCCCCGTGCTGGGGGTGGTGGGGCCGGCGGCCCGGGCGGCGGCGCGGCTCACCCGCAGCGGGCGCATCGGCCTCATCGGCACCCAGACCTCGGTGCGCAGCGGCGCCTACGAGCGGGCCATCCACGCCCTCAACCCGGCGGCCCAGGTCACCGCCCAGCCCTGCCCCCTGTTCGTCCCCCTGGTGGAGAGCGGCCGCTTCCGCCCGGGCGACATTGTGATCGAGACGGTGGCGGCGGAGTATCTGGAGCCCCTCAGGGCCGCGGGGGTGGACACCCTGGTGCTGGGGTGCACCCACTACCCCCTGCTGGAGGAGGTGATCGCCGCCTGCATGGGGCCGGAGGTGCGCCTGGTGAACACCGGGGCGGAGGCGGCACTGGCGGCGGCGGACTACCTGCGCGCCCACGGCGCCCTGTCCGGCCGGGCGGAGGGCGGCTCCTGCCGCTTCTTTGTCAGCGACCGGCAGGAGGACTTTGCCTGCCTGGCCTCCACCTTCCTGGGCCGGGATGTAACCGAGGCGGTGGGTCAGGTGGACATCGGCCAATATTGAGGCGCACCCCCTTTACATCCGCCCCCCGGTCGGATATAATAATATGCCAATATGCAAATCCACTTTCAGCAAGCGGCGAGGTACACAGTCACCATGGAGAACAACGTGATCATTTCCATCCAGGGCAAGCAGTCCTTTCAGGCCCAGGAGGACGACACCATTGAGCTGGTCACCGAGGGCTGCCTGGAGCCGGACGGCGACGCGGGCTACACCCTGAGCTACCAGGAGAGCCGGCTTACCGGCCTGGAGGGCACCCTGACCACCTTTCAGATCGAGCCGGGCCGGGTCACCCTGATGCGGGTGGGGGAGGTCAACGCCCAGATGGTCTTTGAGGAGGGGCGGCGGCACCTGTCCCTCTACGAGACCCCCTACGGCGCCCTGTCCATCGGGGTGAACACCCGGCGGATGCGCAGCGAGCTGGACGCCAACGGCGGCAGCATCGAAATCGACTATGCCATCGAGATCGATCATGCGCTGGCGGGGCAGAATTTATTCCGCATCAGCGTACGGGAAAAGGGGCCGGCCTGGAAGCAGTGACCGGCATGATCGATCTCGATGCCAAGGGCTTGCACCGCAAGCCCTTGATGCCGGGGCAGCTCTGCCGCCCCGGCAGATAAAATCCGGCGGGGCCCCCGCGGCGCCCGGGCCGCGGGGAGAGCGATCATGGGCTGGCGGGACAGAATTGATTCCGCATCAGCGTACGGGAGAAGGGGCCGGCCTGGAAGCAGTAAGCGGGGCGGGGCCCGCACATCGGCAGGCCCGGAGAGATGAACAAGAAAGAGGAGATAACATGTCCAACCTGATTCAGGCGGCCAGAGAGCAGGTCGCCGCACTGACCCAGTCGGCCTATGAGAAGGCCGCGGCGGAGGGCCTGCTGCCCGGCGGGGCGGAGGTGAAGGCCACCATCGAGATCCCCAAGGACGCCGCCCACGGGGACTACGCGACCTCCTTTGCCATGGCTGGGGCCAAGGCCCTCCGCAAGGCCCCCCGGCAGATCGCCGAGATCATCGTCGACCACCTGGAGCTGGCCGGCTCCTTCTTCGACAAGGTGGAGATTGCCGGACCGGGCTTCCTCAACTTCACCCTGGGCAGCAAGTGGTACGGCCAGGTGCTCGCCGACATCCAGGCCGAGGGGAGCGCCTACGGCGCGGTGGACGAGGGCCGCGGCGAGAAGGTGATGGTGGAGTTCGTCTCCGCCAACCCCACCGGCCCCATGCACATCGGCAACGCCCGGGGCGGCGTGCTGGGCGACGCCCTGGCCAGCGTGCTGGAGCGGGCGGGCTGTGACGTGTGGCGGGAGTTCTACGTCAACGACGCGGGCAACCAGATCCACAAGTTCGCCGTGTCCATTGACGCCCGCTACCTCCAGCTGGTGCTGGGGGAGGAGAACGTGCCCTTCCCCGAGGACGGCTACCACGGGGATGACATCAGGGAGCTGGCCCAGGCCTTCCTGGACCAGTACGGCCCGGCGTGGAAGGACAAGCCGGAGGCCGAGCGGCAGGAGGCCATGGCCCAGTTCGGCCTGTCCGTCAACATCCCCAAGATGAAGGAGGACCTCCGCCGCTACAAGATCGAGTACGACGAGTGGTTCCTGGAGTCCGCCCTCCACGACAGCGGCTATGTGGCCGAGACGGTGGGCCTGCTCTCCGACAAGGGCTGGACCTACGAGAAGGACGGGGCCCTGTGGCTCAACACCACCGCCCTGCTCAAGCAGAAGTACCTGGGTGAGGGCAAGACCCAGGAGCAGGTGGACAAGCTGGACCTGAAGGACGACGTGCTCCGCCGGGCCAACGGGTTCTACACCTACTTCGCCGCCGACATCGCCTACCACCGCAACAA
>CALWXU010000112.1 GCA_944385585.1 uncultured Flavonifractor sp.
GGGGCCCTCTCTTGCCCCTTCGGGGCAATTCACCTTGTGTCCCCGGAAATGACGGATTTTGATTTGATTCCTGCGGCTGCGGCCGCAGGAACTCTGCGAGGCTTTCTTCTTGGAAGGTTTTCCGACAGCCTGAGCGCCCCGGGGCTTTTGCTCCGGGGCGCTTTTGTCCATGGGGAATATGCCGCTGCGCCGACTGCTCCGGCTGGTTTCTCACGATCTCCCCGGTCAATGGGAACGGTTTCCCGCAAAAAGTGTTGAGCCGCATTTGTTATTTGTCATGAAGTTTATATGCCGCCCGCACTTGATTACAATATTCGTGGAATATCCTGTCTGCCTCGCTGTCTGTCTGGATTCCCTCCGCATGCGCCTCCAGATACCCAGGGGCGCAGCTTGCTGACCTCGACTTTGAAATAAAATTCCTGCAGCAGGCCGCCGCGCTCTCTGATATAAGCGGTCAGACGGCACAACACAAACCCGTGCTCATACAGGATGGGGCGCAGTTCCCTGCGGATCAGCTCCCGCTGCGCCTTTTTGAAATCAAATTTTACAGATTCCGTTTTCTTCTGTTCCATCCTCGCCACCTCCCTCAATTCCGCTTTCCCGTTCTGCCTTATTTTATTTCGCATTCTACCATGTCCAAGGCTCCATGTCTACCGGTTCCCTTTCTGGTTTTCCGGAATCGCGCGGCGGGGCCCGCCTGCCCCCGCCGGGGCGCGCAAAGCGGCCCGGAGCTGTCGGCAGCTCCGGGCCTCCATCTCTTTATTTTCAACACGCCGGCGCGTGGAGTTGTTTGTCTGCCCCCACAGCCGGGGGGCAGTATGCAAAGGCGGCCGCTTCTGCTGAACAGGCGCGGACGGCCGTTTCCCCGCCCGTTCCCGGCCCTTGGCCCTGCAGCTTTGTCGTTCCTTGGCTGTGTCTATATACTACCACTTGCCGCCCTGGGAGTGTTTGACAAAGTATAAAGAGGATATGAACCTTCTGTGAAGTTTGCCCGGCCCTGCCGGCGGGGCTGGAGGCGGCGCTCACCGGCCGCAGCCTGCCCGGGCGGCCGGCCGGGCGGGCTATCTCACCCGCATAGCCAAGGAGATGTCCCCCTATGACCGCGGGGTCTCCGCCCCCAGGGAGATTGCCTTTGGACCGGGGAGCTTCCCGCCTCCGCACACGGTTTCCGCGGGGAAAAGCGCCGCCTGGGGCGCATGGCAGAAGCCATGCGCCCCAGGCGGTTTTCAAAAGGAAAGGGAGAGAGGGAAAGCTCATTGAGGAAGGTAGTCCATGGGGTCCACCGCGTCCCCGTCCAGGGCCATGCCAAAGTGGAGATGGCTGGTGAGGGCGCTCTCGGCGATGGCGGTATCGCCCACCG
Organism: uncultured Flavonifractor sp.; assembly: GCA_944385585.1. Lineage (GTDB taxonomy): Bacteria > Bacillota > Clostridia > Oscillospirales > Oscillospiraceae > Flavonifractor. Next base: position 1,361 of record CALWXU010000112.1, read on the forward strand.
TGCCCAGCACGTCGCCGGCGGCCACGGCGTCGCCCGCCTCCACCGCCGGCGCGGCGGTCAGATTGGCGTAGGTGCTCACCAGGCCGCCGCCGTGCTCCACCGTGACGGTGGTGCCCATCAGGGGGTCCTGGGTGACGGCGGAGACGGTGCCGGCCGCCGCCGCCCGCACCTGGGTGCCCGCGGTGACGGCAATGTCCACCCCGTCATGGGTGCGCCAGTCCCCCATGGTGGGGTTATAGACCAGCTCCTCCACGCTGAAGGCGGCCAGCATATCCCCCCGCACCGGCCAGGTGAAGGAGGCGGGGGCCTCCTGGGCCGCGGGCTCCGGCGACGGGGCCGCCGGGGAGGCCGCCGGGGTCGTCACCACCGCCGCCGGGGCCTGGGAGGTCTGGGCGGGGGTGCGGACGGGGACGGAGTGCTCCGGCTGGGCGGACGCCCGCACCGGCGCCGGAGTGGGTGTGACGGTGACCGACGCCGTGGCGGAGACCGGGGCGGTCGGCTCATCGCGGGTGAGTGTGGCGAACAGATAATAGCCCGAAATTCCAATTGCGACGACGCAGAGGAACAGGACTATGTAGAAGCCCTTGCCCTCCAGGAAGTCGCCCACGCGCTGGTGGAACGGTTTTTTCATGCGTTTAGCACCTCCGAGCCCTATTGTGGACAGCCGGAGAGCTGGTTATACATGGAAAAGAAAATTTTTCTATCTTTCCAGGCCGGCGCCGCCCGCCGTCCCGTCCCCGCCGCACCGGCGGTACTCCGCCAGGGCCCTCAGCGCGTGGAGCAGCTCGCCCCGCCGCTCCTCCGGCAGCTCCCGGTAGAGGGCCAGCAGCTGCTCCTCGTCCTCCGGCAGGCCGCGGCCCCTGGGCCTGGCCTCCAGGCGGAGCAGCCGGTCGGCGGAGGCGTGGTAGAGCCGGAGCAGGGTGGCCAGGGTCTGCAGATCCGGCTCCGAGACGCCGTTCTCATAGCCGGACAGGGTCTTGTTGTTGATCCCCGTCAGGCGCATCACCTGGGTCTGAGTCAGCCCGCGCTTCTCCCGGGCCACCCGCAGGGCAAAGCCAAATTCCTCCATAGGCACACGCTCCTTTGTTCCCATTCTAATCGAAGAACCGTCCGACACCCCTTTATTCTTAAAAACAGAGATCAAATTATTGATTTCTTAGAATAAAAGATTTATAATAGGCGGTGCTCTTGTTCCGGCCCGCCTTCCCATCGCCCCGGTTTAAGAAATTTTTAATGTTTCCTTCATGGCAGCTTACATAGGCTTTTGGTATGATAGGGCCTGGGAAAAATGTGAACGAACGGCAAACTTTTTCCCCCTCCCATTGACATATGACAACCTGTCGTTTATGATCCGTTTATTCCTTGTTTATAATATGCCGTTCAAATACGGCAGATGATCGGGTCAGAGGTGAGGCCATGCCCAGCACCACATTTTACAACCTGCCGGAGGAGAAGCGGGAGCGGCTCCTGTCGGCGGCCAGGGCGGAGTTTGCCCGGGTGCCCTATGAGGACGCCTCGGTCAACCGGATCATCCGGGCGGCCGGCATCCCCCGGGGCAGCTTTTACATGTACTTTACCGATAAGGAGGAGCTGTTCCGCTATCTGATGGACCGCTACAGCGCCATGCTGGCGGACTGGATGGGGGAACAGCTGGACCAGAGCGGCGGGGATCTGTTCGCCGCCTTCCTGGCCCTGTTTGACCACGTCCAGGCCAACCTCCAGAGCCGGCCGGTCCAGGAGCTGGCGGCGATCCTGTCCCGCAACCGGCAGATGAAGCCGGGCCTGCTGCTGGATGGGCCTGGCCCGCAGGCGGTCCTGGACCGCCTGCGGGACCGGGTGGACCTGTCCCGGCTGGATCTGCGGACGGAGACGGATCTGGCCGACATCTTTCGCCTGCTGGCTGCCGCTGCCATCGGCTCGCTCATGGCCGGGTGCGCTGACGGGAACGCCGCCGGCCAGCGGGAGCGTCTGGTCCGTGTGTTCGGCATCCTGCAGAGGGGCGCGGCGGCCAAGCCCGCCCCCTGCTGTGATTCATAGCATTGCAAAGAAAAGGAGAAACCACTATGGAAGCAACCCAAGTCAAGCCGGAGGGGTCCTCCGCGTCCCCGGCGGTGCCGGAGAAGAGGCCCCCACAGTTCCAGGCGCCCAGGAAAAAACGCAGGTGGGTCAAGCGGCTGGTCATCCTGGCGGTGATCGCGGCCATTCTGGTGGCGCTGCTGGCCCAGTGCGTAGGCGCTGGGCAGGAGGTGCTCGGCTCCGTCTATCTGCCCTACACCGCCCAGCGGCGGGAGATGACGGTGTCCGTGTCCGGCACAGGCACCATTGAGCCCATCAGCGCCTACCGGGTGACCAGCCTGGTCAGCGGCGAAATCCTGGAGGCCCCCTTTGAGGAGGGGCAGACCGTCCACCAGGGAGACGTGCTCTTCCGCATCGACGCAAACAGCGTAGAGAACAACATCCAGCAGCTCCAGCTCAACGTCCGCTCCGCCCAGCTGGCCCTGGACGACCTGCTGGAGGCCCAGAGCGACAACCAGCGGGACCGCAACGTTACCGCTGAGGACGGCGGCATCCTCACCGAGCTGTATGTGGACCAGGGGGACTCTGTCACTGTCGGCACCGTCATCGCCGACGTGCTGGACCGGGACCACATGAAGCTGGAGGTGCCCTTCCACTCCGCCGACGCCGCCGGCTTCTATGTGGGGCAGGCCGCCACCGTCATGGTGGACGGCACGGCGGAGACCCTCTCCGGCACGGTGGACTCCATCGCCGCCACCGACAGCGTGGGCCCCGGCGGCACCCTGGTGCGGCAGGTGACCATCCTGTTGGATAACCCCGGCGTCCTCACCGACGAGAGCCGGGGCACCGCCTCGGTGAACGGCCTGGCCTGCGCCACCGGCAGCACCTTTACATACGCCGCCTCCAGCCAGATCACCGCCGAGGCCGCCGGGGACCTGGATGTGCTCAGCGTGCGGGAGGGGGACCGGGTGTACCAGGGGCAGGTGATCGGGGTCATCTCCGAATCCGACCTGGACAGCCAGATTGAGAACGCCCGCATCGCCCTGGAGAACGCCCAGCTCTCCCTCCAGAATGCCCAGCAGCAGCTGGAGGACTACACCATCACCTCCACCATCGACGGCGAGGTGATCGAGAAGAACCTGGACGTGGGGGACAACATCGGCGGCATGACCACCTCCGGCACCACCGCCTCCTACGCCGCGGTGATCTACGACCGCTCCCAGCTCACCTTCGACATGGACATCAGCGAGCAGGACATCAGCCAGATCCAGGTTGGCCAGAGGGTGGAGATCACCGCCGACGCCCTGGACAGCCAGAGCTTCACCGGCGTGGTGGATAAGATCAACATCAACGGCACCACCACCAGCGGCAACACCACCTATCCCGTGACCGTCAGGGTGGACGGCTCCCCGGAGGAGCTCTATCCCGGCATGAACGTGTCCGCCCGGGTGATCGTGGAGGAGGCGGGCAGCGTGCTCACCCTGCCCGTGGAGGCGGTGGAGCGGGGGGACACCGTGCTGGTGGCCCTGCCCGGCTGCCTGGACGAGGACGGCAGCATTGTGGACATGACCGCCACCGAGAGCCGGCAGGTGACCCTGGGCCGCAACGACGACAACTACATCGAGATCCTGGACGGCCTGGCGGAGGGCGACGTGGTGCTGGCCCTCAGCCCCCAGGGCTCCAGCCTGATGAGCACCATGGCGGGGATGGGATAAGCCATGGAACACCTCATTGAACTCCGGGACGTGTACAAGATCTACCAGATGGGGGACGAGGCGGTCCACGCCCTGGACGGCATCTCCCTGACGGTGGATCCCGGCGAGTTCGTGGCCATTGTGGGCCAGTCCGGCTCCGGCAAGTCCACCGCCATGAACATCATCGGCTGTCTGGACGTACCCACCTCCGGCACCTATCACCTGGCCGGGGTGGACGTGTCCACCATGGACGACGACCAGCAGGCGGAGATCCGCAACAAGATGCTGGGCTTCATCTTCCAGCAGTACAACCTCATCCCCAAGCTCAACGTGCTGGAGAACGTGGAGCTGCCCCTGCTCTACGCCGGTGTGTCCGCCTCAGAGCGCCACCGGCGGGCCATGGAGGCCCTGGGGCGGGTGGGTCTGGCGGACAAGTGCAAAAACCTGCCCAGCCAGCTCTCCGGCGGCCAGCAGCAGCGGGTGTCCATTGCCCGCGCCCTGGCCGGCAAGCCGTCGGTGATCCTGGCCGACGAGCCCACCGGCGCCCTGGACTCCCGCACCGGGCGGGAGGTGCTGGGCTTCCTCCAAAAGCTCAACGCAGAGGGGGACACGGTGGTGCTCATCACCCACGACAACTCCATCGCCGTCAAGGCCAAACGCATCGTCCGCCTCCAGGACGGGAGGATCATCTACGACGGCGACGCCCATGATCCCCGGGCCGTGGTGCAGCCGGAGGCCGAGGCGGCCGCCGGGGAGGCCAGGGAGGTGCTGAACCTATGAACGTGGGACAATCCTTCCGCCTGGCCATCAAGAGCCTGATGGTCAGCAAGGCCCGTGCTCTGCTCACCATGCTCGGCATCATCATCGGCGTGGCGGCGGTGATCGTCATCGTCTCCCTGGGCACCGGCATGCAGACCTATATGAACAGCCAGTTTGAGCAG
>CALWXU010000113.1 GCA_944385585.1 uncultured Flavonifractor sp.
AAAGAACATTTATTTAGTTTTGTTGAGGGGTGTGTAACCGCTTCAACCGGGCTCCCAGCTGAGCTATACCCCCATATTAGAGGGTGCGCTGGATATTTCTTATTCAATTTTTTGCGGGGTGTATAACTGCTTCAACCAAGCTCTCAGCTGAATTATACCTCCATATGAAAGCTGACTGGCAACAGTGGCTCAGTGGAGTATATATTAGCAGAATCCGACCGGCTTGTCAACAGCTTTTTTCAGGGGGCGGGATATTTTTGTGTATGATTACAATACATCTTGATCTTGGACAAATGAATAAAAACGGATGGAGGATGAGGCCTTATCGATTAAGGTTGGAGCTGCAGACAACAACTGAACGAGAGGGGCCATATCCTTCATCCTTTTTTATTCATTTGTCCAGCATGTATTGTAATCCTAACAATGCCGCAAAAACGCGCATAACCGGGCCCTTGCCTTTTTTCCCGTTTCCGGGTATGATAGATGGGATAGGATGTGAAGCTATGAATTTTTTGCTGGACTGCCACACCCACACCCTGGCCAGTGGGCACGCCTACTGCACCCTGCTGGAGATGGTGCGGGCGGCGGCGGACCGGGGACTGTCGCTCATCTGCATCACCGACCACGCCCCCGGCATGGAACTGACCACCCACAGAGACTACTTTCTCAACTTCAAGGTAATCGACCGGGAGATCTATGGCGTAAGGGTGCTGATGGGGGCAGAGCTCAACGTGATGGACTTTGACGGCACCGTGGACCTGCCGCCCAAGCTGCTGAACAACCTGGACATGGCCGTCGCCAGCCAGCATGTCTGGTGCATGCCGGAGGGGGGCGGCGGAGACGCCAACACCCAGGCCATGGTCCGCGCCATGGACGCCTGCCCCAAGGTCTGCATCCTGGGCCACCCGGACGACGGCCGCTATCCTCTGGACTACCAAACCTTGGTGCGCGCCGCCGGGGAGCGGGGGGTGCTGCTGGAGGTGAATAACACCTCCCTCTCCCCCGCCTGCTCCCGGGTCAACTCCACCGCCAACGTGAAGGAGATGCTGGCCGTCTGCCGGCTGGAGGGGGTGCCGGTGGTGGTGGGCAGCGACGCCCACTTCGTCTCCGCCGTGGGAGGGCACCAGTACGCACAGGCCCTGCTGGAGGAGGTGGGTTTCCCGGAGGAGCTGGTGCTCAACGGCGACCCGGCCCGCTTCCTGGCCCATCTGGAGCGGCGGCTGGGAGCCCGGGCGTAGGGGCGCCCTGGCAGAGAACACAGGCGGGTTCCGCTCTGCGGAACCCGCCTGTGTTCTCTCACGAATATCCATATACGGCTGCCGCAGCCCCTGTCCTGTGGCACCTCCCATTCGCAGGCAGTCGCCCAGTACAGCGCCCCCGGCCGGACCGGCCTTGTGCCGCCTTGCGCACTTCCGCGGGGCGGCACCGGGGAGATGCCCGCCCCATAGGATGCTCTGCAGAGATCTCTCAGAGAGGAGGCGGGGCCATGTCTGCCCGCAGCGGGCCGTCCGGCGAGGCCCTGACGGCCGCCGCCGTCCTGGCGGCCATCCAGCTCACCCAGGGCCGCACCAGCGAACAGGCCGCCGTGCTGGCCGCTTTTTTCACCACCCTGGGGGACGCCATCGCCCTCATCGCCGCACAGAACGCCCACCGGGACGGATGCTAGGGCTTGCTTGAGCATTGGCGGTGTGCCCGGCAGCGAGGGAGCTGGGGCCGCCCAGGGGACAAAAGACCCGTTGATTGGGCATGCTGATATTTTTCAGGCACGCCCTAGTCCCCCTTCAGAAAGGACTCCACCTCGTCCAGCCTGGCCATGCCCTGGTCCCAGCCGTCCTTCCACAGGGCCTTGATCTTACCCACGTCCCGCTCGGTGCGGTGGAAGCCCTCGGTGCTGGTGGGGGTAAACACCAGGGCCCGGCCCTCCTGCTCCAGCTGGAAGAGCCACCGCCTGGACTCGTTATAGGCATCCGCCCGGCGGCGCATGACGTCACAGAATTTTGGGTACTTCCGGTAGGCCAGATCGATGAGGGGCTGGAGCTTCTCCGGCCGGCGGAGGTAGCTCCGCTCCCGGGTGAGCAGCACAACCACCCGGTCACACCCCTTGGCGAAGGCCCGCTCGTAGGGGATGGCGTCCGCCGCCCCGCCGTCCATGCAGGGCTTGCCCTGGATGTGGAACACAGGGAACAGGAAGGGCAGGGCGCAGGTGGCCTGGAGCAGCTTGAACTTGTCGTCCCGCCGGTCCAGGGGGAAGTACTCCGCCGCCCCGGTGTCCAGGTTGGTTACCACCGCCTCCACCTCCCCGGGGAAGGCGGCGAAGGTATCATAGTCAAAGGGGATGAGCTCATTGGGGATGGTGGAGTAGACGAACTCCAGGCCGAAATAGGCCCGGTTGTCCCGCCGGAGCAGGTTGCCAAAGCCCATATACCGCCTGTCGTTGATGTAGTTGACCATAATGTCCAGGTTGCGCCGGGGCTGCCGGGACACATAGCTGACACCGTAGGCGATGCCGGCCGACACGCCGACGACGTAGTCCGGCAGGAGGTCCCGGGTGAGCAGGGCGTCGCACACGCCGGTGGAGTAGATGGTGCGCACCGCGCCGCCCTCCAGGACGATTCCGGTTTTCATGTGGATTCACTCCCTTGTCAGTTTCCCTGCATAACTATTATAAGTCTGCGGCCGCCGGACTGTAAAGGGCGTTCTTGACAAGCGGACATTTCGTATTATAATATCATAAAAAACCGTTTTACAGCTCGTTTTCTGGGCATACGCCGCGAATTGCTCTACAAACATTCAAAAACCGAGCCGACGGCCTTGAACGCCTGGTTTTCAAGGCCGTCGGCTTTTCTGCATCCAAGGGGGGACTGGCCATGGCCGTCAAGCTGATTGTCTGTGTGCTCGCCGGCCTGGGGGCCGGCGTGGGCACCGGGCTGGCGGGCCTGTCCGCGGCCGCCGTGATCTCCCCTATGCTGATTACCTTCCTGGGCTTCTCCGCCTATGAGGCCGTGGCCATCGCCCTGGCCTCCGATGTGCTGGCCTCGGCGGCATCCGCCTACACCTACGGCAAGCACGGGAATCTGGACGTCAAAAGCGGCTCTGTGATGCTGGCGGTTGTACTTGCGCTCACCCTGGTGGGCAGCCTGGCGGCCTTCCAGATGCCGGACAGCGCCATGAGCTCCTTCTCCATCCTGATGACCCTGGTGCTGGGCATCCGCTTCCTGCTCTGCCCCGTCACCGCCCCAAGGGCCCTCTTCCCCCATGCCGGCCGGGCCCTCCGCATCGCCCAGTCGGTGGTGTGCGGCGTGGTCATCGGCTTCATCTGCGGCTTCGTCGGCGCCGGCGGCGGCATGATGATGCTGCTGGTATTCACCAGCGTGCTGGGGTATGAGCTCAAGACCGCCGTGGGGACCAGCGTGTTTATCATGGCCTTCACCGCCCTCACCGGGGCGGCCTCCCATGCGGCCATCGGCGGCGGAATGGATCTCTTCGCCCTGGCGGTGTGCGCGGCGGCCACCCTGGCCGGGGCGCAGGTGTCCGCTGCCTTCGCCAACCGGGCACAGCCCAAGGCCCTGAACCGGGTGACCGGCGCTGTGCTCACCAGCCTGGGCGCCGTCATGCTGATGGTCCATTTCTTCTCCTGATTGTTGAATTGCTGCACATCCCCATTCCGGCGGATGTGCAGCAATTTTCAGGTCTGGAGGGGTACATCGTCCGGGTATGGAACTTTCAGCGTCATGCCGTCCGCCCAGACTCCGGCGCTCCGGGTAATGGGCAGGTACTGTCCCTCGGAAAAGCCGATTGTATCCCCATCCTGGAGCGTGATATTCTCCTCCAGCACGTAGAGGGCGATATCGATGAGGAACCCCCGCAGATCACCTGGCTGGGCGCCGGCGCCCAGCACCTCGATCTCGTCCTTTCCAAAGCTCCGCATGCCTTCGGTGTAGGCCCCCATCCCCTCCTCTGTGCGGTACAGGCCAAACCAGACCAAATTCAGCAGGGGAAGCGCCCCCTCCTCCGCCGCCTGCGCCGCCTCCTGATAGAACTCCGGCTGGTAGACGGTGCCGTTGGCATACACGCCCAGCACCCCCGCCTGGCGGCACGCTGCACAGGTCAGCTTCACCTGGAGCAGGCCCGCCTCCCGGGGGTCCGCCCCCCGGCCCAGGACGGACACCAGCAGCTGGGCCCGGTGGCGCCCGGCCGCCTGGGCCGCCTCCGGCCACAGGTAGTTGTGCTTTGCACACTGCTCCGCCTCCCCCCGCGGTACCGGGAATGGATAGAGGGTGACCGCCGCAGTCATGCCGGACACATCGAAAAGCAGGGTGCTGCCGCCATCCCCATCGTCCGCGGCCTCGGTCATGCACGGAATGCCCCACTCATCCCGGAGATCCCGCTTGAACTGCTCCGCGTCCCACTCCGGCTCCTCCAGGAGGACAAAGGCCAAAAAGGTCCCCCCCTCCCCCGGCCCCTCCAGGGCGGGCTGGTCCTCCCCGGACAGGGTAAAGTCGGCCTCGAAGCGGACCAGCTGGCTCTCCTCCCCCGCCTGGAAGCACAGGCTCAGGCGGCGGTCCGGCTGAATGGCAAACCAGGACAGGGCCATGCCGCCGGTCCCCACGCCCGCCTCCATAGACAGGAAGGTGAGGCCCCGCCGCTCCAGCTCCGGCAGGCGGCCCGCCAGGGCGGCGACCCAGCTGACCGGCAGCTTGGACAGGGATGCCTCGCTGCCGGAGTACCGGCCCGTCACCCTCCCATCGCCGTAAGGCAGGACGAAGGTGCAGTAGGGGGCGTCCGCCTCCCACTCGGCTGGCTGGAGCACACCCTTGATGGCGGCCAGGTTCTCCCGGTCGCAGAGGATTCCCGCGATGGCCCGCCGCTTATCCTCGGCCCCCTGGCCTTTCCCGGCCTGGAGCAGCTGGTCCTGCTCCGGGTCGATCCAGTGGAACTCCATCTCCTCCAGGCTGCAGCCCGCCCGGATCTCCCTGGCCAGGGTGGTGAACTCATAGTCTCCCGGCTCCAGGGCCAGACCCCGCTCCACCGCGGCCAGGGCGCCAGCCCGGTCGCCAAAATGGCTGAGTAGCTTGCCCAGCTGGAGCCATCCCCAGACATAGTCCGGCTCGGTCTCCACCCCGCGGCGGGCGTACTCCAGGGCCTCGTCCAGCCGCCCGCAGTAGAGCAGGGCGCAGGAATAGCGGTAATACCACATGCCGCACCCCGCGGCCCCGGCGGCCGGCTCAGAGGCCGGCATCCACTGGGCCGCCCGGTAATAGTACTCGTATTCGTCGATGTTGTTGCAGGCGTAGGAGTACCACAGGGCCACATCCAGGTCCGCCTCGGCCTCCTCCTGGGTAAACGCCCCGCGGCGCACCCCCTCCCGGATGCGCTCCTCCAGGTAGTCCAGCATCCGGTAAAAATAGCCAGAGGCGCCCTCACACATGGCCTCCAGCGCTTCCACGTCCTCCGGGGTCAATATGCAGACCTTCGGCATACCCATCCCTCCCGCGTCGATGTATGGACATTATAGCAAACCCGGGGGCAAATGTCATCCTCCTCTTGCAACGGCATCCGGAACGTGGGATAATACTGGTAATTCAACCGCTGTAAAAAGGAGGCCCTTCCATGAAGCACACCCAAGCCTGCCGTCCGGAAAACCTGCACTACCTGAAGATGCTGGCCCGCCAGTACCCCACCGTCCAGGCCGCCAGCACGGAGATCATCAACCTTCAGGCCATCCTGAACCTGCCCAAGGGCACGGAGCACTTTGTCTCCGACCTCCACGGGGAGTACGAGGCCTTCCTCCACATCCTCAACTCCGCCTCCGGCGTGGTGCGGGAGAAGCTGGACGACCTCTTTGCCGCCACCGTGTCCAAGGCGGAGCGGGA
>CALWXU010000114.1 GCA_944385585.1 uncultured Flavonifractor sp.
TTGATAACTCTGACTTTTTGCTGTCCTAAATCGTCCTAATATCTCCCAGCGACTCTTTGTTCATATAATTCGAAATCCGGTAGGTCGGCTTTGCCGGCGCAAGAGTTCGAATCTCTTCACCTCCGCCAGCTCGTCGCAGGCGACATATCGCTTGCGACGAGCTTTTTCATTTTATCTTATTACAAAGCTCATCGCGCGCTCATTCCGCTGCTCCTCGCTTCCAAACCAAACCCGCTTCACTGGGCTCCGGTTTGAGGCCGCCGCTACGCGGCGGTTTTGTCCCGTTACGGGGGAACTATCGATTTTAACCGTCCCTTCCACGTCGGAGCAAAGTCGGCCTTGCTCCGACGTCTTTTTATGCCTGGGCAGAGAAGGCGTCGTCCGCCCGCTCCCCCGCCCGCCCTTCCACCTGCGGCCCTGCCGGGCCCGCCTCGCAGTCGGCAGGCCCAGGGGTCAAATCGGGCGGCCGTGTGCGGGCCTGCCCCCACGCCTTTGGCGCACTGCAAACACGGCAGAACGTTCCCCTGTAAAGGGCCAGAGCGTCCAGAATCCCACTTTTTTCTATCCAGTTTAAGTACAGTTTAAGCTTGCGGCGGCGGAATGTGCTATCATACAGGAAAGAAGCTCACCACAGGAGGGGCAGATATGACGATCCGAAAGCGTCTTTTCTGGTCTAATATCCTGATGATTGTTGTCCCGATGGTCATGACCGCCATTGTGGGCGTTCTCCGCATCTGCATGGTCTGGCTGGTGATCCGTCAGGGCTCCGGAATCGGGATTGAGGACAGCGGAGATTTTCACTGGGCCGGAAAGGCCGCCGCCGAGGCTGTATCCTCAGCGCTGGACGCAAGGGCGGAAGAGGGCGGCCAGCAGCTTGACCGGCTGGCGGCCATACTGGACGCCGACTCCATGCGCCTGGTGGTTGTGGAGGACGGCCGCGTGGTTTATACTTATGGCGAGAGCCATCCATCACAGACGAGGCCAGGGAGCGGTATCTGCGCACCATCCACGCAAAGGCCGCCGATATCGACCGGCTGGTATCGCAGCTGTTCCTGTACGCAAAGCTGGATCTGGAGGGCTTCCCCGTCACATGTGTCCCGCTTCGCCTGGACCGCTTTTTGGCGGACCTGACCGCGGAACTGGCCCCAGATTATCTGGCCAGGGGACTGGAGCTGTCCGCAGAGGACTTCCCGGCGGTGACCGTCTCCGCTGACCCGTCACAGCTGCGGCGGGTCGTCACCAATATTTGGGATAACAGCGCCAAGTATAAGGTCAGGGACGTGGGGCGGGGCTTCATTTCGCTGGATGCCGGCGGCGTCCTGACACTCTCCGACGATGGCCCCGGCGTGCCGATGGATGGGTTTTCCGTCTGCCGCAGGCTGCGGGAGGCCACGGATATCCCGATTCTGATGGTGACCGCCCGCCGGGAGGACCTGTATGAGAAGGTCTGGGGGCTGGAGGCCGTCGGGGATAACGCAACGGCGGCGGTACACATCAACCGCCTCCGGGAGAAGCTGGAGCAGAACCCCAGCCACCCCCGGTATATCCAGACTGTATGGGGCGCCGGCTACCGGTTCCGGGCACAGGAAAGCGGAGGAGGAGATTGACGTGTGGGTCTTATTTGCGGTGGGCTCCGCATTTTTTGCCGGCATGACCGCGGTTCTGGCCAAGTGCGGCATCCGGAAAACGGATTCTACGGTGGCCACCGCCATCCGTACCATCGTCGTATTGGCGTTTGCATGGATCATGGTGTATGTGGTTGGGTCCCAGGGACAGATCAGCGCCATAGACGGGACGACGCTCTTTTTCCTGGCCCTCTCCGGCCTGGCTACCGGGGCTTCCTGGCTCTGCTATTTCAAGGCGCTCCGGCTGGGGGACATCAATAAGGTGGTGCCCATTGACAAGTCCAGCACCGTACTGACCATCCTGCTGGCCTTTCTGCTGCTGGGGGAGCCCATCGGCCTGTTCCAGGGGCTTGGGGTGATCCTGATCGGCCTTGGGACTTTCCTGATGATTGAGAAGAACCCCCATCCGCAGGCCCCCGCATCCCAGGGAAAGGGGTGGATGCTGTACGCCTTCGGCTCTGCCGTATTTGCCAGCCTCACCGCCATCCTGGGCAAGGTGGGCATCCAGGGAATAGAGTCCAATCTTGGGACTGCCGTCCGAACAGGGGTGGTTCTGGTGATGGCCTGGTTTATGGTGCTGGTGACGGGCAAGGCCAAGGAGGTGCGGCAGGTCCCCCGGCGGGAGCTGGTCTTTATCTGTCTGTCCGGGCTGGCCACCGGGGCCTCCTGGCTGTGCTATTACCGGGCGCTGCAGGACGGGCTGGCCAGCGTTGTCGTCCCCATTGACAAACTGAGCATCCTCGTCACGGTGGCCTTCTCCTATCTTGTATTCCACGAGAAGCTTACCATGCGTTCAGGCTGGGGGCTTGTCCTGATTACGGCCGGGACATTGTCTATGCTGCTTTCTTAGCCGCCAGGAACAGGCGACTTATCCCCGGTTTCACAGCGCAGGCTGCAAAAGCCCTGCGGCTTTTCCGGCGCAGCGGGCCCCGATTGATTTTCAATGGCAAGGGGCAGGCTCGCAGCTGTCCGGACAAATAAGGCGCCTTACCGGCATATTCCAGAGGGTTCCGCACTATCTGGTAAAATATTGGATTTGAGGCGGCGCCTTCCCCAGCGTGCGGCCGAAAAACTCCAAAGACCGCTTGCAGGTCCACGGCTTACTGTCGTAGATGTCCGTATATTGGACCTCGACGCAGCAGTCCCTCAGGAAATTGCGAAAGGCCCACAATTGCAATCTTGTGGGCCCCTTGATGCGCAAAAGGGTTATCCCGTCCCCCGGCGCAATGGTCCTGCCCGCAATATTCTCCACAAAATCGGTGAAAGAAGTCATGTCCACGCTGATATCTCCGTGAATTCCCGGCATCACGGCCTGATAGGGCATCAGGCCTATCAGGCTGTCTGCAGACTTCGGTTCGCTGAAATGGCAGCAGGTGCAGGTTACGCCGGCTACAATTGCCGGTCCGACCCCGTTATTGTCAACCCGGATGTACAAATCATTTTCATAGTCACCGAATGTAATATTCAAGATCGGCCGGACGCTGTTCTTATTGTGTTCCTTCTGCGACCAATACGTAGTAAGGGAGATCACCACAGCCGCCGCAGAGATCACCAGTGAGCACACAGAAATGGCGACATCGACCCAGCTGATGGGCTGTACGATATGGGCAATGACTTCTTCCAAGGCAGATCACCGCCTTTCCCATCCAGAATATGCCTAGATACGCCGAATTGCAACCCAATGAGGACCGGGAGGCGGCCGCTGGTGCGGCCGCCTCCCGGCTCTGCCTTTCTTTGGCGGTCCTGCCGCTATGCGGGGGCGTGTCCCCCGCCCTTGGCAATGGCCGACAGAAACAGCTGACTGCCGCGCCGCAGGAATTCCCCCCGCGACAGCCCCAGCGTCCGGCCGATGTACCCCTCCCGCAGCTCGGCGGTGTGCACCATACCGGACAGGGCCGCCCAGAACAGCAGTACCGTCTCCCTGGGGGGGAGCTGGGACCGTATCACCCCGTCCTCTATCCCCCGCGCCAGGAAGGCGGCCAATTCCTCGTCAATCTCCCCGCTGACCCGCAGGATATCCGCCACCCCCTTCTGGGCCTCCTCCGAGGCCTGGTTCAGGGGCATGGCGACGGTGGCTGCGTCATAGGATGTGGGGTTCTCGTCATAAAAGCGGAAAATGGCGCGGCACACCGCGTCGTAGGATAAATACCAGTCGTCGTGGCTCTCAATGGCCTCTTGGATTTTCTTTTTCAGCAGCACCATGCCGCTGAGGAGGATGGCATTGATGATTTCCTCTTTGCTCTGGAAATACACATACAGGGTGGCTTTGCTGTACTCCGCTTCCCGCGCGATGTCGTCCATGGTGGTCTTGTCCGTCCCCTTTTCCGCGAACAGCCGTTCAGCCGCCGCCAGGATGGATCCGCGGTGGAACTCCGTCAGTGCCTGCTTCTTGCTCATGACTTCCTCCTTCGCTCCGGCACGTTTTTACTCTACTATGGAGTTTAGGAAATGATATCATGATTTTTGTTTTTTTGCAAGAGAATTTGGAAATTTTGCCGCCCCCGCCAGGGCGATCTTTCCTCTTGACAAAGGCAGTCCGGTCGGATAAAATAGGGAAAACAGCATCCGAAAAAGGCGATGATGGGAAGAAGGCGCGGCCCCTCCCGGGCAGAGAGCCGGTGGTTGGTGCAAACCGGTGCGGGAGCCCGCGCGGATCCTGATCCCGGAGCCGTCCGCCTGAACCGTGCGCTGTAGGGCGGGCCGTCACGGCCACGTTACCGGCCGCGGCCTTGTTGGAGGCCATGAGCGTCCATTGGTGACAATGGGCGGAAGCAGGGTGGTACCGCGTAGCCACTACGCCCCTGACCAGAATTTGGTCAGGGGCGTTTTTCGTACCCTGGCCCCGAGAAACAGGAGGTATTTTTATGAAACCCGCACAGGAAAAGTACATCCCCTTCGTCCCCCTCAAAATGGAAACGCGCGCCTGGCCGGACAAGCAGCTGACGGCGCCCCCCATCTGGTGCTCGGTGGACCTGCGGGACGGCAACCAGGCACTGATCGACCCCATGAACGTGTCCGAGAAGCTGGAGCTGTTCCACACCCTGGTGGACATCGGCGTCAAGGAGATCGAGGTGGGGTTCCCCTCCGCCTCGGAGACGGAGTACGAGTTTCTCCGCGCCCTCATCGACGGGGGCCACATCCCCGACGACGTGACCATCCAGGTGCTGGTGCAGGCGCGGGAGCACCTGATCCGCCGCACCTTCGAGGCCATCGACGGCGCCAAGCACGTGATCTTCCACTTCTATAACTCCACCTCCACACTCCAGCGGAAGGTGGTGTTCCACACCGACGTGGAGGGGGTCAAGAAGATCGCCGTGGACGCCGCCCTCCTGATCCGCGAATTGAGCCAGCCCGCCATCGACGCTGGCATGGACCTGCGGTACGAGTACTCCCCTGAGTCCTTCATGGGCACGGAGATGGACGCGGCGGTGGAGATCTGCCAGGCGGTGCTGGAGGCCCTCCACGCCACGCCGGAGCACAAGGTGATCCTCAACCTGCCCACCACGGTGGAGAACTGCATGCCCAACTACTTTGCCGACGAGATCGAGTATTTCATCTCCAGGCTGCCCGGCCGGGAGAGCGCCATCATCTCCCTGCACCCCCACAACGACCGGGGCGAGGGCGTGGCCACCGCCGAGCTGGGCCAGCTGGCCGGGGCGGAGCGGGTGGAGGCCACCCTCTTCGGCAACGGCGAGCGCACCGGCAACGTGGACATGGTGACCCTGGCCCTGAACCTGTACACCCAGGGGGTGGACCCGGGGCTGGACTTCTCCAACATCAACCAGATCCGGGACGTGTATGAGCGGGTCACCAAGATGAAGATCGGCGAGCGGCAGCCCTATGTGGGCGAGCTGGTGTTCACCGCCTTCTCCGGCTCCCACCAGGACGCCATCAACAAGGGCGTCCACTATATGGAGGAGAGCGGCACCGAGTACTGGGAGGTGCCCTACCTGCCCATCGACCCGGCGGACGTGGGGCGGCAGTACGAGCCCATCATCCGCATCAACTCCCAGTCCGGCAAGGGCGGCGCGGCCTTCGTCATGCAGCACAGCTTCGGCTTCGACCTGCCCCGCGCCATGCACCCGGAGTTCGGTCACATCGTCCAGGTGGAGACCGACCGGGTGGGCAAGGAGCTCAAGCCCGAGGCCATCTACGACCTGTTCAAGACCCA
>CALWXU010000115.1 GCA_944385585.1 uncultured Flavonifractor sp.
CTTGCCGGCGCCGTTGGCGCCGATGAGGGTGACGATCTCCCCCTCGTCCACGTGGAAGGAGACGTCCTTGACGGCGTGGATGGCGCCGTAGTACACGTTGATGTTCTTCACATCCAGCATCACAGCCATGCCGTCACGCCTCCTTTCCGCCGCCCAGGTAGGCCTTGATGACCTCCGGGTTGTTCTGGATCTCCGTGGGGGTGCCCTTGGCGATGATCTGCCCGAAGTTGAGCACGCAGATGCCCTCGCAGATGCCCATGACCAGGCTCATGTCGTGCTCGATGAGCAGGATGGCGATCTGGAAGGTGTCGCGGATCTTGACGATGTTCTCCATCAGCTCCGCCGTCTCGGAGGGGTTCATGCCCGCCGCCGGCTCGTCCAGCAGCAGCAGGGACGGGTTGGTGCCCAGGGCCCGGACGATCTCCAGCCGCCGCTGGGCGCCGTAGGGCAGGCTTCCCGCCTTGGCGCCCGCCAGATCCTGCATGTCGAAGATGGAGAGCAGCTCCAGCGCCCGCTCGTGGGCGATCTTCTCCTCCCGCCAGTAGGAGGGCAGGCGGAGCACGCTGCTCAACACCCCGGAGTGGATGGCGTTGTGCATGCCGATTTTCACGTTGTCCTCCACGGACAGGTTGTCGAACAGCCGGATGTTCTGGAAGGTGCGGGCGATGCCGGCCCGGTTCACCTGCACCGTGTTCATGTTGTGGGTGTCCATCCCGTCCAGCAGGATGGTGCCCCGGGTGGGCTGATACACCTTGGTCAGCAGGTTGAACACCGTGGTCTTGCCCGCGCCGTTGGGGCCGATCAGGCCGGCGATCTCGGTGCGGCCGATGGCCATGTTGAACTCGTTGACGGCGGTGAGGCCGCCGAAGTCGATGCCCAGGTGCTGGGCCTCCAGAATGGGGCTCTTGTCCACGTCCCGCTCGGGGATCTTGTTGACGCTGGGCACGGGGACCAGCTTGGTCTCCGGACGCTTGTTACTCATGGCCGCCGCCTCCCTTCACCGCGCGGACGCCGGCGTCGGCGCCCTCCCTCTCCCGCCGGAACAGGCGGGTGAAGAAGCCCCGCAGCGTGGGGTTGTTGGTGGCCAGCATCACCAGGATCAGCACAATGGCGTACACCAGCATCCGCAGCTCGGAGAACTGCCGCAGGGCCTCTGGCAGGATGGTGAGGGCGGTGGCCGCGATGACGGAGCCCCACATGTTGCCCAGCCCGCCCAGCACCACGAACACCAGGATCAGGATGGAGGTGTTGAAGTCAAACCGGGTGGCCACAAAGGTGGTCTGGCTGCACCCGTAGAGGGTGCCGGCGGCGCCGGCCAGGGCGGCGGACGTTACAAAGGCGATCATCTTGTACTTGGTGACGCTGATACCCACGCTCTCAGCGGCGATGCGGTTGTCCCTGGCGGCCATGATGGCCCGGCCGGTGCGGCTGTTGACCAGGTTGAAGATGATGGTCAGGGCCGCCAGCACCAGCACGAAGCCGGCGATGAAGGTGGAGATGCGCTGGGAGTTCATGACGCCCATGGGGCCGCGGATGAGCTCCACGCCGCCGTCGGAGAGGTCCATGGTGTCGTTGAGGAAGGAGAAGTGCAGGCCGTTCCCGTCCATCCCCAGGTATACGTTGGTGGCGATGCTCTTGATGATCTCGCCGAAGGCCAGGGTGACAATGGCCAGGTAGTCGCCGTTGAGCCGGAGCACCGGGATGCCGATGAGAAAACCCAGCACCGCGGCGATGAGCGCGCCGAACACCATGGCCAAAGCCAGGCGCAGGGGGGATAAGCCCACGCTGTCCTGAAGGGCCATGGCGAAGGCGGAGCCGGCAAAGGCGCCGATGCTCATGAAGCCGGCGTGGCCCAGGCTCAACTCGCCGGAGATGCCCACCACCAGGTTGAGGGCCAGGGCCATGGTCACATAGGCGCAGATGGGGATGAGCTGCCCCTCCAGCATGGAGCCGATGCCGGGCCCCACCCGCAGGGCCTGCACCACCACGAAGGCGGCGATCACCAGCGCGTAGGTGAACAGGTTGTTCCTGGTGGATTTTTTCATGGTTGCAAGTCGTTTCATGCCGGCCACCTCACACTTTCTCCCGGACGACCTTGCCCAGCAGGCCGGCGGGCTTCACCAGCAGCACCACGATGAGCACGGCGAACACGATGGCGGTCTGCAGCTGGGTGGAGATGTAGCCGCCGGCCAGGATCTCGATGATGCCCAGCAGCAGCCCGCCCAGCAGGGCGCCGGGGATGGAGCCGATGCCGCCGAACACGGCGGCGGTGAAGGCCTTGATGCCGGGCATGGAGCCGGTGGTGGGCACCAGGCTGGGATAGGTGGACAGGTAGAGCACGCCGGCCACGGCCGCCAGGGCGGAGCCGATGGCGAAGGTCATGGAGATGGTGCGGTTGACATCGATGCCCATAAGCTGGGCGGCGGCCTTGTCCTCGGAGCAGGCCCGCATGGCCTTGCCCATCTTGGTCCTGCCGGTGAACAGGGTCAGGCCCACCATGATGACGATGCACACCACCACCGTGAGGATGGTAAGGGCGGACACGGACAGCCCGCCGGGGAGGGAGAGCTGGAGATCCCGGCTCAGGATAGGGGTGAACATCTTGGGGCTGGAGGACCACAGCAGCTGGGCCGCGTTCTGGAGGAAGTAGCTCACGCCGATGGCGGTGATGAGCACCGCCAGGGAGCCGGCCTGCCGCAGGGGCTTGTAGGCCAGCCGCTCAATGACCACACCCAGGACGGTACACACCACCATGGCCAGCACCGTGCCCGCCAGGGCGGGCACCACCGCGGCGGCCAGGGAGCCCTCTTCAAAGTGGGCGGACAGGCCGCTCATGGAGAAGTAGCAGATGTATGCGCCCACCATGATCACGTCGCCGTGGGCGAAGTTGAGCATCTTGGCGATGCCGTAGACCATGGTGTAGCCCAGGGCGATGATGGCGTAGATGCTGCCCAGGCCGATGCCGCTGATCAGGTAGTTCAGAAATACCATAACACAACACACCTCGTTTCATGGATGATTGAGGATAGGCGGCGGATGCCATCGCCCATCCTCAATCATCCATAGCGTTCTGTGAAAAGCGGTTGCCCGGGAGGGCCGCCGGCGCCGCCGGCGGCCCTCCCGGAGCCGTGCTTTCTCTGTGGCCTGCGCCGGGGCTCAGTCCATGCCCACGTAGGCGCCGTCCTGGATGACCATGCCCTTGGGGGCCTTGGACACCGCGCCGGTGGCGTCCCAGGTGATGCCCTCGCCGTCGCCGGTGAGGCCGTGGAAGGTGATGGTGGGGAACACCTGGATGAGCGCGTCGTTGATCTCCTCAGCGCTCATGTCGGGGGTGCAGCCGGCCTCCTCCAGCGCCTGCTTGAGGGCGTAGACGCAGTCATAGGCGTCGGCGGCGAACTGGTTGGGGGTCTCCTCCCACTGCTCCTGGTACTTGGTGACAAAGCTGACGGTGGCCTCGTCGGTGGCGTCGGCGTTGAAGGGGGTCAGCAGCATGACGCCCTCGGCCAGGGAGGTGTCAAAGCCCTCCATGGTCAGGATGCCGTCCATGCCGTCCACACCGAAGAACTTGGGGGCGTAGCCCATCTGGTCGGCCTGGGTCAGGATCATGGAGGCGGGCTGATAGTACATGGGCAGGAAGATCAGGTCGGCGTCGCTCCCCTGGGCCTGGGTCAGCTGGACGGTGAAGTCGGTCTGGGTGTCCTCGGTGAAGGTGGCGTTGCCCACCACGTTCAGGCCCAGCTCCTCGGCCTTGGCCACGAACTGGTTGTAGATGCCGGTGGAGTACACGTCGTCATTCTTCCAGATGACGAAGATGTTCTCGCCCAGGCCCTGGTCATAGATATACTGGGCGGAGGCGGAGCCCTGGTTGTCGTCGGTGAAGCACATCTGGTACACGTTGTCCTTGCCCTCGATCACGTCGGGGGAGGAGGCGGAGGGGGTCAGGGCGAAGATCCGGTCCTCATAGTTGAGGGCGGAGGTGGCCACGCCGGGGGTGGAGGTGACGGAGCCCAGGGAGATCTGCATGCCCCAGTCCTTCAGGGTGTTGTAGGCGTTGACGGCGGTCTCGGCCACGTGCACGTCGTCCTCGTAGCGCAGCTCAAACTGAATGGCGCCGCCCTCGGCGTTGATCTCGTCCACGGCGATCTGGGCGCCCCGCTGGGCGGCCAGGCCATAGATGGAGGCGCCGCCGGTCAGGGGGCCGGTGCCGCCGATTTTGAAGGCCGCGCCGGTGGCGGTGGAGCCGGTATTTTCGGCGGCCGGGGTCTCGGACGCGCCGCCGGAGGGGGTCTCAGAGGTGCCGCTGTCCCCACCGCCGCAGCCGGCCAGCAGGGAGAGGCAGAGCGCGCCCGTCATGGCAAGAGACAGGATGCGAAGCTTTTTCATGGTCATGTTCCTCCTTCTGAATTTGTTGACAATTATATGCCCGGCACAGGAAATTGTCAACTCGCAAAATAGACAATGGCGCCCCTGCCCGGGGCGCCATTGTGGGAGATTATGAACAATCTATGACAGAGGCCTCAGATGACCAGACCGCCGTTGGGGGCGAGCACCTGCCCGGTGACAAACCGGGCTGCGTCGGAGGCGAGATACCACATGGCCTCCGCCACATCCTCCGGCGCGCCGATGGCGCCCAGGGGGGTCTCTTCCGCCAGAGCGGCCATGGTCTCCGCGTCCAGATTGGCGTTCATATCGGTCCGAATGACCCCGGGAGACACACAGTTGACGGTGATCCCAGAGGGGCCCAGCTCCTTGGCCAAAGCCCTGGTAAGGCCAATTACAGCGGCCTTTGCGGCGGAATAGGCCGCCTCGCAGGAGCCACCCACCTGTCCCCACATGGAGGACACCGTGACGATCCGCCCCGCCTTCCGGTGGATGAGGTGGGGCAGGGCCGCCCGGATGGTGTGGAACACCCCGTCCACATTGACGGCGAAGATGCGCCGCCAGTCGGCGTCGGTCAAATCGCCAAACAATTTCTGCTGGGCCACCCCGGCGTTGCATATCAGAATGTCAAGTTGACAAAATTTATCCAACACATTGTCAATCATCTTCTGGACCTGCAGCGGGTCGGCTACGTCGGCCTGAACCGCCCAGCCGCCGATCTCCGCCGCCAGGGCCTCCGCCTGCGCCCGGGCGCGGTGGTAGTTCACCACCACCCTGCACCCCCCGGCGGCGAACCGCCGGGCCGCCGCCGCGCCGATGCCCCGGCTGGCGCCGGTGATCAGTACCACCTTCTGCTCCATGCTCTCCCGTCCTTTCCGGCCGCCGTCGGGGCGGCCCGCCTTTTCCAGTATACCAGCCCGGCGCCCCCTTGAAAAGGGGGGCGGGACCGGAATCCGGACGCGGCGGAAAGGGGACAGGCGGCTCGCCGTGGATGGAGAGCCGCCTGTCCCCGCTGTGTGCAATGGGTCCTGCTGCGGAAGGGTGCAGGCGGGGAGCGCCGCCCCCCTACACGTCCCCCGGAGCGTCCGCAGGGCCGCTCCAGGCGCTGACCGCCCTGGCGTCCTCGTCCCTGCGGTCCTCAATCGCTTCCTTCAGCAGGATGTCCTTGACCTTCATCAGCCGGATGGTGTTGGAGCGCTCGTTTTCATCCAGCTTCATGGAGATATACTTGATGGCCTCCTCCATCTGGGGGATCTTCACGTACTCCAGGGCGTTGACGCGCCTTCTGGTCTTTTCGATCTCCTCGGCCAGCAGCTGGGAGGTCTTTTCAATCTCCGCCAGCTTGAGCATATCCTGGAACACGCCGGACAGGGCCTCCACCGCGCCGTCCAGCTCGCCGGAGGTGGT
>CALWXU010000116.1 GCA_944385585.1 uncultured Flavonifractor sp.
CCCAGACTGAGCTACGGGCCCAAATCAACAGTTCCAAAAGCGGAACAGAAGAATAAAGCAATATGAAATTATAGATGAGGCAGAAAACCGAACCCTTTGCGCTCCCAGCTGAGCTATAGGCCCATATTTGGTTGTTTTGTATATTTTTGCTCGATTTGTTTGTGCAGTTTGCTGTTCTGACCGGGCCCGTGTTATGTTGCGCTGGCTCTCCCATCTGAGCTATGGGCCCATATTTGTTTGCTTTGTACCGTTACAGCTTTTTCGCTTGTGCAGAGTATTAAATTTCAAAGCCCGCACTGGACACACTTGTGTTTTCTAGTTCAATTACAGAGCCATGTGCAGGGCACTGAGATATTATAGCATAATTTGGCCGGTTGTAAAGCCCTTTTTTAGAAAAAAAGAAAATCATTGTGTAGGATCCAATACATCTTGGACAAATGAAAAAAAGACGGAAGATAAGGCCTTATCATATAAAGCTAGAGCTGCAGGCAACAACACAACGAGAGGGGACTATATCCTTCATGAGCAAGAGTATCGCATAAGACATGGCATACCGGCAATCCCTGATGAAGTGCGCAGAGATGCACGGCGTCAAACTGTCCGGCTGGAGATATAATAAGAGCCGTTCGTACCTCTGCTTCTGGAAGGCACGCTGGGATGAAACTGTGGGTTCCCAGTCCTGCCGCTTCCGGCGGCCCACAGTCATGAGCCAGCAGAAGTTCCGCTTCGCCCTCCGGGGGAGCGCTGTGTCCGCCGAGGAGGGCTGGGCTTTTACAGCAAAATCGACCTGGGCATCGCCAGGTACCACTTTGAGGTGGGCGCAGGGGCGGACAGCTTCACCTGGACCGCATAGAGCGGGAGGGACAGACAGGGAAAAGAAGCGGCGCTTGGACAAATGTCCAAGCGCCGCTTCTTGCCATGTCAGACGCAGCCGGGATTGCAGGCAGGCCCCAAAGCTGCTATCATGAAAAAAAGGCCTGCCCCCCGCCATGTCGCGCGGGGCACCGGGATACAGCGAGCAAGTTTGCGAGGGAACATCTCAGGAAAAGGAGCAGAGATATGATCTTAGAGAAATTAAAACTGATCAAGTCTTTCGGGACTTCTCTGGACAGTGCGGTAGCAGAGGCGGACATCGCCGCCAAGGAGAAAGAACTGGGCTTTCCGCTGCCGGAGGCTCTGCGGGAGGTATATCTGACATTTAGCCCAGAGGATCCCATTTTCTCCACTTGGATGAATCTCATTCCGTTGGATGAGTTGCGGACGATTGTCCTGGAGGATCGGGATAAACACGGGGCGGTCTTGCCATTCTTCCGCAACGACACATGGCTATGCAGCGCTTTGGTGGGGTCTTTTTTGTGGAAAAAGCTTGAAACTCAGGTTCTATTTTACGATGTCGACTTAAATGACCCGCCAGTGTTCTTGTCCTATCGGGAGCCAAAGTCCAAAAAGGAAGCGCAATTTTTCGAGATGCTCTCCGGGAACTATCTCAGCCATGAAACCGAAGATCCCCTGTCCCTATGGCTGACCGCCTATCTGGGCATCATGCAGGTCTATTCCCAGCCCAGTCTGCTGATTTTGAACAAGAGGCATGAATGGGATTGGGCATATCAAAAGCGGCTATCCGCCCTGCGCCAGGAAGGCAAATATCATCCGGTGGCCAGACTGGAGTACCACATGGCTCTTGCCGATATTGCCTATCTGCGGCTGTCCGATCAGCCGGTGTTGGAGGCACTGAGCGGCCTCCAGCCCATCCCTCTTCCCCACAGCGCCCGTGTGCAAGCGTATGGCGCACAGACAGATGAGGCTTTGGAGGAGGTGGTTCAAGCGTTAGGGGTATCCGTTTGCTGGCTTAGAAGCCAGACAGGCAAAAGGGTATTTCAGGTAAAACCACCTGAGCCGCCCCAAGAGCGGGAGCTGTTATCCATCACACCTGTCTTGGAATTTCTCCGCGAATTTGCGGGGATTACACGCGCCGGCGCAAAGGAGGAAAGCATCCAAAGGGCCGAGGCCCGTCTGGAAGCCCCCCTTCCACAGCCGATGGAAGAATTTTACCGCTGCCTGCCTAGCTCCTTCTATCGCAGCTGCAATACGATTCGCCCTCTTTCCGGCCTGAAAAAAGCCAAAGACGGGAAACTGAATTTTCTGGAAGAAAACCAGGCCGTCTACCACTGGGCGGCAGAACTGGGAAGCCCCTTCGTCTACCGCCGCCCCAATCATGGCGCGGGAGAGTGGGCCCCCTGCGGGATTCTGGACGGCTTTTTGGCGGCGGAATTTCTGTGGGCGGTGGCCTGTGCGGAGGACTCCGAGCTGGAGCTGTGGGAATTTCCCGATTTTGCGCCGGAAATGCTGGAGCCCGGCGGCCTCTTTGACACACATATTCAGGGCATCGCGGGCATTTCCCAGCAAATTGCGGTGGGAAATGAGCGGACGGTGTACCAGTCTGTGGACGGGGGCTCTGTCCTGCTGCATGACCGGTCGGAGCAGACCCTCTTTGTGCTGTCCAAGGACGAGGCGGCGGTCAACCAGCTGCTTGCCGCATTGGGATTGCCCACAGAACCCATGGATGCGTGAGGGCCATCTCCTCCCCCCTTTCTCACGGCATTCTGGCAGCCCTGCCGCCGCGCTTCCCGCCGGGGCACAGCGGATGTTGGGGAAGCTCACCATTGAGACTGGCAATTCCGGGCCCAATCTGCTATCATCAAAGCAAAGCGCTTGCTGAGAAGCTCGAAACGGAGGCTGACTATCATGACACCTGTGTTCGTCGATCCCCGGCTGCTGGGCGCCATCCAGGAGGCCGTGGGCTTCCCCAACGTGCCCTATGACCTGAAAAAGGTGAAGGCGCTGACCAACTTCCTGCCCGCCAGCCTCTGGGAGGGCGCCGCCTCGTCCCGGGACTGGCTGCGCGTCCGGAAGGGGGATTTCTCCCTGCTCGCGCGCATGGACAACCTGCACACCGTGCTGTTCCCGGAGTACGGGGGCATCCAGGCGGCGGACTTCTCCTTCCTCCCCCAGTGCAGGAAGCTGAAAAAGCTGGATCTGGCCGGCACCAACTTCTCCGACTGCGCCCTTCTGGAGGGCATGCCCGCCCTGCGGTGGGTGCGCCTGCCCCACCGGGCCCAGCTCGTCCACCTGGAGGCCCTGGACCGCCTGGCCGAACGGGGCGTGACGGTGGAGGTGACCCAGCGGCTGACGGAGCCCCGGCCCGCCCCGCCGCCGGAGCCGGACGGCGCGCCGCCCGCGGAATACGGCGGCGCTCCATCCGACGGAAGGGGGGCGCGGCTGGCCCGGGCGGTGATCCGCCTGACCCAGAAGCCGGCCTACGCCCTGCTGCCCCGGCCCGACCGGACGCCGGCCATCGACGGCACCAAGCTGGGCGGCCTGCCCTACTGGGACGGCTCCCGGCCCTACCCCGCCGCCAAAAACGGCCGGCCCATGAAGCTGCTCTCCCAGATCAACTTTGCCCAGGGTCCGTGGGAGGACCCCCTGCCCCAACGGGGGATTCTGCAGTTCTTCCTGCCCCGGGACAGCGAGGTGTACGGCATGGGCTGCGGCGTGGCGGCGGATTTCGCGGTGGTGTACCATGAGGCGCCCGGCCCCTGCCTGCCGGAGGAGGCCCTCCTGGCCCTGGTCGGGGACGGGCAGGAGACGGACGCGGACGACGCCTTCTGGCCCCTGCTGTGCCCTGAGCTGGCCCTGGATGTGGAGCGGCGCCCCTGCTGGATGAATACCGGGGACCGGGGCTTCCCGGCGGTGTTCTGCCAGGCGGTACAGGAGGAGTACGGCGAGACGGCGGACCCGGAGCAGTGGTGGAGCTTCCTGGCCGATGAGGACGACGAGGAGGCGCTGGTCGAGGCCCTGGACAGCAGTGTGGGCTGCAACGGCGGCCACTGGATGCTGGGCTGGCCCAGCTTCACCCAGGGGGACCCCCGGGCGGAGGGGGACGGCCGGGTGGTGCAGCTGCTCCAGCTCGACTCCGACCAGGACCGGGAGGGACGGGACTTCCGCGTGCTGTGGGGGGACATGGGGGTGGCCAACTTCTTCATCTCCCCCCAGGCCCTGGCCGCACGGGACTTCTCCGACCTCTTCTACACCTGGGACTGCAGCTGACCCAGCCGGCCGGCGGGGCGATTTCTCCCACGCCTCCCCGCGGTTTGTGGTTTTTTTTGTATAATCCACCATTTTACAAAGTTCCATCTTGACAAATCCGGATCTCCTGATAAAATATCCCTCAGCTATTTTACTTAAAAATTTTTAAGTAAAATGTCTGAACTATTTTTGAAGGAGCATCTACCATGGATTTTGAGAAGGTTAAAGAGATCATTGTGGAGACCCTGAGCTGCGACGCCGACAAGGTGACCCCCGAGGCCCGGCTGGCCGAGGATCTGGAGGCCGACTCCCTGGCCGCTGTGGAGCTGTCCATGGCCCTGGAGGAGGAGTTCGGCGTGACCATCGCCGACGAGGAGCTGCCCAACATGAAGACCGTGGGCGACCTGGTCAAGTACCTGGAAGAGCACGCCGAGTAAATAGGAATCCTGGGCACCGGCGGGAGCCGGTGCCTTTTTTCCGAAAGGAGCCGCTATGACCAATCAAGAGATTTTCGAGCTGATGGCCCGGTTCGACGCCAGCGCGGCCACCAGCTTCAAGCTGACCACCAAGGACTTCTCCCTGGAGCTGGGCAAGGGCGTCTCCGCCGCCCCGGTGTGCGCCGCCCCCGCGGCATCGCCCGCGGCCGCCCCCGCTCCGACGGCGGAGCCGGACAGCGGGCTCTACATCACCGCCCCCCTGGTGGGCACGTTCTACGCCGCCTCCGCCCCCGACGCCGCCCCCTATGTGCAGGTGGGCGACCGCGTGAAGAAGGGGCAGACCGTGTGCCTGATGGAGGCCATGAAGATGATGAACGAGGTGCAGGCCCCCTGCGACTGCGTCATCGAGGCCGTGCTCCAGCAGGACGGTTCCCTGGTGTCCTTCGGGGACCCCCTGATCCGCTACCGGGAAGGGTGAGGGCATGTTCAAGCGTATTCTGATTGCCAACCGCGGGGAGATCGCCGTGCGGGTGTTCCGGGCCTGCCGGGAGATGGACATCGAGCCGGTGGTGGTCTACTCCCAGGCCGACCGGGACGCCCTCCACGTCCAGCTGGCGGAGCGGGCGTGGTGCATCGGCCCCGCCCGCTCGGCGGACAGCTATCTGAACGTGGACGCCATCCTCACCGTGGCCAAGGCCTCCGGCTGCGACGCCATCCACCCCGGCTACGGCTTTCTCAGCGAGAACGCCCAGTTCGCCGACGCCTGTGCCCACGCGGGCATCACCTTCATCGGCCCCTCCGGCGGCGTGATCCGGGCCATGGGCAACAAGGCCGCCGCCCGGAAGCTGATGCAGCAGGCGGGGGTGCCGGTGGTGCCCGGCTCCGACGGGGCGGTGGACACCGCCGAGCAGGCCAAGGCCCTGGCCGATTCCATCGGCTACCCGGTGCTCATCAAGGCCTCCGCCGGCGGCGGCGGCCGGGGCATGCGCCGGGTGTACGACCCGGAGCAGCTCATCCCCCTCTTTGAGGAGGCCCGCAGCGAGTCGGTGGCCTGCTTCGGCAGCGGGGAGATGTACCTGGAAAAGCTGATTGTCAACCCCCGCCACATTGAGTTCCAGATCATGGCCGACGGCCAGGGGAACGTGATCCAGCTGGGCGACCGGGACTGCTCCATCCAGCGGCGCAACCAGAAGCTGCTGGAGGAGTCCCCCTCCAAGGCCCTCACCCCCGCCCTGCGGG
>CALWXU010000117.1 GCA_944385585.1 uncultured Flavonifractor sp.
TACGGCTATATCATGCGCATGGGCAGCCACGTGTTCTTCAACGGCATGGCCCTGGGCGAGACCAACAAGATCAACATTGAGGAC
This sequence comes from uncultured Flavonifractor sp., assembly GCA_944385585.1. Taxonomy (GTDB): domain Bacteria; phylum Bacillota; class Clostridia; order Oscillospirales; family Oscillospiraceae; genus Flavonifractor. Next base: position 85 of record CALWXU010000117.1, read on the forward strand.
GGCAAGACCCTGGTGATCAAGTACGTGGGCCTGGGCGACCTCAACGAGGACGGCACCCGCAACGTGCAGTTCGAGCTCAACGGCATGCGCCGGGAGGTGGCGGTGCCCGACAAGACCGCCCAGGACCAGGTGAAGCACGTCACCCTGGCCGACCCCTCCGACAAGAGCCAGGTGGGGGCCTCCATCCCCGGCATGGTGTCCAAGGTCAACGTCAAGCCCGGCGACGCCGTGGAGGAGAACCAGGTCCTGGCCGTCATCGAGGCCATGAAGATGGAGACAAGCGTGGTGGCCCGCATGGCGGGCACCGTGGACCAGGTGCTCATCAAAGAGGGCGGGTCGGTGAAGGCCGGCGAGCTGCTCATCACCATCAAATAAGACAGGTTTCCGCTGTGGGGGCCGGCCAGGCGGCCGGCCCCCGTTCCACTTTTCCCGCAAGGAGGCGTTCCATGAAAACCATCCTGAATCTGCTCCCCCTCATCCAGGAGGAGCGGGCGCGGTTCACCGCGGCCGCTCCGGACTGCCGCCACCTGTTCCGCCCGGTGGAGCAGGTCACCCCACGGGCCTCCTCCGGCACGGAGGAGGACTACGCCGCCGCCCACGTCATCCTGGGCTGCCCGCCGGAGGGGCGGCTGGCCTGCTCCGGAAATCTGGAGTGGCTCCAGCTGTGGAGCGCCGGGGCGGACCGCTATCTGGCCCCCGGCGTCCTGCCGGCGGGGGTGACCCTTACCACCGCCGTGGGGGCCTACGGCCCGGCGGTGTCGGAGCACCTGCTGGCCATGCTCCTGGCCCTCTACAAGCGGCTGCCGGACTACCGGGACCGGCAGCACAGCCAGCTCTGGGCGGACGCCGGCCCCGCCTTCTCCCTCCTGGGGCAGACCGTGCTGGTGGGGGGCACCGGGGACATCGGCGTCCACTTCGCCCGGCTGGCCCGGGCCCTGGGGGCCGGCCGCGTCCTGGGCCTGCGGCGGAGCGGGGGCCGGCCCGCGGAGGGCTTTGACGAGACCTGCGGCCTGGAGGCGCTGGACCGGCTGCTCCCCCAGGCGGATGCGGTGGCCCTGGTCCTGCCCCACACCCCGGAGACCGCCGGCCTGATGACCCGGGCGCGGCTGCTGGCCATGAAGCCGGGGGCCGTGCTGCTCAACGCCGGCCGGGGCACCGCCGTGGACTGCGCCGCCCTGGCGGAGGTGCTCCACGCCGGCCATCTGCTGGGGGCGGGGCTGGACGTCACCGACCCGGAGCCCCTCCCGCCCGGCCACCCCCTGTGGACCGCCCCCGGGGCCCTGATCACCCCCCACGTGGCCGGGGGCTACGGCCACATGGCCGTCACCCTGGCGCGCATCAAGGCCCTGTTCCTGGACAACCTGTCCCGCTATGCCCAGGGGCTGCCCCTCCGCAACCAGGCGCGGTAAACCGCCTCTTGACAAGCCTCGACAATCTAGGTATTATAAGCCTAGATTGTCGAGGTATTTTTTCACACTGGAAAGGAGGCACACACGCCATGAAAAAGGCCGACAAAAACCTGCTGTCCGGCAGCACCACCCTGCTGGTGCTCTCCCTGCTCTCCGCCGGGGACAAATACGGCTACGAGATGATCGCCGAGCTGGAGGCGCGCAGCGACCACACCTTTACCCTCAAGGAGGGCACCCTCTACCCCATCCTCCACACCCTGGAGAGGGACGGGGCGGTGAAGTCCTACGAGAAGGAGGCCCCCACGGGCCGGGTGCGCAAGTACTACCACATCACCAAGAGGGGCCTGCGCCTGCTGGACGAGAAAAAGGAGGAGTGGGTGGAATTCTCCCAGACCGTCAACGCCATCCTGGCCGGGACGACCCCGGCCCTGGCCTGATGCCCCCGCCGGAGCTCCCCCGCCGCGCCATCGGGCAGTTCTGCGACCAGGTGTGCCGCTTCGTCCGCTTCCGCCCCGACCACGCCGCCATCCGGGCCGAGCTCACCGCCCACTGGGAGGACCGCGCCGCCGCCCTGGCGGAGCACGGCCTGTCCCGGGAGGAGGCCGCCGCCCAGGCCCTGGAGGCCATGGGCGACCCGGAGGAGATCGGCAGGGAGCTGGACAAGAGCCACAGCCCCCTGCTGGGCGGGTTCCAGGAGCTGTTCCGGGCCGTGGTGTGGACGGCGCTGGCCGTCCTGCTGGTGTCCGCCATCCCCTGGGCGGCGGAGACGGTGCACAACATCGCCGACCCCCCCGGTGTACGACGAGAACGACACGCTCCCCCTGCTGGAGCAGTACGACCAGCTGAAGCTGGTGGCGGACTACGCGCCGGAGGGCGCCGTCTGCCGGTGGCGTTCGTACACCTTCTCGGTGGAGCGGGTGCTGGTCACGTGGCAGCACTATCCCTACGCCGACGGCTACACCCTCCAGGCCAACTGCCTGCTCAGGGCCGTCCACCCCAACCCCTGGCTCCGCCTGCCCAGGATAGACAGCTGGATCCGGGGGGAGGACGATCTGGGCAACGTCTACGCCTCCCAGTGGCAGCAGGCGGGGCCGGACGGCTACCTGGGCCTGCCCTATACGGTCTTTGGGGGCCCCACCCACGCCACCCCCTTTGTGACCTACTATGACCTGCGGATCATCTGCATCGACCCGGAGGCCACCCAGCTCACCCTCCGGTTCGACCGCTATGGGGAGACGCCGCTCTCCTTTACCCTTCCCCTGCAAGGAGGTGAGGCGTATGAATAGGCGCCCCGTCACCCCCGCCGTGCGCAAGCGGCGGATCTTCACCGACGCGCTGCTCCTGCTGGCGGGTGTGGCCCTGCTGCTGCTCATGCTGGACGTGCCCCTCCCCTACCTGACCGAGCGGCAGGCCCTGTCCGCCGCCCAGGCCCGCTACCTCTACGGCCCCGGCGCGGTGCTGGCCCGGGCGGAGGACGGGGACAGGGCGGTCAACTACCTCCTGCAGGACGGGCCCCATTACGCCGTCTGCACCCTCCCCAGGGAGGGGCCGTTCTGGGGCTTCGGCTACCTGGACGCGGTGGAGGACGACCCGTCTCTCCCCCTGGCGCCGCTGCTCCCCAGCGCCTATCTGGGCCACAACCGCCTGGCGGTGTTCTCCAACGACCCCGCCATCGCCGAGGTGGAGGTGCTCTGCTACGACTACGCCTACCGCGGGAAGTTCCTCACCCTCCGCCAGCCGCCCCTGGCAGAGAGCTGCTGGCTCTTCGCCCCGCCGTCCGAGGCCCTGGGCTGGGATTTTTCCGACGGCTTCCTCCTCCGGGGCTACGACGGGGACGGAAACCTGATCTATCAGTCCGACGCCCCCGGCCACTGGGTGGAGCAGTGGGGGCTGACCATACCGGAATGAGGTGTGCTTATGGCAATGCCGCAATTTGATATCTTCTGCGCCCAGGTCTGCTCCGTGATCCGCTGGAAGGCGGTCCGGGGCCCGGTGATCGTCGAGCTGAAGGCCCATCTGGAGGACCACGCCGCCGCGCTGGAGGCCCAGGGCCTCGCCCCCGACGTGGCCGCCCGCCGGGCGGTGGAGGCCATGGGGGACCCCTACCAGCTGGGGGCGGAGCTGGACAGGGCCCATCCCCCCACCCTCCCCCGGCTGTCCCGGGTCTTTCTCCTCCTGGGCCTGCTGGCCCTGCTGGCCGGCCTGGTGCTGGGGATCAACCGGGGCAGCGGCCTCTTCGCCCTGTCTGGGGTGTTCCCCCGGGCCCCGGAGCTGCCCTACGACGAGGGGGACCCGGTGGTTCTGGAGGGCTCCGCCGCCGGCGGCGGACGGCTGGGGGACTACACCCTCGCCCCCTCCGGCCGGGCCGGGCTGGTCTGCGTCTCCTGGGAGCTTGACGGGATCGTGGAGGAGGAATACCAGCTCCAGGTGCCCGTCACCGCCGTGTCCCGCTGTCCCTGGCTCCCCGTACCCTGGCTCGCCAACTCTGAGGCCGTCTACACCGACAACGCCGGCGGCTCCGACGGCGTCTATATCACCGGCGAGGCGGACTACCTGCTGGGCGCCTCCTGCTGGCTGCGCATCGTGGACCCCACCCCCGGGGCCACAGAGTTCACCATCACCCTCTCCGCCCCCACCGGGGAGACCATTTCCTTCACCGTCACCCTGCCAGAGGAGGTGCCGCCCCTATGAGCCGGTTCCGCTTTTTTATCCTGCCCCGCATCTGCCTGGCCCTCAGCGCCCTGGCGCTGCTGACCGGCCTGTGGGTGCTGTGGCTCTCCCTGAGCCGCCCCATGCCCACCCGGCTGCTGGCCTGCCGGCAGGCGGAGACCGCCTCCCTCCTCCCCCACGGCCGCATGGCGGCCTCCGGGCCGATCCACATGGAGGAGGCCCAGGCGGATTGGGACGCCTGGGCGCTGCTCCAGGCCGGGGAGCAGTACAGCCTGGTCCAGCTGACCCGCACCGCCGGCCTGCTCTGGGCGGCGGACGGAGTCCGGCCCATCGACCTGGGAGACGGGGCGCTCTATGTCCTCTCCGCCGACCACTCCATCTTCTGGGAGCCGGGCGAGTTTTGGCGGGACGACTACGACCCCCATGAGGACGAGGTGCCCTATTCCGAGGCCATCCCCCTGGCCGTCTGCACCGACCCCGCGGTGGTGCGGCTGGAGGGGGAGTACCTCCTCCTGGGCCACTGGGAGGACCCCCAGACGGCCTGGGCGGAGCGGGCCTCCCCCATCACCTGGTCCCCCGCCGGGGAGGGGATCTGGGTGGGCGCGCCGGTGAGCTCCGCCATCCCAGAGCGCCCCGACGGCTCCGGAGGGCACAGCGGGACAGGGGTCTTCCGGTGCCGGGGGTACGACGCCGACGGCAATCTGGTGTGCTCCTTTGACTCCAGCGCCGACTGAGAGGCGGCGCCCCAAACGCGCGGCGCCATCCACGAAAACGAGCGCATCCAACCCGCCCGTTCGACGGCATAATCTTCCAGTTTATGGTATGCTCATGCCAAAGGAGGATATGCCATGAGACAGCTGATTCCCGTGCTCCTGCTCCTCACCCTGCTGCTCCCCGCCGCCGCCGCGGCCCAGCCCCCCGTCACCCGCGCCCAGTTTGCCGCCGCCCTCTGGGCCTGCGCCGGCGGCGTGCCCTACGACGCCAACGGCCCCTTCTCCGACGTGGGGCGGGACGACCCCGGCGCCACCGCCGTGTCCTGGGCCTACGACCTGGGGCTGGTGAAGGGCACCGGCGGCACCTGCTTCGCCCCCGACCGGCCCGTCACCCGGGAGGAGGCGGCCCTGATCCTCCGCCGCTACGCCGGACACCTGGGGCGGGACACCTTCCTGCCAGAGGGCGTCTCGGCCTGCAACGATTTCGAGGGCGTCTCCGACTGGTCGGACGACTCCCTCTGCTGGGCCACGGCCGTGGGCCTGCTGGACTGGTCAGAGGGCGGGCGGCTGGACCCCCAGGGGGCGGTCAGCGCCGAGGCGCTGGAGCGGACCCTCTCCCGCTTTTTTGACCGCCCCGTCCCCGCCGTCCCCTACCTGCTGGAGCACTGGCGGGCATAACGCCTCCTGCGCAAATGGGCCGTGTGCCTCTGCGCCGCAATCATAACCACCGGCCGTGCCGGTGGTTTGCACAAGCCCCCTTGGGGCATGCCCCGGGCAGAGCCTATAGGCTC
>CALWXU010000118.1 GCA_944385585.1 uncultured Flavonifractor sp.
GAGCGGGTGATGGGAATCGAACCCACGCGACCAGCTTGGAAGGCTGGGATTCTACCATTGAACTACACCCGCATGGGTACTGATGCCCTCGGCATGTCAGCCATAAAATGATAGCATACTCATACGGTCTTGTCAACCATTTTTGCAAAAGATCTCCCGCTTTTCCGCACAGCGGGATGGCGCTCCTTCCACAGCCTGGGGCGTAGAGCGCCGCCGCCGAGGGCCCCATTGCGCGCCAGCCGCGGCAGCACAGAAATCCCACATGGGATAGGGGGAGCTTTCAAAGGGCGGCCAGCCCGCACATGGGCCGGCCGTGCTTTGCGGCCAGTCAATTCTGGTCATTCGTTGGACAGCAGGATCCGGTCGTTGTCCAGATCCCGGCCTGCGCCGGAGCGGAAGCGTGCCAGCAGATCCTCTACAGTGAGGCCCCGCCGCTCCTCCCCCTTGATGTCCAGCACAATGCGTCCGCTGTCCATCATGAAGGTGCGGCTGCCCAGCTCCAGGGCGTTTTTCAGGTTGTGGGTGATCATGAGGCAGGTGATGCGTTCGCCCTCCACAATCTCACGGGTGAGCTGCAGCACCTTTTCCGCCGTGGCGGGGTCCAGGGCGGCAGTGTGCTCATCCAGCAGGAGCAGCTTGGGCGGCACCATGGTGGACATGAGCAGGGTGAGGGCCTGCCGCTGGCCGCCGGAGAGCAGGCCCACCGGCTGGCGCATCCGGTCCTCCAGGCCCATCCCCAGGCGGGAGAGCTGCTCCCGGAAGAAATCCTTGTCCGCCCTGGATACCCGGCTGAAAAAAGCCCTCTGATGCTTAGCGGTGCGCAGGTAGGCAAGGGCCAGGTTCTCTTCGATGGTCATGTGGGGCGCGGTGCCCCGCATGGGGTCCTGGAACAGCCGGCCGATCTGCCGGCTGCGGCGGTAGGCGGGGAGATAGGTGACGTCCCGGCCGTCCAGGAGGACAGCCCCCTCGTCCACGTAGAAGTCCCCGGCCACGGCGTTGAACAGGGTGGACTTGCCCGCCCCGTTGGAGCCCACGATGGTGACAAAGTCTCCCGCCTCCAGGGTGACGCTCAGGCCGTCCAGGGCCTTTTTCTCGTTGACGGTACCGGGGTTGAAGGTCTTGGATACGTTTTTCAGCTCCAGCATCTATTTCTCCCCCCTTCGGGCCGCCAGGGCCTTCCGCTTCCTGGCCTGGAAGGCGGCCCAGTTCTTCAGGGTGGGGGCGGCGATGGCCAGCCCCACCACGATGGCGGTGACCAGCTTGAGACAGTCGATGGGAACCGCCTTGGTATAGAGCACGATGGCATAGAGAAAGCGGTAGAGGATGCTGCCCACAATCACCGCGATGGCCCCGCGGAACATGGCTCCCCGGCCCACAATGGTCTCCCCGATGATCAGGCAGGCCAGGCCGATGACCACCACGCCGGTACCTGCATTGATGTCGGCGGTTTTCTGGGCCTGTCCCACCACCGCACCGGACAGGGCGGTGAGGGCGTTGGCAATGCACAGGCCGATGGTGATGGTGAAGCTGGGGTTGATGGAGGAGGAGCGCACCATGTCCCGGTTGTCGCCGGTGGCCCGGATGGACAGGCCCAGCCGTGTGCCCAGGAAGAGCACCAGCAGCACCCCGGCCAGCACCGTGATGCCGGCGGACAGGAGGATGGCGTTCCAGCTGCCGCCGATGCCGGTATCCCGGAACAGGGTGAACATGGTCTCCTGCCGCAGCAGGGACTGGTTGGCCTTCCACCCCATGGCCATCAGGTTGACGGTGTACAGGCCTGTGTTGGTGACGATGCCGGCCAGGATGGAGGGCACCCCCAGCTTGGTCTGGAGGAAGGCGGTGACGAACCCGGCGCATGCCCCGGCCGCCATGGCGGCGGGGATGGCCAGGAAGGGGTGCCCGGCGGCGGTGAGAGTCACCGACACCGCGCAGCCCAGCACGAAGCAGCCGTCGGTGGTGAGATCGGCGATGTCCAGCACCCGGTAGCTGAGGAACAGGGCCATGGCCACCAGGGCGTACTGGAAGCCCAGCTCCAGGGCGGTCTGAGTGACAAAGAGCATAGAAGGCGCTCCTTTCAACAGGGCGAAGCCCCGGCCTGACGCCGGGGGCTCTGCCTGGATTTGGGGAAATGGGGGCGGGACTGGGGCCCGCGCCTGGATGCCGGCAGGGTGAGGTTACTCCTCAGTGGTTGTAACGGTGACCACCTGGCCCATGCTGTCAAACACAGAGGGGTCAATGCCAAGGGCCTCGGCGGTCTCAGAATTGACGGTGATGATGCCGCCGGCCACCTGGTAGGAGTCGTCCAGGCCGTCCATACCCTGGGTGATGGCCTCGTAGGCCAGATCGGCGGTCTGGGCGCCCAGGTCGGTGTAGTTCACGCCGCAGGTGGCGAAGGCGCCGTTGCGCACGAAGGAGTCGGCCCCGGTGTAGTGGGGGATGCCGGCGTTGATGAAGTCCTCGTAGATGGCCAGCTCCGCCGCCATGATGATGTTGTCGGTGGGGGTAAAGACGGCGTCCACCCCGCTGGCGATCAGGGAGCTGGCGGCGGCGATGACCTCGTCGTTGGTGTTGGCGGTGGCCTCCAGGTAGGCGATCCCCTTCTCGTCCAGGTAGGCCTTGGCGTCGGCAATCGGCACCTCGGAGTTGGGCTCAGACAGGGAATAGAGCAGCCCCACGGTCTGCACCTCTGGATTCTGGGCCAGCATCATGTCCAGGATCAGGCCGGTGTCCAGGGCGTCGCTGGTGCCGGTGACGTAGTCGATGCCGGTGAGATCGGCCGTCTCAGGATAGGAGATGGCGGCGAACACCACCGGGGTCTGGCTCTCCTCGGCGGAGACAGCGGCCACCTGGGCGGCGGTGGTGGCGATGGGGATGATGGCGTCCACCCCGTCGGCAACGGCCTGGTCGGCCAGCTGGCGGAGGACGGTCTGGTCGCCCTGGCCGGAGGTCACCTCGTACTGTATGGTGACGCCGTTCTCCGCGGCAATCTCGTCCAGCCGGGCGGCGATGGCGTCGGCGATCTCGTCCAGGGAGGCGTGGTCCATCTGCTTGATGATGGCCACGCTGTAGGTGCCGCCGGAGCCGCCGGTGGAGGCGCTGGTGCTGTTGGCCGCCGGGGTGTCGGCAGTGCCGGAGGTGCCCCCGGAGCAGGCGGTGAGGGACAGGGCCAGGGCGGCCGCGGCGGAGAGAGACAGGACTCGATTCAGCTTTTTCATGTTTGGTTCCTCCTACAATATGAATTCCGGGAGGCAGATGGTGCAGGATGTAAAAAACGCTTCTGCCCCATTGCTGGGACAAAAGCGTTTCAAACACTTCTGCGATACCACCCAAATTGACGTTTGCACGTCCACTCGCTTCACGCACCATCATGCGTGCCCGATGGATAACGGGTGGGATCCCGTCGGCATCTACTAGGTTTCCCGTTCAAGCCGCCCTCGGAAGTCCATTCGCCGGTCCCCTCAGGCCCTGATCCCACCATCCAGGGCTCTCTTTGCATCGGAAGCGCCGGGTACTTCTCTTCCTCACAGGTTTGCTGTGGTTTACTTGTTATGGTGTATTATATGCACCTGTTCAGACTTTGTCAACCCCTTTTTTCCGGAGGAAGGAGAATTTCGTCTCTGAGCAAACCACCGCCAGGAAAATCAGGGCGAAGCCCACGAACATGAGGGGGGTGGGCCGCTCGTTGGCAAAGAGGATGGAGAAGAACACGCCGAAGGGGGCCTCCAGGGACAGGAGGACGGCGGCGGTGGAGGGGGCGGTGTACTTCTGCCCGATGTTCTGGAACAGCAGGGCGCCGCAGGAGGCAAAGACCACCAGGTAGGCCAGGGAGAAGATCAGGCCCTGGTCAAACACGCCGGGGGTGAGGGCGGGACGGGTGACCAGCACGCCGATCCAGGAGAACAGGGCAAAGGAGGCGAACTGGAGGGTGGTGAGGATGAAGATATCCCGGCCCTCAGAGTACTTGGATACGGCCACAATGTGGGCGGCGAAGAAGAAGCCGCCGATGAGGGTGAGCACGTCGCCCAGATTGAAGGCGGTGGCGTTGCTGCCGGTCACCGACACCAGGGCAATGCCGGCGATGCACAGGAAGGCGGCCAGCACGTTATATTTGTCGGGGCGGCGCTTGGCGATGACCCAGTACAGGAAGGGGACGATGACGCAGTAGACGGCGGTGAAGAAGGCGTTTTTGCCGGAGGTGGTCCGCTCCAGCCCGAAGGTCTGGAAGGCGTAGGCCACAAACAGGCACAGGCCCATCACCGTGCCGCCGATCAGGTACTGCTTATCCAGCACCTTCCACCGCTTAAAAAAGACGACGGCCAGAATCAGGGCCGCGAAGGTGAAGCGGATGGCCAGCAGCCAGAAGGTGGGCAGCACGTCCACGCTGCTCTTCATCACCACAAAGGAGCTGCCCCAGATGATGGTGGCCAGGACGATCAGCGGGCTGGCGAAACGGGCCAGAAGCCCGCCCTCTCTATGTTCACTCATGGTTGTACCTCTCCTTTTTTCGTGCTAGAATAGACCTACTTCTTGCCTCAGGAGGCGCGGCTTGTGAAGCTCTTTGATTTTGACGGTACGCTGGTGGATTCCAACGGCGTGTGGGTGGATGTGGACAACGGCTTTCTCGCCCGGCGGGGGCTTGCCCCCACCCGGGAGTACAGCGACACGGTGGGGCACTCCATCTTCCCCATCGCGGCCAGATATACCAAGGACTACTACCGCCTGGACATGAGCCCGGAGGAGATCATGGCCGAGTGGCTGGACATGGCCAGGGACGCCTACGCCCACCACATTCCCCTTAAGCCGGGTGCAAAGGAGTTTGTGGAGCGGTGCGCGGCGGCAGGGGAGGGCATGGCCCTCTTTACCGCCTGTGTGCCGGAGCTGTGCCGCGCCGCCCTGGAGCGCCACGGCCTTTCCCGGTATTTTTCGCAGATTGTCTACGCCCAGGAGCTGGGGGTGGAGAAGCGGGAGGCCCGCGCCTTTGCCCTGGCGCTGGAGCGGCTGGGCGCAAAGGCCGCGGAGTGTACCTTCTACGAGGACTCCCCCGGCGCGTGCCGGGCCGCCCGGGAGGCGGGCCTCACCGTGGTGGGGGTGTACGACCCCTTCTATGCCGTGTACGAGGCGGACATGAGAGCCGTCTGCCATCGGTATATCTACAGCTTTACCGAGCTGCTGTAGCAATACCGGCTGTAGGGCCGGCCGCAGGCCGCGCCCTACAGCTTTTTCATGTACTGGGCGGCGGACTTGAGCATGAGCCGCTTGGTGCCCACGGTGTCGAAGGCGATCTCCACCAGGGCGTCGCCCCCCATGGGGGTCACCTTGGTGATGAGGCCCCTGCCGAAGGCCTTGTGCTGGACGCTGTCGCCGGCCCGGTAGGCGGGGGCGGCCGCCTTGGGCGCGCTCCCCGCCGCCGGGCCCTTCCAGTCCGGGGCGGGGGCACCGGAGGCCGGGGCGGCCGCCCCGTGGCCCAGGGAGAAGCCCCGGTCGTAGGTGCGGCGCTGCCAGACGGGGCGGGGGCGTTCCGCCTCCCGCTCCTGCCGCTCGGCGTAGGGCAGGCGGCCGGACTTCTCCACGTACTCCGCCGGAATCTCCCCCAGGAAGCGGGAGGGGCGGTTGGAGTTGGTGCGGCCGAAGAGCATCCGCTGGGAGGCGCAGGTCATGTA
>CALWXU010000119.1 GCA_944385585.1 uncultured Flavonifractor sp.
GAGGCCATCGCCAACGAGGGCAGGGCCAGAAGCCTGCTGCGGGACAAGGTCACCGAGGAGGAGATCGCCCGCATCATCGAGCGGTGGACGGGCATACCCGTGGCCAAGCTGATGGAGGGGGAGCGGGAGAAGCTCCTCCACCTGGAGGACATCCTCCACCAGCGGGTCATCGGCCAGGACGAGGCCGTGCGCCTGGTGTCCGAGGCCATCCTCCGCTCCCGGGCCGGCATCGCCGACCCTGACCGGCCCATCGGCTCCTTCCTGTTCCTGGGCCCCACCGGCGTGGGCAAGACCGAGCTGGCCAAGACCCTGGCCGAGGCCCTGTTCGACTCCGAGAAGAACATGGTGCGCATCGACATGAGCGAATATATGGAGAAGTTCTCCGTCTCCCGCCTCATCGGCGCGCCGCCGGGCTACGTGGGCTATGAGGAGGGCGGCCAGCTCACTGAGGCCGTCCGCCGCCACCCCTACTCTGTGGTCCTCTTCGACGAGGTGGAGAAGGCCCACCCCGACGTGTTCAATATATTACTCCAGGTATTGGACGACGGCCGGATTACGGACAGCCAGGGCCGGACGGTGGACTTCAAGAACACCATCATCATTTTGACCTCCAACCTGGGCTCCCAGTACCTGCTGGACGGCATCGACGCCGACGGCGAGATCACCGACGAGGCCAAAAAGGCCGTGGATGAGCTGCTCCGCCGCTCCTTCCGGCCCGAGTTCCTCAACCGGCTGGACGAGATCGTGTTCTACAAGCCGCTGACCAAGGACAACATCACCCACATCATCGACCTGCTGGTGGCCGAGCTGAACCGCCGCCTGGAGGATAAGCAGCTCACCGTGGTGCTCACCCCCGCGGCCAAGCAGTTCATCATCGACAGCGCCTACGACCCCGCCTTCGGCGCCAGGCCCCTGCGCCGCTTCGTGCAGCACTCGGTGGAGACCCTCATCAGCCGGAAGATCATCGCCGACCAGGTGGAGAGCGGCGACACCCTCACCGTGGACTGCCAGGGCGGCCAGCTGACGGTGGAGGCCAAGACCGTCCTCACCGGCGAGGTGGTAGACGATAACTGACGCGGTCCCCATCACCGCATCATAAAAAGCGGGCCTGGCGGTGCAGATGCACCGCCAGGCCCGCTTTTGTCCGTTCAGACCGCCCGGCCCGCCGCCAGCATCTCCTTGCAGGCCCGCACGTCCTCCGCCGCCAGGGGGCGGAACTGCCCCAGGAGCGTGGCGTGGTAGGCCACCTGGGCGGCCTCCTCCACATAGACGGCGGCGGTCATGGCCGCGGCGATGTCCCTGCCGCAGCAGAAGCTGCCGTGATTGCGCAGCAGCACCGCCAGGCCGTCCGCCCCCAGGGCGGCGGTCACATCGTCCGCCAGCTCCCGGGAGCCGGGCAGCGCGAAGGGGGCCACCCGGATGGGGGCGAACTCCGCCTGGGGCGGCGTGGAGGGGGGCAGCTCGTCCAGGGCCATGGCCATCACCGTGGCGTAGAGGGCGTGGGTGTGCACCGTGGCCCCCACATCGGGCCTGGCCCGGTACACCGCCGTGTGCATGGGGGTCTCGGAGGAGGGCCTGTATGGCCCGTCGATCCACTCCCCGGACAGGGTGACGATGGCGATGTCCTCCGGCTGCATGGTGTCGTAGGGCCGGCCGCTGGGGGTGATGGCCGCCACGTCCCCGCCGGGCTGACGCACGGCGATGTTCCCCGACGTGCCGTGGATCAGCCCCATGGCCTGGGCCTGGCGGATGGCGTCCAGCACCTGCCGGCGGATCTCCTCATACTGCATGTGCCACACTTCCCCTTCTCTGCAATGTCAGTGTGATTATAGCACACAGAGGGGCCCGCCCGGCCCTCTTTCAGCCGCACGGCGGTCTATCCCCGGCGAAGGGCTTCCCACCCGCCCGGATTTCTGGTAAAATAGAGCTCCAGAACCGGGGACAGAGGGAGGAGGCGGCACCCCCATGACCATGGAGGAGATGTTTCAGTCCTTTGCGGAAAAGTACGGGGATGAATTCCACTGGCACCTGCTCCCGTCCCCTGACACGGGGTTTGTCTCCCAGCTGAGACGGGAGCTGGGCGGCGCCCACCCCCTCTCCGGCCGGAACATCCAGGCGGTGGCCAAATGCGACGCGAGGGACGACGTGCTGTTTTTCGTGGACGGCGGCGGGGCGGAGGGCGGCTACTATATCTTCCACCTGACCTATGCCCCCTACTCCGGCGACAGGTTCCCACGCCATATCCATTTTCCGGAGCTGCGGGCCGCGGCGGAGTTCATCGAGCAGGATTTTATCCAGGAGTACCTGTAAGCCGCTTTCTCCTACACACAAAAAAGCGCCCCGGCGGTTTTCAGCCCGCCGGGGCGCTTCGCCATGCTCCTATTCCAGATTGGTGTAGCCCATCAGGTATTCATCCACCTGCCGGGCGGCGGCGCGGCCCTCCTGGATGGCCCACACCACCAGGGACTGGCCCCGGCGCATGTCGCCGGCGGCGAACACGCCCGCCACGCCGGTGTCATAGCCTCCCTCTGTTGTCCGCACATTGGAGCGGTCTGTCCGGTCCAGGCCGAAGGCCTCCGGCACGTAGTCCTGGGGGCCCAGGAAGCCGGCGGCGATGAGGAGCAGCTCACAGGGCAGGACCTGCTCTGTGCCGGGCAGGGGCTTGTGATCCGGCCCCAGGCGGACGGTCTCCACCCCGGTGAGGGCGCTCCCCTCGTCCCGGAGCAGCCGGGACACGGTGGTCTCGTAGATTCTCGGGTCGCGGCCAAAGAGGGCGGCGGCCTCCTCCTGGCCGTAGTCGGTCTTGCACACCCGGGGCCACTCCGGCCAGGGGTTGTTCTCCCCGCGGCAGTCCGGGGCCTTGGGCATCATCTCCAGCTGGGTGACGCTCTCGCAGCCGTGGCGGATACAGGTGCCCACGCAGTCGTTGCCCGTGTCGCCGCCGCCCACGATCACCACGTGCTTTCCCCTGGCCGAGGGGTAGGTGCCCTCCCGCAGGCCGTTGTCCAGCAGGGAGCGGGTGGTCTCCTTCAGAAAGTCCACCGCGAACCACACCCCCTCCCCCTCCCGGCCGGGTACGTCCAGATCCCTGGGCTTGGCCGCGCCGCAGCACAGCACCACCGCGTCATAGTCCCGGCGCAGCTCCTGGGCGCTGATGTCTTTGCCCACGTCCACGCCGGTGCGGAACTCCACCCCCTGGGCGGCCATCAGCTCCAGCCGCCGCTGGACGATGGCCTTCTCCAGCTTCATGTTGGGGATGCCGTACATCAGCAGGCCGCCGGGGCGGTCCTCCCGCTCGAACACGGTGACAGAGTGGCCTCGACTGTCGAGCTGGTCGGCGCAGGCCAGGCCGGAGGGGCCGGACCCCACCACCGCGATCCGCTTTCCGGTGCGGGCTTTGGGGGGCCGGGGCCTCATCAGCCCCCGCGCCCAGGCCTCCTCGATGATGCCCAGCTCGTTGTCCTTGATGGTCACTGGCTCGCCGTGGAGGCCGCAGGTGCAGGCCGCCTCGCACAGGGCGGGGCACACCCGGCCGGTGAACTCCGGGAAGCTGTTGGTTTTCAGCAGCCGCTCCAGGGCGTGGCTAAAGCTTCCGTGGTACACCAGGTCGTTCCACTCGGGGATCAGGTTGTGGAGGGGGCAGCCGGACACCATGCCGTTCAGCACCGCGCCGGACTGGCAGAAGGGTACGCCGCACTCCATGCACCGGGCCCCCTGCCGCATCCGCTCCTCCCGGCCCAGCCGGGGGTGGAACTCGTTGTAGTGCCTGATGCGCTCCAGCGGGGGCTCCCCGGGGTTGCCCCGGCGGGCGTATTCCAAAAATCCAGTGGGTTTTCCCATGGTTATTCCCCCTTCCGGCCGGCGTTGGCGTAGAACGCCTCCGCCTGGGCCTGCTCCCGGCTCATGCCCCGCTCCTCGTACCGGGCGATGGTGCGCAGCATCCGGTCGTAGTCGTGGGGCAGGATCTTCTTGAATTTGGGCAGCCAGGCGTCGAAGTCGGCCAGAATCCGTTTGGCCTTGGGCGAGCCGGTGGCGTCCGCGTGGGCCTGGATCAGGCCCCTGAGCTCGGCGATGTCGTGCTGCTCGGTGACCAGCTCCATGGACACCAGGGCCTTGTTCAGCCGCAGGTAGAAGTCCCGGCCCTCGTCCAGCACGAAGGCCACGCCGCCGCTCATGCCCGCGGCGAAGTTGCGGCCCGTGGGGCCCAGCACCACCACCCGGCCGCCGGTCATATACTCGCAGCCGTGGTCGCCCACCCCCTCCACCACCGCGGCGGCGCCGGAGTTGCGGACACAGAACCGCTCCCCCGCCGCGCCGTTGAGGAAGGCCGTGCCGCTGGTGGCCCCGTAGAGGGCCACGTTGCCCACCAGGATGTTGTCCTCGGGCACAAAGGCGCTGTTTTTAGGCGGATAAACCACGATTTTACCGCCGGACAGGCCCTTGCCCAGGTAGTCGTTGGCGTCCCCCTCCAGCTCCAGGGTCAGGCCCCTGGGGAGGAACGCGCCGAAGGACTGCCCCCCGCCGCCTGTGCACTTGACGGTGAAGGTGTCGTCGGTGAGCTCACTGCCGTGGAGGCGGGTAATGTCGGAGCCCAGGATGGTGCCCACCGCCCGGTCGGTGGAGGACACCGCCAGCTCCAGCCGCTTGGGCTCCCCCCGCTGGAGAGACTTGCCCAGCTTCTTCTCCAGCACCTTCAGATCCACCGTGTCCTCCAGGCGGAAGTCGTACACGTCGGCGGGGTCGAAGTGGGTCTTGGCGCCGGCGCCCGCGTAGGGGTTGTCTAGGATGGCGGACAGGTCCACCGTGGCCGCCCGCTCGTTCACCGCCGGACTACGAACCTGGAGCAGGTCGGTGCGGCCCACCAGCTCCTCCACCATGCGCACGCCAAGGCGGGCCATGTGCTCCCGCAGCTCCTGGGCGATGAAGCGCATGAAGTTGACCACGTACTCCGGCCTGCCGGCGAAGCGGCGGCGCAGCTCCGGGTTCTGGGTGGCCACCCCCACGGGGCAGGTGTCCAGGCTGCACACCCGCATCATGACGCAGCCCATGGTCACCAGGGGGGCGGTGGCGAAGCCGAACTCCTCCGCCCCCAGCATGCAGGCGATGGCCACGTCCCGGCCGCTCATCAGCTTGCCGTCGGTCTCCACCACCACCCGGGAGCGCAGGCCGTTCTGGATCAGGGTCTGGTGGGTCTCCGCCAGGCCCAGCTCCCAGGGCAGGCCGGCGTTGTGGATGGAGGTGCGGGGGGCGGCGCCGGTGCCGCCGTCATAGCCGGAGATGAGCACCACCTGGGCCCCGGCCTTGGCCACGCCGGCGGCGATGGTGCCCACGCCCGCCTCGCTGACCAGCTTGACGGAGATGCGGGCCTGCCGGTTGGCGTTTTTCAGATCGTAGATCAGCTGGGCCAGATCCTCAATGGAGTAGATGTCGTGGTGGGGCGGCGGGGAGATCAGGGTGACGCCGGGGGTGGAGTGGCGGCACCTGGCGATCCAGGGGTAGACCTTGCCGGCGGGCAGGTGGCCGCCCTCGCCGGGCTTGGCCCCCTGGGCCATCTTGATCTGGATCTCCTGGGCGCTCACCAGGTACTCGCTGGTGACGCCGAAGCGGCCGGAGGCCACCTGCTTGATGGCGGAGCACCGGGCGGGATCCTGGAG
>CALWXU010000120.1 GCA_944385585.1 uncultured Flavonifractor sp.
TCGTGCTGGCGCACCAGCTCCACGCCGGAGCGCTGGCTCCAGATCTCCAGCTGGTCGGCGGCGGCGGCCCGGAAGGTGTCCCCGGCGGCCATCAGCACCCGCCTGCCATCCCCCTTGAGGGCGGCGGCCAGCTTGCCGATGGTGGTGGTCTTGCCCACGCCGTTGACCCCGATGAACAGGGCCACCGAGGGCGTGGTGGTCAGGTGGAGGGAGGGGTCGCCCACCTGGAGCATCTCGGTGAGCACCTGGCGCAGGCACTGCCTTGCCCCCTCTGTGTCCCTGACCTTCTCCGCCTTCACCCGCTGGCGCAGCTGCTCCACGGCCTTCAGGGTGGTGTCCACCCCCATGTCCCCCAGGATCAGGGTCTCCTCCAGCTCATCGTAGAAGTCGTCGTCCAGCTCCCCGGCAAACAGCTGGTCAAAGGAGTGGCCGATGTTCTCTTTGGTGCGGGTCAGGCCCGCCTTGATCTTCTCAAAAAAGCCCATGTGCTTCTGGTTCCTTTCGTCGTGCAAGCGTTAGATTCATCCGCCGCCCGGCGGGCGGGGAGTCGTTTTGACGGAGCGGCCTCTTTATTAGGATATGCATCGGCTGACGCCTGTACGCGCCGACATCACTTGATGTTCAGCTCCTTCTCCACGTCGTTCAGGTTGATGGTCAGCAGACGGCTGATCCCCTGCTCCTTCGTCGGCGCAAAGTCCGCTTTACTCGGGACTCCCGCAGGCGGGAATCCCTCGCCCGCTCCCTTGCGCCTCCTCTCCCCACCCGACCCGCTCCGCTGGGCTCGGGCGGGGGCCCCACGCAGGAGCCGGGAGCATGTTACTTGATGTGCAGCTCCTTCTCCACGTCATTCAGGTTGATGGTCAGCAGACGGCTGATCCCCTGCTCCTGCATGGTGACGCCGTAGAGGACGTCGGCCTCCTCCATGGTGCCCCGGCGGTGGGTGATGACGATGAACTGGGTCTTGTCCGCCATCTGGCGCATGTAGTGGGCGAAGCGCACCACGTTGGCGTCGTCCAGGGCAGCCTCGATCTCGTCCATGACGCAGAAGGGGGTGGGCCGCACCTTGAGGATGGCGAAGTAGAGGGCGATGGCCACGAAGGCCTTCTCGCCGCCGGAGAGGAGGGAGAGCACCTTGAGGGCCTTGCCCGGGGGCTGCACCCGGATCTCGATGCCGCAGCCCAGGATGTCGTCGGGATCCTCCAGCTCCAGGGCGGCCCGGCCGCCGCCGAACAGCTCCACAAAGGTCTGCTGGAAGGCGTCGTTGAGGATGGCAAACTGGGTGGAGAAGATGTTCTTCATCTCGGCGGTGATGTCGGCGATGATGCCCTCCAGCTCCTTCTTGGAGGTGAGCACGTCGTCCCGCTGGTCGGTGAGGTAGGTGTACCGCTCGTTGACCCGCTGGAACTCGTCGATGGCGTCCAGGTTGATGTTGCCCAGACCGGAGATGGCCTTTTTCAGCTCCCCCACCCTTCGCTGGGCCTTGGGGACGCTCTCCAGCTCCACCCGCTGGGCCTTCGCCGCCTCGTGGGACAGCTCGTAGGTCTCCCACAGCTTGTCCAGCAGGCCCTTCTCCTCCAGGGCGGCGGCGGCCTTCCTCTGTTCTAAGACGGAGACCTCCCGCTCTAAGTTTAAGAGCTCCCCATTTTTGTCCCGGGCGTTTTTGTCCGCCTGGTTGCGCTGGGCCTCCAGCTCCAGCTTCTCGCCGTTGATGCGGGAGATGGCCTCCTGCTGCGCCTGGTTCTCCCGCCGGATGGCCTGGAGCTGCCGCTCCTTCTCCAGGATCTCCCCCTCCAGGGCGGCGTTTTTCTCCTGGAACTCGGAGAGCAGCTTCTCCCGCTGGGCCCGGTCGCCGGTGAGGTCCTGCCGCAGGGCCTCCAGCTCGGCCAGGGAGCCCTCGGAGGCCTGCTTTTCCGCCTCCAGGGCGGCCCGGCGCAGGTTCAGCTCCGCGATGGCGCTGCCGATGGCCTGGGCCTGCTCCTGTATGCCGGCCCGACCCTGCTCCTTGCCCTCGGCCTCGGCCCGCAGGGCGGCGGCGGAGCCCTCCAGCGCCTCGATGCGCCCACGGGCGGCCTGGGTGTCCGCCTCGGTCTGGGCGGCCCGGGCCTGGAGGCCCTCCAGCTCGGAGCGCTGCTCCTCCTGCCGGCGCCCGGCGTCGGCAAGCTGGGCGGCGTAGTGGGCCAGCCGCTCCTCCAGCTTGAGGATCTCGTCCTCGTGCTGGCGCTGCTGCCCCTGGGCGGTCTCCAGCTCGTAGCGGGAGGCGGCGGCCTCCCGCCTGGCCTCCTCCATGGCCTGGGCGGCCTGGGAGAGCTGTCCGGTGAGGGCGGCGCGCTGCCGGCCCAGCCGCTCCAGCTCGTTGGCGCGGCTGAGGATGCCCGCACTGCGGGACACCGAGCCGCCGGTCATGGAGCCGCCGGGGTTGAGCACCTGGCCGTCCAGGGTGACGATCTTGAACCGGTGGCCGTACTTGCGGGCCATGGCGATGGCCGCGTCCATGTCCTCGGCGATGACGGTGCGGCCCAGCAGGTTGGAGAAGATCTTCTGGTACCGGGGGTCGAACTGCACCAGCTCGTCCCCCAGGCCCACAAAGCCCGGCTCCTGCCGCACCCCCTGGTCCCGGAACTCGCTGGGCCGGATGGTACTCAGGGGCAGGAAGGTGCTCCGGCCGCCGTCCCGGCGCTTCAGGTAGGAGATGGCGGCCTTGCCGTCCTCCTCGGTGTCCACCACGATGTGCTGCATGGCGCCGCCTAGGGCGGTCTCGACGGCCACGGTGCACCGGTCGGGCACGTGGATGAGCCCCGCCACCGGGCCGCGGACGCCCCGGAGCTGGCCCCGCTTGGCCTCCCCCATCACCAGCTTGACCGCCTTGGAGTAGCCCTCATACAGCTTTTCCATCTCGGAGAGCATGTGGATGCGGCTCTGGAGGGCGTTCTCCTCCATCTGGAGCTTGACGTGGCGCTCCTCCGCCTCCTTGGCCCGCCTGTCCCGGCCCTCCAGCCGGAGGCGGTAGCCGTTGATCACGTTCTGCAGGGAGTCCCGGTCCTCCCTGGCCTGGTCCAGGGCCCTGCGGGCCTCCCCCTCCTCCGTCTGGAGGGTGCGCAGCCGCTCCTCCCCGGCGGAGAGCTCCTGCCGCACCGCCTCGTCCCGGTCCAGCAGCTCCTGGGCGGCGGCGGCCAGGGCGGACAGCAGGGCCTTGGCCTCTGCGGCGGAGGCGGTCTCCACCGCCTCCTTCTGCCGCAGCTCCTCCAGCTCGGCGGCCAGGGTGCCGGCGGAGCGGGCGGCCCGGTCGGCCTCCGCCTGCCGGGCGGTCAGCTGGGTCTGGAGATCCTCCGCCTCCGCCGCCAGCCCGTCCAGCCGGGCCTGCCGCTCGGCGATCTGGGAGGCGATGGAGCCGGCCCGCCCCTCCTGCTGCTCCAGCTCCCGCCGGATGCGGTCCCGGTTCTCCAGGTTGTTCTGGATGTTGGTCTTTAGCACGGCGATGGCGTTCTCCAGGCCGTTGGCGTCGGCCTGCCGCTGCATCATCTGGAAGCGGACGCCCTCGGCCTCCACATCCTTGTCCCGCATCTGGGCGGCGTACCCCTCGGCGGCGGCGTAGAGCGCCTCCACCGCCTGCTGGGCCTCCGCCTTCTGGCGGGCGGCGTTCTCGTAGTCCGCCGCGGTCTTGATGGCCCCGGCCCGGATCTTCTCCAGCTGCTCCAGCCACAGGGAGATCTCCAGCCCCCGCAGCTCGTCCCGGAGGATCAGGAACCGTTTTGCCTTCTCGCTCTGCACCCGCAGGGGCTCCACCTGCAGCTCCAGCTCGTCGATCTTGTCGGTGATGCGCACCAGGTTCTCCTGGGTGCGCTCCAGCTTGCGCTCGGCCTCCTCCTTTCGGTGGCGGAAGCGGGAGATGCCGGCGGCCTCCTCAAAGACCTCCCGGCGGTCGGCGCTTTTGACGGACAGGATCTCGTCGATGCGGCCCTGTCCGATGATGGAGTAGCCCTCCCGGCCCAGGCCGGTGTCCATGAACAGCTCGTTCACGTCCTTGAGCCGGACAGAGCGGCGGTTGATGTAGTACTCGCTCTCGCCGGAGCGGTAGTACCGCCGGGTGACCATCACCTCGCTCTCCTCCATGGGGAACAGGTGGTCGGTGTTGTCCAGCACCAGGGACACCTCGGCAAAGCCCTGCTGCTTCCGCATGGCGGTGCCGCCGAAGATCACGTCCTCCATCTTGCCCCCCCGCAGGGCCTTGGTGGACTGCTCCCCCATGACCCAGCGGATGGCGTCAGAGATGTTCGATTTTCCGCTGCCGTTGGGGCCCACAATGGCGGTGATGTCCGCGTCGAAGGACAGCACCGTCTTGTCCGGGAAGGACTTGAACCCCTGGATTTCCAATGCCTTTAAGTACAAAGGCCAGCACCTCGCCATGTCAGAATCAGATCAGGAACTGCGAATAAATTATTATACCAGGGAACGCCGCACTTTGCAAACCCTTTCGCGGGAAGTCCCTTTCAAGATAAGTAGTGATGGCCCATAATCCGTCGGGTTCCCCAAATAGCAGGCCCTCATTTGAAAAACTGAGTCGGCTTGTTTATCACGCCTTGCAGGAAACATGATTCTATTTTATAAGGGAGCGCGGGAAAAGCGCGGGCGGCCCGCTTTTCTGCCGAAAAAGCGGTTGACAACGGCGGAAAATGTGATAGAATAGTTCAGCTATCAGGAAAAGCGCCACGACGAAGCCAAGCGGATGCCCGTGCGCCGAGCGAGGAGGGGACGGTGGAAGCCCTCCGCAGTGCGGCCCCGCAAGCCACTTCACCAGCCGCCCGGGACGACCGGGACGCCTCATCCCCGTTACCGGATGACATGAGATGCCCCCTTGGGGGCAGATCAGGGTGGTACCGCGGAGAAAATGTGCTCCGCCCCTGACAGGGGGCGGGGCTTCTTTTTATCCATCGGAGCCCAAAATTTTGGAAGATAGGAGTTTGGTCTGTCCATGCACAAGAATTACGGTCTCAACGAGCTGCGCGAGATGTTCCTGAAATTCTTCGAGACAAAGGGCCATCTGCGCCTGCCCAGCTTCTCCCTCATCCCCCAGAACGACGCCTCCCTGCTGCTCATCAACAGCGGCATGGCGCCCATGAAGCCCTGGTTTACCGGGGAGCAGGAGCCCCCCCGCCACCGGGTGACCACCTGCCAGAAGTGCATCCGCACCGGCGACATTGAGAACATCGGCCACACCGCCCGCCACGGCACCTACTTTGAGATGCTGGGCAACTTCTCCTTCGGCGACTACTTCAAGAAGGACGCCATCCACTGGGCCTGGGAGTTTCTGACCTCCCCCGAGTGGATGGGCCTGGAGGCCGACCGGCTCTACCCCTCCGTGTTCGCCGGCAACGAGACCACCCCCGCCGACGACGAGGCCTTCGCCATCTGGCGGGACGAGATCGGCATCCCCGAGGACCGGATCTTCAAGTTCGGCAAGGAGGACAACTTCTGGGAGCACGGCTCCGGCCCCTGCGGCCCCTGCTCCGAGATCTACTATGACCGCGGGGAGCAGTGGGGCTGCGGCAAGCCGGGCTGCACCGTGGGCTGCGACTGCGACCGCTATATCGAGGTGTGGAACATCGTGTTC
>CALWXU010000121.1 GCA_944385585.1 uncultured Flavonifractor sp.
GGCGGTGAAGGAGGGGACGGTGAGGCCCATGTTCCCCAGCAGCTGGGGGATCAGGCCGCCCTCGTCCAGCAGCAGGGAGAGCAGCAGGTGGGGCTGCTCGATCTGCTGGTTGCCGTACTCGGTGGCGATGGACTGGGCATTCTGCACCGCCTCCAGGGATTTCTGGGTGTATTTCTGCGCGTTCATAAATCACGTCACATCCTTTCTCGTCGGCGCAAGCTTCCTATCGTTCGCGTCCCCGTATCCGGGAACGCTCACTCATTCCGCTGCGCCTCCTCTCCCCGGCAGACCCGCCAGAGGCTGGGCTCTGCCGGGGGTGGGCGGCCCGTGGGGCCGCCTATGCGTTGGTAGAAACTTATGGTATTTCAGAGACATGGCACCGGCGCCGTGAGCCGCCGTTTCAGGGGGCGCCGGGGGAAGCCCCCCGGCCCCTTCTTTTCTCCATTTCTTTGGGAAGGGGTGGGGGCGCCCGCCGCGCAGGCGCGCCCCCGGGGGAGCCCCGGCAGAGGGCGGACGGAGCGGGGATACGAGCGGGAGCCGGTCAGCCGCAGCTGACCGGCTCCCCGCGGTTCCGATCAATCGATGGCGATCCGGCGGCTCTCGGGCACCACCGGCACGGCCTTGGGCAGGTTCAGCTCCAGAATGCCGTTGTTATAGGCGGCGGTGATCCCGGCCTCGTTGATGCCGGTGATGTCAAAGGAGCGGCTGAAGGAGCCGTAGCGGCGTTCCCGGCGGATGTAGGTGCCCTTGTCGTCCTTCTGATCCTGGTTTTCACTGTGCTCGGCGGTGATGGTCAGGATGCCGTCCTTCACGTCCAGCTTGATGTCGCCCTTGTCAAAGCCGGGGAGCTCGGCTTCTAAAATGAACTTGTCGCCGGCGTCCCGGATGTCGGTGCGGAAGGCGGGCAGGGAGGTGTTGCTGCTGCGGAAGAAGTTCCGGGCAAAGTTGTCAAAGGTGTCGAACACGTTGTCGTCGCTGCGCTCAAAGGGAAGCATGCCAAACATAATCAAATCTCTCCTTTTTTCTGAAAGCGGATGGTTAGCAAAAGAATCGTGTGTGTGCTAAAACTGCCGGTATCTCATGGAAATCATCCGCTTTCCGGGGCTCCTCATGGCCCCCTCAACTGATTTTCTGAACCCTAGTATAGAGGGAGTTTGTGAACAAATATACATGAAATTATGTCTAAATTGTAAATATCAGCACTCGTATAGCGAGAGTGCTAATTTCGGGTGGGCCTTTACGTGGAGGGGAAAAAGAGGTATAATACCCTCCGCTTGTGTTGGAGGGAGAGAAGTATGAAACGTACCAACGACCTGGGCCGCGACCCGGTTTTCAGGCTGGTCTGCCGGCTGGCCATCCCCACCATGCTGGCCCAGCTGGTCAGCGTGCTCTACAGCATTGTGGACCGCATCTACATCGGAAACATCCAGGGCATCGGGGATCTGGCCCTGGCGGGGGTGGGGGTGTGCGGCCCCATTGTCACCCTGCTGGGCTCCTTCGCCTCCCTGGTGGGGCTGGGGGGCTCCCCCATTATGGCCATGCGCATGGGGGAGGGCCGGCGGGACGAGGCCGGCCGGGTCCTGTCCAACTGCTTCCTCATGCTGCTGGCGCTGTCGGTGGCGCTGACCGCCGGCTTCCTGCTGTCCAAGGGGCAGCTGCTCCGCTGGTTCGGCGCCAGTGAGGCCACCTTCGGCTATGCCGACACCTACCTGACCATCTACACCGCCGGCACCTTCTTCGCCCTCATGGCCACCGGCATGAACAGCTTCCTCATCGCCCAGGGCTACTCCGGCCTGGGCATGGCCACGGTGATGCTGGGGGCGGTGCTCAACATCGTGCTGGATCCCGTCTTCATCTTTGTCCTCCACATGGACGTGGCCGGGGCGGCCATCGCCACGGTGATCTCCCAGATGGCCTCCTGCGCCTTTGTGCTGACCATGCTGCTGCGCAAATCCATGCCGGTGCCCCTGCGGTGGGGCCGGCCGGACTGGGGCATCATGCGGCGGGTGCTGTCCTTCGGCCTGTCCCCCTTCCTGATCATCGCCACCGACAGCATCCTGCTCATCGTGCTCAACACGGTGCTCCAGCGGTACGGCGGGCCGGAACAGGGGGATGCCCTGGTCACCTGCGCCACCATCGTGCAGAGCTACCTGCTCCTCATCACCATGCCCATGGGCGGCCTGACCCTGGGCACCCAGCCGGTGGTCAGCTTCAACTACGGCGCCGGCAGCCTGGAGCGCATTAAAAAGGCCATCCAATGTATTGTGGGCCTGTGTCTCGCCTTCTGCGGGATCATGATGGTGGTGACCCACACCCTGTCCCCGGTGTTTGTGGGCCTGTTCACCCGCAATCCGGAGCTGGCGGAGCAGTCGGTGGGCTATATCAAGGTGTTCACAGCCATGATCCTCCCCCTGGCCGTCCAGTACCCCCTGGTGGACGAGACCACCGCCCTGGGCCACGTGCGGCTGGCCCTGTTCTGCTCCCTGTTCCGCAAGAGCGTGTTCCTGGCCTGCCTGCTCCTGCTGCCCGCCCTGGTGTCCGCCCCGGCCACCTTCCTGGCCGAGCCCATCGCCGACGGGGTGGCCGCCGCGGTGACCACCTGCCTGTTCCTCCACTTCTTCCCCAAAATCCTGGCCAAACGGGCCCAGCAGGAGGGAGAGCAACCCAAAGTTGCGCAATAGCTGGTGGAGGCAACCGGGGAGATCCGGTATGCTGGGGCCATCCAGAAAGGAGTGTTTTCTATGTCCCCGATAACTGAAAGAACGGCAGGCTCCGGCGTGGCTGCGATGCTGATTCCCATGTTGATCGGCCTGGTGATCTGGTTGGCCATCATGGGGGTGGTAATCTACCTGGTGGTGCTGGTCATCAGGGCCCTGCGCAAGTACCTGTGCACCGCCCCCGTCCGGCAGGAGAAGGCGGATATGGCAAAGAGCCTGGGAGAGGCCCTCAGGTACCACCGCACCCGCTGCAAGATGACCCAGGAGTTTGTGGCGGAGGCCGTCGGGGTGAGCCGCCAGGCGGTGAGCAAGTGGGAGAGCGGCGCCGCCGACCCCAGCACCTCCAATCTCCTGGCTCTGGCCAAGCTCTTCGGCGTGTCGCCGGAGGAGCTGCTGAAGAGCGTGGAGTAAAAAGAAGGGCGGACCTGTCCAAAGCGGGGCAGGTCCGCCTTTTCTCCCCGGCCGGGATTGACGGCGGGGGGCAGGGGCCCTATAATAAAGTCTGCTGGACCGATCGGAGCGCGGCGGGCCCATGCAGCACCCAGCCGCGCAATCGGTCCAGAAGCAGCCGGATTCGGCTTTGTCCCGCGCGCGATGATGATGTTACGACAGGAGGCCGGGAGATGGCGGAGGAGACAAATAGCGGCTATGGCCTGCTGAGTCGGTATCGGGGCGAGCTGATGGGGCTGGCCACGCTGGGGATCATGCTGCTCCACACCTATCAGCTGCAGCTCACGTCCCTGCCCCTGCGGGCCATCCGGCAGATGGGCTTTGCCGGTGTGGACGTCTTTCTGCTGCTGTCCGGCATGGGCATCTGCCTCTCCCTGCACCGAAGGGCCGGGGAGCCCCTGGGGCAGTACTACCGCCGCCGGTGTCGGCGGCTGCTGCCCGCCTTCTGGCTGGTGGTGGGGCTCTACAGCGCGGGGCTGGCCCTGGCCGGGCGCATCCCGCCCAGCGTGATCCTGTGGAACCTGTCCACCCTCTCCTACTGGTGGAACATCCCGGGGGGCTTTAACTGGTACATCTCCGCCATCGCGGCGCTCTATCTGCTGGCGCCCTTTTATGACCGCCTGTTTCGGCGCTGCCGCCGGAAGGAGTGGCTCACCCTGGCGGTCTATCTGATGAGCTATGGGCTCTACCGCCTGACCTGGAGCGCGGGGCTGTTCCATCTGATGCACTTCCTCCTGCGGGTCCCCGATTTCGCCATGGGCTTCCTGCTGGCCTCCTATCTGGAGGAGGGCAGGCAGCTGAACGGGCGGCACCTGGCGCTTTGGGGCGGGGCGGCGGCCTGCGGCGTGGCCGTGCTGTGCCTGTATGTCAGGCAGCCGGTGGCGGCCCCCCTCTGCCTGGCGGTCACACTGGCCCTGGTGCCCGCCTGCCTGGTGCTGGGAAAGCTGCTGGGCTGGCTGCCCTGGCGGGGGCTCCACGCCTGTTTGCGGACGGTGGGAGGGAGCAGCCTGGAGATCTATCTGCTCAACGTGATCATCACCCGGGAGTTCGATCTGCTGGCCCCCTGGCTGGACCACGACCCGCGCCACATCACCTATTACCTCATCGCCTACCCCATCAACCTGGTGCTGG
The DNA here is from genome assembly GCA_944385585.1 of uncultured Flavonifractor sp. Taxonomy (GTDB): domain Bacteria; phylum Bacillota; class Clostridia; order Oscillospirales; family Oscillospiraceae; genus Flavonifractor. The sequence goes on from CALWXU010000121.1 coordinate 4,299, forward strand.
GAATCCTGCTCCACCGGGGGCTGGAACGCCTCCAAAGGGGCGTCCGGAGGGCGTAGAATGGACAAAAAAGCGGCGCTGCCAACGCAGCGCCGCTTCTCTATATCAGATTTCCTGTGGGGCAGTTGGACGCGGTGTCCGCGTCGCCGCAAGCTCCGTATCGTTCGCTTCCGCCCGGGGGCGAAAGCTCATTCGCTCCACTGCGGCTCCTTTCCCCACAAAACCCGCTTCGCTGGGCTTTTGCGGGGGCCCCGGATCTGGAGCGGCTGGGTGGTCAGTTGGAGGCGGTGTCCAGATCCTTGTCGCCGCCCCAGATCATGTTCTTACGCAGCTCCTCGCCCACGACCTCCATCTGGTGCTTCTTGAGCTGGGCCCGCTTGGAATTGAAGAAGGTGCGGCCGTTCTTGTTCTCGGCGATCCACTTGCCGGCGAAGGAGCCGTCCTGGATGTCGGAGAGGACGGCGCGCATGCGGGCCTTGGTCTCCTCGTGGGGGATGACCCGGGGGCCGGAGACGTACTCGCCGAACTCGGCGGTGTCGGAGATGGAGTAGTTCATGGCCGCCACGCCGCCCTTGTTGATCAGGTCGATGATCAGCTTCATCTCGTGGATGCACTCGAAGTAGGCGTTCTCCGGCTCGTACCCGGCCTCCACCAGCACCTCGAAGCCGCAGCGCATCAGGTCCACCACGCCGCCGCACAGGACGGTCTGCTCACCGAACAGGTCGGTCTCGGTCTCGTCGTGGAAGGTGGTCTCCATCACGCCGGCCCGGGCGCCGCCGATGCCCGCGATGTAGGCCAGGGCGATCTTATAGGCGTTGCCGGTGGCGTTCTGCTCCACGGCCACCAGGCAGGGCACGCCCTTGCCGTTGACGTAGGTGGAGCGGACGGTGTGGCCGGGGCCCTTGGGGGCCGCCATGAACACATCCACACCGGCGGGGGGGACGATCTGCTGGTAGCGGATGTTGAAGCCGTGGGCGAAGGCCAGGGCCTTGCCCTCGGTCATGTAGGGGGCGATATCCCGCTTGTAGACCTCGGCCTGCACCTCGTCGTTGACCAGCATCATGACGATGTCGCCCCACTGGGCCGCCTCGGGGATGGTCTTGACGGCCAGGCCGGCCTTTTCCGCCTCGGCCCAGTTCTTGGAGCCCTCCCGCAGGCCCACACACACGTCGCAGCCGGAGTCCTTCAGGTTGAGGGCGTGGGCGTGGCCCTGGGAGCCGTAGCCGATGATGGCGATCTTCTTGCCGTTGAGGTAGGAGAGCTCGCAGTCCTTCTC
>CALWXU010000122.1 GCA_944385585.1 uncultured Flavonifractor sp.
GGGCACCGGGACGACTTCACCCGCCTGGCCGTGGTGGGCAACTCCACCGAGCCCTGCTGGCCCTGCGGCGCCTGCCGTCAGATGCTCTACGAGTTCGCCCCCGAGCTCACCCTGCTGGTGGCCGGCCAGGACCACAGCTTTGTGAAGCTGACCCTCCGGGAGCTGCTGCCCCACGGCTTTGGGCCCAAGAGCATGGACTGAACCCGCCCGCCCCTCTTGACAGAGGGGCGGCGCTGTGTTATTTTAAACATACCGACGGTATGTATGCAAAGGAGGGGGCCCCATGGCCCGCAACAAGCACCCCGAGGAGACCGTGGAGAAGATCCTGGACGTATCCATGCGCCTGTTCAGCGAGAAGGGTTACGAACACACCACCATCCAGGACATCGTGGACGCCCTGGGCATGTCCAAGGGGGCCATCTACCACCACTTCAAGTCCAAGGAGGACATTCTGGACCGCCTCAACGACCGCTACTATGAGGGGCTGGACTGGTTCCCCGACCTGTCCAAGATCCCCGGGGAGAACGGTCTGGAGAAGCTGCGCTACGCCTTCCGCCATTTCCTCACCGACCCGGCCAAGCGGAAGGTGGACCGGCTGGTCATCGGCTACGTGGTGAAGAACCCCAAGATCACCCTGCTCACCCTGGAGTCCACCTTCCGGGACGCCGCCCCCTACGTGGAGAAGATCATCCGCCTGGGCATGGCCGACGGCTCCATCCAGGGGGTGGAGTACCCCCACGAGGTGGCGGAGGTGCTCATGCTCCTGACCAACGTGTGGACGGGCATGTTCGCCGGCAGCCGGGAGGAGTTTGCCCGCAAGCTCCGCTTCAGCGCCGAATTTCTGAAGCGCTTCGGCCTGCCCGTGCTGGATGAGGCGCTGCAGGCCGACGCCCTCAGCTACTACGACCAGGTAATTGAGACCCTCTGACCCTCCGCGCCCCCCACCGCCCTCCGGCGAGGGCGGTTTTTCCGGCTAAGATACATACCAACCGTCGGTATTAATCTGAAAGGAGCTCTCAGCATGAAGCCAAACCGCCTGTTCTCCCGCGACTTCACCCTCATGGTGATCGGACAGATCATCTCCCTGCTGGGCAACGCCGTCCTCCGCTTTGCCCTCCCCCTCCAGGTGCTGGACGCCACCGGCTCCGCCGCCGCCTTCGGCGGAGTGCTGGCCCTGTCCATGGTGCCGGTGCTCCTCTGCTCCCCCCTGGGGGGCGTGCTGGCCGACCGGGTGCCCCGGCAGCGGATCATGTGGGGCCTGGACTTCTCCACCGCCGCCCTGGCGGCGGGGTACGGCCTGCTGTTCGCCCGGGGACACTCGGTGGCGGCGGTGGGGGGTATGATGGTGCTCCTCTCCGCCATCCAGGCCCTCTACCAGCCCGCCGTCCAGGCCAGCATCCCCGTTCTGGTGGCGGAGAAGCATCTCCCCGCCGCCAACGGGGTGGTGGCCCAGGTGCAGGCCCTGTCCAGCCTGCTGGGCCCCATTTTGGGCGGGATGCTCTACGGCTGGGTGGGGCTGGCCCCCATCGTGTGGGTGGGGGCGGCCTGCTTCCTGGGCTCGGCGGTGATGGAGCTGTTCCTCCGCATCCCCTTCCACCGACAGGATCGCGGCGGCGCGCCCCTGGCCGCCGTGGGCCGGGACCTCCGGGACGCGGGGCACTTCCTGGCGCGGGAGCAGCCCGGCCTGCTGCGGGTGCTGGCCTTCATCGCCCTGATCAACCTGTTCCTCTCCGCCCTGTTCCTCGTGGGCCTGCCCTACCTGATCAAGGTCACCCTGGGCCTGTCCTCCCAGCTGTACAGCTTCGCCGAGGCGGCCCTGAGCCTGGGCTCCATCCTGGGGGGCATGCTCGCCGGCGCGGCCCTGGGGCGGACGGGGCTCCGGGGGGCCTGGCGCTTTCTGCTAGGCACCGCCCTCTCCCTCCTCCCCATCGCCCTTGCCCTGGCGCTGGGCCTCCCCCCGCTGGCGGCCTACGGGGTGATCCTGGCCGCCGTGCTGGCGGGTATGGCCTGCGCCATGCTGTTCTCCGTGGCCGCCCAGACCTACCTCCAGCGGGCCACGCCGCCCCACCTGCTGGGCAAGGTGTCCGCCCTCGTCTCCGCCATCTCCACCTGCGCCATGCCCCTGGGACAGGCCCTGTACGGCGTGCTGTTCGAGGGCTTCCAGGCCCGCGCCTGGGTGGTGGTGCTCCTGGGCCTGGCGGCCAGCCTGGCGGTGGCCCTGGCCTCCGCCCCCGTCCTGAGAAGGCTCCCCGGCCTTGACGACGCCCCCTCCGGCGGGTATACTGAGGAGAGCTTGAACCCCTAGGAGGTCGTTTCATGGAAGAAAATCGGGTCTACGCGGCGTCCTGCCCGGACTATGGGCAGGCGGAGGGGGCCATCCGCGCCCTGGTGGCGCAGATGGGCGGCATGGGCCGGTTTGTCCGCCCCGGGGAGCGGATCGTCCTCAAGGCCAACCTGCTCCGGGCCGCCCCGCCGGAGAGCGCCATCTGCACCCACCCGGCGGTGGTGGAGGCGGTGGCGAAGCTGGTGAAGGAGGCCGGGGGCACGCCGGTGATCTGCGACAGCCCCGGCGGCGCCCTGCACAAGGAGCCCGTGCTCCGCGGCCTCTATGAGAAAACCGGCATGGCGGCCGCCGCCGCGGCCTCCGGGGCGGAGCTGGCCCTGGACTCCTCCACCCGCACCGTGTCCCTGCCGGAGGGGAGGGTGCTCCGCCAGGCGGAGCTCATCGCCCCTGTGGCGGAGGCCGACGGGGTGATCGACCTGTGCAAGATGAAAACCCACGTGCTCATGAGCATGACAGGGGCGGTGAAGAACCTGTTCGGGGTGATCCCCGGCCTGTCCAAGGTGGGCTACCACGCCACCCACCCGGACCAGGAGGCCTTTGCCGACGTGCTGCTGGATCTGGCCGGGTACGTGAGGCCCCGCCTCAGCCTGATGGACGGCATCCTGGCCATGGAGGGGGACGGCCCCGGCTCCTCCGGCACCCCCCGGCGGGCCGGCCTGCTGCTGGCCGCTGAAAATCCTCTGGCCCTGGACACGGCCGCCGGGGCCCTCATGAACCTGCCCCGGAGGGACAACCCGGTGCTGCTGGCCGCGGAGCGCCGGGGCCTCGCCCCCAGCCGGATCGAGGATGTGGAGCTGGTGGGCGGTACGGTGGAGGGCCTGCGGATGGCGGACTACAGGCTCCCCGGCAGCACCAAGGCCAGCCTCATGGACTTCCTGGGCCCCCTCGCCCGGCCGGCGGAAAGGCTCTGCAAAAAGGTCCTCTCCCAGACGCCCAGGATTGACGAGGCCCAGTGCGTGGGCTGCGGCATCTGCGCCAAGTCCTGCCCGGGCAGGGCCATCGACCTGTCCGCCCCCGGCAAAAAGGCGCGCATCCGCCCAAAGGCCTGCATTCACTGCTACTGCTGCCACGAGCTGTGCCCCCAGAGGGCGGTGGAGCTCCGCCAGAGCTGGCTGGGCCGCGCATTGACAAAATAAACGCATAAATTTTGCGCGGCGGGAGATGCTAACCGCGTATTTCAATACGAGGAGGAAGCGTTTCCATGTTTTTAGATAAGGTCGCTCTGATTCTCGCCATCATCGGCGGGCTGAACTGGGGCAGCATCGGCATCTTCCAGTTTGATATCGTGGCCGCCCTGTTCGGCGGCCAGGACAGCGTGGTCAGCCGGGTGATCTACACCCTGGTGGGCCTGGCCGCCATCTGGTGTATCTCCCTGCTGTTCCGGGACACCAGGGGCAAGGAATAGCTCCCCGGCGGGGCCCTCTGCGGAGGGCCCCGCTTTTGTCTTACTGGTTAGCTGCCACAAATTTCTTTTTCGTGGGGGCTTGACATGGGGCTTCCGTCGGTCTATACTACACCCCAGGGGGGTGTTAGACACCATGATGGCAGACGAGAAAAAAATCCTCCGCCTGTTGAAAACCGCCCGGGGACAGATGGACGGCATCATCCGGATGGTGGAGGAAAACCGATACTGCATTGATATTTCCCAGCAGCTCATGGCCACGGAGGCCATCCTCAACCGGGCCAACAAGGAGATCCTCTCCGCCCATCTGAAGCACTGCGTCCAGGAGGCCGCCAGCGAGGAGGAGCGGAGCCAGAAAATCGACGAGTTTGTGACCACCCTGGGACATATTTTGAAGTGAGCGCCGGGGCCGCCGCACGCACCCGGCCGATGCAAACCGCTGTCGGGGCGCGCAGCGTGCGCCCGTGTCAAACGAGAAAGTCAGGTATCCCTATGAAACAGAAATTCAATGTCACCGGCATGACCTGCACGGCCTGCTCCGCCCACGTGGAGAAAGCGGTCAACGGGGTGTCCGGCGTGGAGCGCTGCAGCGTCAACCTGCTGGGCAGCTCCATGCTGGTGGAGTACACCGACCAGACCGACGCCGAGCAGATCATCCACGCGGTGGAGGAGGCGGGCTACGGCGCCTCCCTCCCCGCCCCGGCGGGAAAGGCGGCCCCGTCCGCCGCCGCCCGCCCCACCGACACCATGGCGGAGGAGGCCGCCGGCATGAAGCGCCGCTTCCTCACCTCCCTGGTGTTCCTGGTGCCCCTGTTCTACATCGCCATGGGCCACATGATGGGCTGGCCCCTGCCCGCCTTCTTCCACCAGAGCTCCAACGCCCTGGTGGTGGCATTCATCCAGTTCCTGCTCACCCTGCCCATCATGTTCATCAACCGGAAGTACTATGCCGTGGGCTTCAAGACCCTGTGGCACCGCGCCCCCAACATGGACTCCCTGATCGCCCTGGGCTCCGCCGCCGCTGTGGTGTACGGCGTGGCCGCCCTGCTCCTCATCGCATGGAACCTGGGCCGGGCGGCCTACGGCGTGGGAGACGCGGCGGCAGCCCTGGCGCAGGTGGAGCACTGGTCCATGGACCTGTACTTCGAGTCCGCCGGCATGATCCTCACCCTGATCACCCTGGGCAAGTGGCTGGAGACCCGCTCCAAGGGCAAGACCAGCGAGGCCATCACCCGGCTGATGGATCTGGCCCCCAAGACGGCCATGGTGCTGCGGGACGGCCAGGAGGTGGAGCTGCCCGTGGAGGACGTGGTGGTGGGCGACCTGATCGTGGTCCGCCCCGGCGGCCGTATCCCGGTGGACGGGGTGGTCACCGAGGGCGCCTCCTCGGTGGATGAGTCCGCCCTCACCGGCGAGAGCCTGCCGGTGGAGAAGCTGCCCGGAGACAAGGTGGCCGCCGCCTCCATCAACAAGTCCGGCTCCTTCACCTTCCGGGCCACCCGGGTGGGGGAGGACACCACCCTGGCCCAGATGATCCGCCTGGTGGATGAGGCTTCCTCCTCCAAGGCCCCCATCGCCAAGCTGGCCGACAAGGTGGCCGGCGTGTTCGTGCCCACCGTCATCGTCATCGCCATTATCACCGCCATCGTGTGGCTCATCGCCACCGGCGGCGACGTGACCCGGGCCCTCACCGCCGGCGTGGCCGTGCTGGTGATCTCCTGCCCCTGCGCCCTGGGCCTGGCCACCCCGGTGGCCATCATGGTGGGCACCGGCAAGGGCGC
>CALWXU010000123.1 GCA_944385585.1 uncultured Flavonifractor sp.
TTCCGCATGGGGGAGCTGGCCTTTGTGGACGTGCTCTGGGTGGCGGAGGACTGCCGGGGCGCCGGCCTGGGCGGGTGTATCCTGGACCAGCTGGAGGCGGACGCCGCCCGCCAGGGGGCCCGCCGGGTGGAGCTGAACACCTTCTCCTTCCAGGCCCCCGGCTTTTATGAGAAGCGGGGCTACCGCCGCATCGGCGCGCTGGAGCCCGCCACAGGGGAGTACAGCCATTTCTTTTATGGAAAGGAGTTGTAAGCGATGGAGCTGTCCCACATCGACCACGGAGAGCCCTTTGACTGGAGCCGCACCTCACAGGACTACGCCCGCTACCGGGATATCTACCCGCCGGACTTCTACCGGCATCTGCTGGACCGGGGGCTGTGCACCCAGGGGCAGCGGGTGCTGGACCTGGGCACCGGCACGGGGGTGCTCCCCCGGGCCCTGTGCCGGTACGGCGCGCGGTTTACGGGGGTGGACCCCGCCCCGGGGCAGATCCAGCAGGCCAGGGCCCTGGCGGCCCGGGACGGGCTGGACATCGACTTCCGCTGCGCCGCCGCGGAGGACTGCGCCTTCCCCGACGGCAGCTTTGACGTGGTCACCGCCTGCCAGTGCTTCACCTACTTTGACCACGCCCGCCTGGCCCCCCTCCTCCACCGCCTGCTGAAGCCAGGCGGGGCCTTCGCGGTGCTCTACATGTCCTGGCTGCCGGAGGAGGACCCCGTGGCCAGGCAGAGCGAGGAGCTGATCCTCCGCTACAATCCGGCCTGGACCGGCGGCGGGGAGGTCCGCGCCCCCATTGTCCCCCCGGCGGACTACGACCCCTGGTTTGACCGGGAGGTGCAGGAGGTGTTCGACCTGCGCGTCCCCTTCTCCCGGGAGAGCTGGAACGGCCGGATCCGCACCTGCCGGGGCATCGGTGCGGCCCTGCCGCCGGAGGAGGTGGCGCGGTTCGACCGGGAGCACCGGGCGCTCCTGTCCGCCATCGCGCCGGAGGAGTTTTCCGTGCTCCACTACGCCGCCGTCACCATCCTGCGCCGAAGGGACTGACCGGGCGCACCATCGAGATCAGGCCGGGAAGGCGCGCCGCGGGGCCCCGCGGCGCGCCTTCTGCACAGGATGGGGCGGCGTCAGATCACCAGGGTGCCGCGCTCGTCCTCCAGCAGGAGGAGGATGCGCTCCTGCTGGCCGTCGGCGGCGTTCACGTAGACCAGCACGTGGCCGCCGTCCGTATTCTGGCATTTAAACTCGTGGCAGAGCACCTCGTATGCGCCCCCGGTGGGGATCAGGGCCAGCTGGCGGGACAGGACCGTGAGGGAGCCGTCCACCTCCGCCATGGTCTGGTCCCCGGTCACGGCGGGAGCGGAGAGCTCCCTGGCCCCGTGGTTCATCAGGTAGCCGTGGGCCTCGAAGGAGAGCACATCCCCGTTGTCCAGGGCCACCCCCACCTTTACCAGGTCCGGGTAGCAGTATACCCCGTCCTGCACCGGGGCGAAGTGGACGGTGAGGATGCCGTCCCCCTCCAGAAAGTAGCTGGGGGCCATGTCCCGGTAGCCGTGCTCCTCCAGAAAGGCGGCGGCCCCCTCCACCGCCTCCTTCCGGGAGAGGGCGGCCTCCCCCACCGGCCGGGAGGAGAGCATCTGGAGCACCTGCCCGCCCTGCTTGGTGATCTCCACGTACCGCTCCCCGCCGTCCACCAGGGCGGAGAAGCCCCAGGCGGGCAGCGCCCCGCCGCCGTCGGAGACCAGGGTGAAGATGTCCGCCCGCAGGCTGGTGAAGGCCGCCGCCGCCCGGCGGGCCTCCGCCTCCGTCACCTGGGGCAGGCCCTCCAGCATCCTGGGGCTGCGGCTGGACAGGTGCTCGGAGAAGGGCCCGTCGTAGATCAGCGTGGGCACCTCGGGGAAGTCGGCCTCCACCGTCTGGAAGGCGGAGCCGCCAAGAATCTGTCCCCCGTCCTCCGCGGCGGCGGCCAGCCGGGCCTCCGCGGCGGCCGCGTCCTCCGGCGGGAGGGCCCCGCCATCCAGCTGGAGCTGGAGCTGCTGGAGGGTGCCGGACAGCTCCTTGGCGGCGGCGGCCAGCCCCCGCAGGCTCTCCCGGTCCTCGTCGGTGCAGACGGACTCCCCGCTGCTTTCCCGGGCCATGGCCATGGCGTAGTCCCCCGCCTTGGCGAAGAAGGCGGCAGTCTGCTCCAGCTCCACGTTGCCGTAGGGCAGCTCCCCCAGGGCGGACTGGGCGGCCAGGGCCTTGGCATAGGCCTGGGCGCACAGGGCGGAAAACAGGTCGGGGGTGGTGGCGTAGGTCACCTTCTCCAGGGCCGCGTCCAGCTCCCCGGCGGCGGTGGTCAGCTCGGTGAAGGCCTGCCGGTAGCCGTTGTCCAGCTGCCGCCGGTAGTCCTCCGCCCGGGCATGGCCCTGCACCCCGAACCCCACACTCACCGCGAAGGCCGCCGCCGTGAAGCTGACCGCCAACACCTGCATGTTCCGCTTCTCCATACAAAAACGCCCCCTTTTCCGTTAGGTTTGCGGAAAAGGGGGCGTTCTATGCGGGCAAAAATTGCCGGTTCAGTGCGCTTTCAGCTTGTCCAGGCCCAGGCGCAGGCGGCGCAGGCACTCGCCGCGGCCCAGAATGTGGCAGATCTCCACCGCGCCGCCGGGGGTGACGGCTTTCCCCGCCGCGGCGATGCGCACCGGCCACATGAGGGTGGCGTTCTTGACCTCCAGGGACTCGGCCAGGCCGATGAGGGTGTCGTGGATGGCGTCGGCGGTCCAGTCGGCCAGCCCCTCCAGGGCGGGGATGGCGGCCTCCAGCATCCTCTGGGATACCTCCGGGTTGGTCTTGGACTTCTTGTTGGTGAACAGATCCACCCCGTACTCGGGCAGGGCATCGAAGAAGTCCAGCTTCTCCGGGATGTCGGTGAGGCGCTCGCACCTGGCCTGGAGCAGGCCGGCGATCTCCTGAGTGGAGTAGGCGGGGTTGGTCACCGCCTGCCGGATGAAGGGCAGGGCGGCGGTGTGGAAGGCCTCGGGGGACAGCTCCCGGATATAGTGGGCGTTGAAATAGGTCAGCTTCTCCATGTCAAAGATGGCGGGGGACTTGGAGATGCCGCCGACGTCGAAGATCTCAGACAGCTCGGCCAGGGTGAAGAACTCCCGCTCGGCGTACTCGCCCCGGGGGGACCAGCCCAGCAGGGTGACGTAGTTCACCACCGCCTCGGACAGGTAGCCCATGGCGATGAGATCCTCATAGGAGGGGTCGCCCTTGCGCTTGCTCATCTTGTTGTGCTGGTCCCGCATGACGGGGGAGCAGTGAATATAGGTGGGCACATCCCAGCCGAAGGCCTCATAGAGCAGGTTGTACTTGGGGGCGGAGGACAGGTACTCGCTGCCCCGCACCACGTGGGTGATGCCCATGAGATGGTCGTCGATCACGTTGGCGAAGTTGTAGGTGGGCAGGCCGTCGGACTTCAGCAGCACCTGGTCGTCCAGGGTGTCGTTGTCCACGGTGATGTGGCCGAACACCGCGTCGGAGAAGGTGGTCTGGCCCCCGCGGGGGATCTTCTGCCGGATCACATAGGGCTCCCCGGCATCCACCCGGGCCTGGGCCTCGGCGGGGGAGAGGGCGCGGCAGGGGTCGTCGGCGCGGTCAAACTCGCCGCTGTCGGCCTCGCTCTCGCTCTTGCCGCAGAAGCAGTAGTAGGCGTGGCCCTTCTCCACCAGCAGCCTGGCGAAGCTGGGGTACAGCTCCCGCCGCTCCGTCTGGATATAGGGGCCCACCGGGCCGCCCATGTCGGGGCCCTCGTCCCAGGTCAGGCCGCACCTGCGCAGGGTGGCGTAGATCACCTCGGTGGCGCCCTCCACCAGGCGGCCCTGGTCGGTGTCCTCGATGCGCAGGATGAATTTGCCGCCGCTGTGCCGGGCGATGAGCCAGGTGTACAGGGCGGTGCGCAGGTTGCCCACGTGCATATAGCCGGTGGGGGAGGGGGCGAAGCGGGTACGCACGCCGCCCCTGGGGATGCGGCGCTCCAGCTCGGCAAACCAGTTCTGATCCATGGAAAAATCTCCTTTTTCAAATTCACTCCCCCTATTCTATTTTTTCTCCTGAGGATTGTCAAGGGCATTTGGATATGATATGATTAGGCTTACGGAATCAGCCGCTTTGCGGCCGGATCGCGGGGGAAAACGCCCCGTCCACCCACCCAATTTTACCGTTCACTGAGGTGTATACTGCATATGGAAAACGAGAAAAAGGTGCTCCTGTCCGGCATCCAGCCCAGCGGGGATCTGCACCTGGGCAACTATCTGGGGGCCATCAAGAACTGGGCGGAGCTGTCCGACCAGTTTGACTGCTACTGGTTCATGGCGGATCTGCACACCATCACGGTGCGGCAGAACCCGGCGGAGCTGCGCCGCCGCACCCTGACCCAGATCGCCACCTACATCGCCTGCGGCCTGGACCCGGCCAAGAACACCATCTTCGTCCAGTCCCACGTCCACCAGCACGCGGAGCTGGGCTGGGTGCTGGACTGCTATACCATGTTCGGCGAGCTGTCCCGCATGACCCAGTTCAAGGACAAGTCCGCCAAGCACGCCGACAACATCAACGCCGGATTGTTCACCTATCCCTGCCTCATGGCCGCCGACATCCTGCTCTACCAGCCCGACTTCGTGCCGGTGGGGGAGGATCAGAAGCAGCACGTGGAGATCTGCCGGGATATCGCGGGCCGCTTCAACCACGTGTACGGCGACGTGTTCAAGGTGCCGGAGCCCTACATCCCCAAGGCGGGGGCCCGGGTGATGAGCCTGAACCAGCCGGACACCAAGATGAGCAAGTCCATCCCCGAGGGGTGCGTGTTCCTCCTGGAGAAGCCGGAGGATATCCTGCGCAAGTTCAAGCGGGCCGTCACCGACAGCGACACCGAGCGGTGCGTCCGCTTCGACCCCCAGGCCAAGCCCGGCGTGTCCAACCTGATGCAGATCTACTCCGCCGTCACCGGCAGGAGCTTTGAGGCCATCGAGGCGGAGTTCGACGGCAAGGGCTACGGCGCCTTCAAGCCCGCCGTGGGGGAGGCCGTGGTGGAGACCCTGCGCCCCATCCGGGAGGAGACCGAGCGCCTGCTCGCCGACAAGGGCTATCTGGAGGGCGTCTACCGCGCCGGGGCCGAAAAGGCCTCCTACGCGGCGGAAAAGACCCTGTGCAAGGTCTATAAGAAGGTCGGCTTCCTGCCCCGGTAAGGCGCTCCGGACGCGCGGCACGCCATGCGTCCGGCCCCGTGTTCAAGATAGATGAAGGAGCAAATTCCTATGCCAAGAAATCTGGATCTCCCCCTCATCGGCATGGTGGCCGCCGCCCTGCTGGTGGCCCTGGTGGTGGCCCTGGTGGCCACGCCGGTGGTGAAAAGCCTGGCCATCCGGGTGAAGGCGGTGGACGTGCCCAAGGACGGCCGCCGCATGCACGACCACCCCATCCCCCGCATGGGCGGACTGGCCATCTTCCTGGGCTTCCTGCTCAG
>CALWXU010000124.1 GCA_944385585.1 uncultured Flavonifractor sp.
TGGGCGTGGCCGACTGCCTGCTGGGCGGCGCCACCTACTCCACCGCCGACACCGTCCGCCCCGCCCTGCAGCTGGTCAAGACCAAGCCGGGCAACAAGATCGTCTCCTCCTGCTTCATCATGGTCCGCGAGGGCGTGGGCGAGAACACCGTGCTGGCCATGGGCGACTGTGCCATCAACATCAAGCCCACCGAGGACGAGCTGGTGGAGATCACCACCGAGGTGGCCCACTGCGCCCGCATCTTCGGCATCGACCCCAAGGTGGCCATGCTGTCCTACTCCACCAAGGGCTCCGGCAAGGGCGAGGACGTGGACAAGATGCGCCGCGCCTACGAGAAGGTCCTGGCCACCAACCCCGACTTCGACGTGGACGGCGAGCTCCAGTTCGACGCCGCCGTCTCCCCCAAGGTGGCCGAGACCAAGTGCAGGGATTCCAAGGTGGCGGGCTACGCCAACACCTTCATTTTCCCCGACATCAACGCCGGCAACATTGGCTACAAGATCGCCCAGCGCCTGGGCAGCTTCGACGCCTACGGCCCCATCCTGCTGGGCCTCAACGCCCCCATCAACGACCTCTCCCGCGGCTGCAACGCCCAGGAGGTCTACTCCATGGCCATTATTACGGCGGCTTTGGCCTAAGGATTCCTTCAAAAACCCCGGAGCGGCCTCAGGGCTGCTCCGGGGTTTTTATGGCTATGGAGGAGACCTCCACCCCGCCTCCGGCGGGGGCGGTGCTCAGGCCCTCCCTTTCCCGCGGGGCGGCTCACAGCAGTCCCAGCTCCATTTTCAGCTCCAGCACCCGCCGGACAGACTGGTCAATGCGCGCCTCGCTGATGATCCCGTCCCGCACGGCCTCCAGCACGGCGGGAATCTGCGTCTCAAAGTCGGTGCAGCACAGCAGGTCGTTGCCCGCCTGGACGGCGAGCACGGCGGCCTCCTCGTCGCCGGTGAAGTGGCGGATGCCGTCCATCACCAGGTCGTCGGTGATGACCACCCCGTCAAAGCCCAGCTCCTCCCGGAGCACCCGGTGCACCTCCGGGGACAGGGAGGCGGGGTAGTCCGGGTCCATGCAGGAGACGATGTTGTGGCTCACCAGCACCATGTCCGCCCCGGCGGCGACGCCCGCCTCAAAGGGGAGGAAGTCGGAGGCCTCGAAGCGCTCCAGCGGCCGGTCGTCATAGGCGATGCCGGTGTGGGTGTCGGCGTTGTCCCCGTAGCCGGGGAAGTGCTTGAGCACCGAGCCCATGCCCGCCTCCTCCATCACGGACACCACCGTCTCCGCGTACTGGGCGGTGGCCTGGGCGTCCTGCCCGAAGGCGCGCTGGTACATGAAGTCCTCCGGGTCGGTGCTCACGTCGCACACCGGGGCGAAATTCACATTGATACCCAGGCTGCGGAGCAGGGCGCACTTCTCCTCCGCGTCGGCGCGGATGCGGTCATAGCCCCCCTCGGCGTAGAGCTCCTGGGGGGAGCGGAAGGGGCTCTCCCGCAGGGCCGGGTTGGCGCTCACCCGCACCACCGTGCCCCCCTCCTCGTCCACACCGATGAACAGGGGGATCTCCGCGGCGTCCTGGTAGCTCTGGATGGCGGCGGCCACCTCCTCCGCCGTCCTGTCCCGGAAATCCCGGCCGAAGAGGATGTAGCCCCCCAGGTGGTACTCCGCCGCCAGCTCCGCCGCCGCCGCGTCCGGGCAGCGGGCCACAAACAGCTGCCCCACCTTCTCCTCCAGGGTCATGCCGTCCAGAATGGCCCTGGCCCGCTCCTCCGCCGTGGGGGTGGGTGTGGGGGTGGGCTCCGGCGTGGGCGTGGCCGCCGGGGACGGGGCGGCGCTCTGGCCCGCCGCCGGGCCGGGGGCGGACGCGGCCGGCCCCGGCGCCGGCCCGCAGGCCGTCAGCGCCGCCGCCAGGGCCAGGGCGGCTAGGCCCAGCCGCCGGATCTTGGTGATCTCCATGGGGAATCCCTCCAGTTGTCCGATTCAGCGCCATGATACGCCGCTCCGCCCGCCCTGTCAAGGGGGCGGCCTTGCGGAACCGGGGCTTTTCTGCTATACTCAGAGGGAACTTTTCCACATCGGGAGGCGAGACTGTGGGAAACACCCCCCTCTACGACGCCCTGCGGGCCTATGCCGGCGCACACCCTCTGCGCATGCACATGCCCGGCCACAAGGGGCGCCCCCTCCCCGCCCCGGAGCTGGCGGCGGCGGAGCTGGATGTCACCGAGCTGCCCCCCACCGGCGACCTCTTCGCCGGCGGGGACGCCATCGAGGCGGCCGAGGCCCTGTGGGCGGAGGCCCTCCGCATGGACCGCTGCCTGTTCCTCACCGGCGGCTCCACCCAGGGGGTGCAGGCCGCCCTGGCCCTGGCCTGCCGGCCGGGGGAGGCGGTGCTGCTGGACCGGGGGAGCCACCGCGCCGCCTACAACGCCCTGGCCCTGCTGGACCTGCGCCCCGTCTACCTGGAGCGGCCCTGGCTGCCGGAGGCGGGGGTGGCCGGCCCCATCCCCCCGGCGGCGGTGGAGGCGGCCCTGGCCGCCCGCCCGGATATCAAGACGGTCTGTATTACCTCCCCCACTTATTACGGTGTGTTGTCAGACATCCCCGCCCTGTCGGCGGTGTGCCGGGCCCGGGGGGCGGCGCTGGTGGTGGACGGGGCCCACGGCGCCCACCTGCCCTTCCTGGGCAACTTTGACCTCTCCGCCGCCGATCTGGCGGTGGTGTCCGCCCACAAGACCCTCCCCGCCCTGGGGCAGAGCGCGCTCCTCCTGGCCGGGCGGGGGAGCCCCTTCTCCCAGGAGGGCCTGCGGTGGGCCGCGTCCCTCACCGGCTCCTCCAGCCCCTCCTACCTGCTGATGGCCTCCCTGGACCTGTGCCGGGCATACATGGAGGGGGCGGGCGGGGCCGCCTACCGGGAGACTGCGGCCCAGGTGGCCGCCCTGCGGCGGGACTACCCCGCCCTGACCGGGGAGGACGCCCCCCTGGACCCGGCCCGGTTCGTCCTGCGCTGCCCCGACGGCTTCGCCGCCCAGGCGCGGCTGGAGGCCATGGGGGTGTGGCCGGAGATGGCCGACGCCGGCCACGTGGTGTTCCTCCCCACCTGCGCCGACGCGGCGGAGCAGTTTTCCCGCCTCCGCTCCGCCCTGGACTCCCTGCCCCTGGGGCCGTGCCCCCCCCTCCCGCCGCCGCCCCCCCTGCCGGAGCAGGTGCGCACCCCCCGGCAGGCCCTGTTTTCCCCCCGGGAGCTCCTCCCCCTGGCCGACGCGGAGGGCCGCGCCGCCGCCCAGCAGGCGGCCCCCTATCCCCCGGGCGTGCCCGTCCTGGCCCCCGGCGAGCGAATTTGCAAAAAAACTATCGCATATTTGGAGAAAATAGGTTATAATATTCGGGAAGACTTCGCGGTGCTCCCGCAGTCTGTGTGTGTGACTTCGCATCGGCCCCGCGCGCCTTTTTGACAGGAGGGAGATCTCATGAAGCTGATTCTTGCCATCATCAACCACGACGACGCCAACACCGTCACCCAGTCCCTGACCAAGAAGGGCTTTTCCTCGACCAAGCTGGCCACCACCGGCGGCTTCCTCATGGCCGGCAACGTGACCATCCTCATCGGTGTGGACGAGGAGAAGGTGCAGGAGGTCATCGACATCATCAAGGAGCACTCCCACAGCCGCAAGCAGATGATCCCCACCGCCAGTGAGATGAGCTACGGCTACTACCCCTCCATGCCCGTGGAGGTGGTGGTGGGCGGCGCCACCATCTTCGTGGTGGACATCGAGCGGTTTGAGCGGGTGTAAGCCCCCATGAACCTGACGCGTCTGGCGGGCAACGGCCCCCTGAAGCGGCAGCTGGAGCTGGAGGCCGCCCGGCACGGCCTCTCCCACGCGTACATCCTCAGCGGCCCGGCGGGCTCCGGCAGGCGGACCCTGGCGGGGCTGCTGGCCGCCGCCCTGGTGTGCGAGGGGGGCGGGGACGCCCCCTGCCTGTCCTGCCCCCACTGCCGCAAGGTCCTCGCCGGCATCCACCCGGACGTGGTCCGGGCGGGGGCCGACGGGAGGGACCTCACCGTGGCCCAGGTCCGCGCCCTCCGCGCCGACGCCTACATCCGCCCCAACGAGGCCGGGCGGAAGGTGTACATCCTGGAGAACGCCCAGACCATGAACGACAGCGCCCAGAACGCCATGCTCAAGCTGCTGGAGGAGGGGCCGGGGTATGCCGCCTTCCTCCTGCTCACCGACAACGCCGACGCCCTGCTGCCCACGGTGCGCTCCCGGTGCCAGGTGCTCTCCCTCACCCCCGTCACCCGGCGGGAGGCCCTGGACTGGCTGGCCGTGCGCTTCCCCGGCCGGCCCGTGGCCGAGCTGGAGGCCGCCGCCGACCGGAGCGAGGGCCTGCTGGGCCGGGCGGTCTCCCTGCTGGAGGGACAGGCCGCCGGAGACGCCAGGGCCCTGGACGCCGCGGCGGAGCTGGTGCGCCGCCTGGCCGGCGGGGACGAGCTGGCCCTGGCCGAGCACTGCGCCGCCCTGGAGAAGTGGGAGCGGGACGACCTGCGGGCCGTGCTGGACGAGGGGGTCCTCCTGCTGCGGGACGCCCTGGCCTGCGCCGCCGGCGCCCTGTGTGAGGGCGACCCCGCCCGCCGGCAGACGGCGGAGGAGGCCGCCCGCGCCCTGTCCCCCCGGGCCCTCATGCGGGCTGTCGGCGTGCTGGAGCGGCTGCGGGACGCGGCGGGGTACAACGTGGGGACCGGCCACCTGGCCGGCTGGCTCTGCGCGGCGCTGTGCACATGACGCAGCGGGCGGAGCACAGGCCGACGCCCCACCTTTCCATAGAATCGGAGGAGACCTATGACCGAGATCATCGGCGTCCGCTTCAAGAGCGGAGGCAAGCAATACTATTTTGACCCCAGGGGGCAGGCGGTGGCCCCCGGCCAGGGGGTGATCATCGAGACCTCCCGGGGCCTGGAGTACGGCGATTGCGTCCAGGGCAACACCCTGGTGGAGGACGACGCGGTGGTGCAGCCCCTGCGCCCGCTGGTGCGCCTGGCCACGGAGCGGGACCTGGACACGGTGGCCAAAAACCGGGAGAAGGAGAAGCGGGCCTTCTCCATCTGTCAGGAGAAGATCGCCGCCCACGGCCTGGAGATGAAGCTGGTGGAGGTGGAGTACAGCTTCGAGGGCAACAAGATCCTCTTCTTCTTCACCGCCGACGGCCGGGTGGACTTCCGCGCCCTGGTGAAGGACTTGGCCGGGGTGTTCCACGCCCGCATCGAGCTGCGGCAGATCGGCGTGCGGGACGAGGCCAAGATGCTGGGCGGCCTGGGCATCTGCGGAAAGCCCTTCTGCTGCGCCACCTTCCTGGACGAGTTCCAGCCCGTGTCCATCAAGATGGCCAAGACCCAGAGCCTGTCCCTCAACCCCACCAAGATCTCCGGCACCTGCGGGCGGCTCATGTGCTGCCTGAAGTACGAGCAGGAGGCCTA
>CALWXU010000125.1 GCA_944385585.1 uncultured Flavonifractor sp.
TCGGGGAATCGTGGACGGAAAGTACCTGTGCTCCCTGCTGACAGCGGCCGGGGGCGGCGGCGCCGCGGCCCTGCTGACCTGCCTGTGCGCCGCCCTGGGGCGGCTGGGCGACCCTCTGGGGGAGGTGCTCCTGTCCTGCCTGTTCTGCACCGGGCTGGCCCTGGCCATGGAGGCGGTTCTGCTGCCCATACTCCTCCGCTTCGGCTCCAAAACGGGCGGCTATGCCCTGCTGGCGGTCACCCTTCCGGTGTTCGGCGGCATGCTGATCCTGTGGCTGCTGGAGCGCAAGGGCCTGCTGACCCTGCCTGACCTGACCCCCGGCACGGCCGCTACCCTGGCCCGGGGGGCCGCCGCCCTGTGCGCGCTGGCCTACGCCGCCTCCTGGCGCATCGCCCGGCGGGTCTATGGCAGGAAGGAGCTGTAACGCCCCTGGGCGCCCCATCCCTGTCCTGTCGTCCTGATTCGACCGCTTGCCCTGGTTGACTTTTCCGCCGTATGTGTGATAAGATGGGGCCAATCTGCAATGGCCCAACCCGCACCGCCTGTGGGCTCGTCCCCGGGCGGTGCCTTTTCTTTTGGCGGAGGTGATTGTTTGCGGAAGCTCTCCTGGTTCCTGGCGGCTTTGGCCCTGGTGCTCCTTCTGGCCTCTCTGGTCCCCCTGGCGACGCTGGCCCCCTACGCCGGCCCGGCGGCGGACGACTTCGGCTACGGCACGCCGGTGTACTTCGCCCTCCAGGCGGGGCAGGGCCTGTCCGGCGCGCTCTCCGCCCTGTGGGAGAACCTCCGCTACACCTATGCAAACTGGCAGGGCACCTTCTCCTCGGTGCTCCTGTTCTCCCTCCAGCCGGGGGTGTTCTCCAGCGCGCTCTATGTGATTACCCCCTTTGTCATGCTGGCCGCCATCCTCTCCCCCGGCTTTCTGGCCCTGGGGCTGCTCCGGGGGGCGGATGGGCGGGGGCGGCTGCTGCTGGGGTGCGTGTTCGGCCTGGTGTCCGTGCAGCTGCTCCCCTCCCCCGCCGACGGGATATACTGGTGGAACGGGGCGGTCCACTATCTGGTGTTCTGGTGCCTGGGTGTGCTGACCGTCACCCTCCACGTCCGCCTGCTCCGGCGGGAGCGCTTTGGCGTGGGCGGCGCGTTCCTGTCCGCCCTGCTCTGCCTGCTGGCCTTCTTTGCGGGGGGCGGCAACTACTCCACCGCCCTGGTGCTGGCCGTGGCCGAGGGGGTGCTGATCCCCTCCGCGCTGGCGGCAAGGAGCGGCTGGCGGACGGTGACGGCCTCCGTGATCATCGCGCTGTGTGCCCTGGGCGGGCTGCTGTTCAGCGCCGCCGCCCCCGGCAACGCGGTGCGGCAGGCCACCCTGACCGGGCTGGAGCCGTGGCCCGCCATCGGGGCATCCTTCCAGCTGGCGTGGGACTACCTGGGCCGCAGCCTGACGCCGGTGACGGTGGGGGCCCTGCTGCTGTGTGTGCCCGTGTTCCTGTGGACGGTGCGGGACCGGGACTACCTCTTCCCCCTCCCCTTCCTGGTGCTGCCGGGGTTCTTCTGCCTCTATGCCGCCCTGTTCACCCCGCCCCTCTACGCCATGGGCCGGGCCGATATCTCCCGCATGGACAACCTGTTCTGGCTGGCGGGGGTGTTCCTCCTGTTCGGCGGGGCGTGCTACCTGGCCGGATGGCTGACGGAGCGGCTCCAGCTGTGGGACCGGAGCTGGGCCCATTGGTGCGCCGCCCTCCTGGCCGCCGCCGGCGTGGTGGTGCTGCTGACCGCTGGACCCGGGGCGTGGCCGGGCACCGCCGCCGGCCGGGCCCAGGCCGACCTGGACAGCGGGCGGGCGGAGGCCTACCGGCAGGTGCGGCTGGAGCGGGAGGCCGTCTACGCCGACAAGGCCGTCCCCCCGCCCCGGTTTGCCGAGCCGGAGTACCCCGACTGCTTCCCCGTGTCCCAGCTGCTCACCTGGAACCCGGACGTGATCGTCAACGAGGCGGCCGCCGATCTGCCCTGCTACCACGCCTGCGGCGGGGAGGTGACCTTTGTGGGGCTGGAGCGGGCGGAGGCGCTGTGGGGCGCGGAGCTGAACCCGGAGGACTTTTCCCGGACGTTCCAGGCGGGGCCGGAGCTGTGCGTCCCTCTGCGGGAGGTGTGCGACCGGCTGGGCTTCGGCCTGAGCTACGACGTGGCCACCGACACCATCTTTATCCGCACCGGGCTGTGAAAACGCCCCCGGAGGGGATTCCCTCCGGGGGCCGCTTTCTCATTTCATCCGGGCAGCTCAATGACCCAGCTGAGGCTGTCGTAGACGGGGTGGGACTGCCCCTCCCCATCCCCATGGAAGATGTTGTACTCCACTCCGGTCACCTCAATGGCCGCGATCCTCCCCTCCGGCTCACCGGCCAGGCGGAGCTCCGGCAGATACTCCTCCGATGCGGCGTACCGGCGCATATAGCCCTCGTATCGGTTTCCCGCCTCATCCACAAACCACACCTGCGGCACCGTCAGCTGGACAAGCCGGTCTCCGTCCCCGGTGTGCCGGGGGTTCAGCTCCCCGTAAAAGGCCACGCTCTGCCCGTCCGCCCCCACCAGGGCGGTGACCGTGCCCACGCCGATCTCCCGGCTGGCCTGGGTGACGTCTACGGCCTGGGGGGTATCCAGTTCGAGCGTTCCGCTCCAGAGGACCTCCCCCCAGCCGCCGCTGACGGAGTAGGCCTCCACCTGGAAGGTGTAGGGGCCCGTCTCCCCCTGCGGCGCATTCATCACGAATACCCGGCTGGCGGCGCTGGCGTAGCCCTGGGGCAGATAGGCCTGTTTGAGCCAGGAGAGCGAATTCTCCAGCGGATCAAGCCTGTCGATCCGCCCAACTCCTGCGACCCCCGCCAATTCCACCACCTCGCCCTCCGAGGTGCGCATCACGTGGGTCAGCTCTTCTCCGCCGGCGCCATATACGGAGATGCGGAACTTCTGCCGGTCCCACACCTGGCCCGGCGCCTCTGACCGGGAGAGCACGTCCAGGGGAAGGGTGAGCAGCCCGTCCCGCTGGTAGGCCCCCTCGATCAAAAAGAGCGTCTCCCGGTTCTCCGCGCTGAGGCTCTCCCCCTGGATCAGCAGGGATTCCTCCTGCTCTGCCGCCCCCACGCCGAAGAAATAGCGGAACACCCGCTCCGCCCCGGCGGCCAGAGCCTGATAGTTCATCAGCCCCAGCACCAGGCCCGCGCAGGCCGCCAGGGCGGCCAGCCGCCTGAGGGGCGCGCGGCCCCGTCTGCGGGCCGCCACCGCCTCCTCCGTCAGCGCCAGCAGGCCCTCCTCCCCCAGCGCCTGGTCCCAGTCGTACTGTCTCATGCGTCTCCCTCCTGTTCCCACAGGCCCAGCCCCTGCCGGGCCAGCAGCTTCTTCAGCTTCTTCCGCAGGCGGCTCACCCGGGCGTCCACCCCGTTGGGGGACAGGCCCAGCACCCCGCCGAGCTCCGCCGAGGGCAGGCCGTACACGAACCGCAGGGTGAACAGCCGCCGCTCCTCCCGGCTCAACCCCTCCAGGGCCCGGCGCAGGCCGTCCCGCACCGCCGACTGCTCCGCCTCGTCCCACGCCGTCAGGCCGGCGTGGTCCTCCAGCGGCTCCTCCGTCCGGGCGGCCAGGGTGCGGCGGCGGTCCCTGGCCCGGCTGCGCAGGAGCAGGCACAGCCAGGTCTTTTCGCTGCCCCGCTCCGGGTCCCATTTCTCCCGTCCGGACACAAAGGCCCACACCGTGTCCTGGACGCACTCCTCCGCGTCCTCCGGCCGGCCGGGCAGCTGGGCTGCGGCCACCGCCCCCAGCAGCCGTCCGTACTGTCGGAAAATCCGCTCTGCCTCCCGGTTCTGGTCCAAAACCTCCTCCATCGGCCCGCCTCCTTTCACCCTACAGTACGGTTTCAAGCCCCAAAACCTGACGCGCATCCAAAAAAACGCGGAGGAACCGAAGCTCCTCCGCGTTCTGTCTGTCTATGGCTCAATGGTTGAGAAGGCGCACCCGCAGCACGCCGTCCAGGCCGCGGATCTCGCCGGCCACGGCGTCGCTGACCCGGCTGCCCACGTCCACCACGGTGTAGGCGTAGTCCTTCTTGGACTTGTTGGTCATGTTCTCCACGTTAACCCCGTCCTTGGACAGCACGCCGGTGATGCTGGCGATGGCGCCTGGCACGTTGCGGTGGATGATGCACAGGCGGGACTCGCCGCTCCAGGGCTGTCCCAGGTCGGGCAGGTTCACCGAGTTGGTGATGTTGCCGTTCTCCAGGTAGTCCTTCAGCTGCTGGGCGGCCATGACGGCGCAGTTCTCCTCGCTCTCGGGGGTGGAGGCGCCCAGGTGGGGGATGGCCACCACGTTCTTGCCCTGGAGGATCTTGTTGTTGGGGAAGTCGGTGACGTAGCAGGCCACCTTGCCGCTGTCCAGGGCGGCCAGCATATCGTCGTCGTTCACCAGGCCGCCCCGGGCCAGGTTGAGGATGCGCACGCCCCCCTTCATCATGTGGAAGGCGTCCTCGTTGAGCATACCCTTGGTCTCGGCGGTCTGGGGCACGTGGAGGGTGATGTAGTCGCAGTTTTTATAGATGGTCTCCAGATCCATGGCCCGGTGGACCAGCCGGGACAGGGACAGGGCGGCGTCCACCGACAGGAAGGGGTCGTAGCCGAACACGGTCATGCCCAGCTTGGTGGCGATATTGGCCACCTGTACGCCGATGGCGCCCAGGCCGATGACGCCCAGCATCTTGCCAGAGATCTCGGGGCCCACAAACTGGCTCTTGCCCTTCTCCACCGCCTTCTCCACGTCGGCGCCCGCGCCGGCCTGCGCGCGCACCCAGTCGGCGCCCTCGGTGATCTTCCGGGAGGCGAGCAGCAGGGCGCACACCGCCAGCTCCTTCACCGCGTTGGCGTTGGCACCGGGGGTGTTGAACACCACGATGCCCGCCTCGGAGCAGCGGTCAATGGGGATGTTGTTGGTGCCGGCCCCCGCCCGGGCCACGGCCCGCAGGGCATCGGGGAAGGGGTAGTCGTGCATGTCGGCGGAGCGGACCAGGATGCCGTCCTCGTTCTCCACGTCCCCGCTGACGGCAAAGCGGGTCTGCTCCAGCACGGACAGCCCGGCGGGGGAAATTTTATTCAGCGTTTTGATGCGGTACATCCGATGTTCCTCCTCATTTCTGTTCTGTGTTTGGCTCTGCCTGCGATCCAGCAGCAGTCCCAGCTGTATGCCGCCCTGGAGAAATCGCGCCCCGCTTTGCGGGGCCCCAAGGAGCGGCCGGCAGTCTGCGAAAGCTCAGTTGTTCCGATCAAACGCCCGGATGAAGTCGCACAGCTTCTCCACGCCCTCGGTGGGCATGGCGTTGTAGATGGACGCACGCATGCCGCCCACAGAGC
>CALWXU010000126.1 GCA_944385585.1 uncultured Flavonifractor sp.
CTGCGGATTTCTGCAGACCCTTCATCACGGATGCGCAAAATCGGTTTTATTGTTGTCCTTTTGCGGGGGTGCCTTTGCCCCGGCGGGCTTTTTGTGATATCATATACCATAACCTTACAGACAAGAGGGATTGCGCCATGCACAACGAATTGACCAAGAAGGACATCCAGATGATGCGCGAGGAGCTGGACTACCGCCGCATCCAGCTCCGGCCCCAGCTGCTGGAGGCGGTGAAGGAGGCCCGGGCCTTCGGCGATCTCAGTGAGAATTTTGAGTACAAGGCCGCCAAGCAGGAGAAGAACCGCAACGAGAGCCGCATCCGCTTCCTGGAGAACATGATCAAGACCGCCGTGGTCCTCCCCGACCCGGTGGAGAGCGACGGGGTGGCCCTGTACGACAGGGTCACCGTCTTTCTGGAGGACGAGGGGGACACGGAGGTGTACCAGGTGGTCACCACCATGCGGCAGGACGCCCTCCGCGGCCTGATCAGCAAGGAGTCCCCCATGGGCCGCGCCCTGCTGGGCCGGAAGGTGGGGGAGCGGTTCCACATCCAGGTCAACGACAAGTACGGCTACGACGCGGTGGTGAAGGCCATCGAGAAGGGGGCCGACGACGGCTCCGTGCCGCTGAACCAGTTTTGAACGACAGGGGAGCGTAGGGGCGGATATCATCCGCCCGCCCTGTGTCGGCGCGTCAGGGATGCCGCGCCCTACATGGGTACCAGGTGCTGGACAGCCATCACAGGAGAAGGGCCGCTGAAATCCGTTGGATTTCAGCGGCCCTTCTCCTATTTTCCCGGTCTCACTCCACCCGTATCTGCAGCTCGGTGACGTACTCCTCCTCCCGGTTGGTGTCGTGGGCGTCCACCCGGTAGAGCTCCAGGGGCGGGCCCGCCGGGCGGCGGCCCGCCGCCTCCGCCCCGGCCAGCAGGGTGCGGCAGTGCTCCTCCAGCCTGTCGTAGGGGCCCCGGTAGTACAGCCGGGCGTATACCCCGGCGGGGAGGGTGTCGTCAAAGGGCAGGCCGGCCTCGGTGAGGAAGAACACCCGGGAGAAGTGGTTGTACACACCCCGGGACAGGCTGTCCTCGTCCACCGCCGCCCCCATGCACTGGCTGCCGATCACCTTCAGGTAGTCCTGGTGCCGCTGCTCCAGCTTCTTGAGCAGGAAGTCGATCTCCCTCTCCAGGATGATGTCCTTCTCCAGGAACACGTAGGGCCGCTCCGGCTCCTCCACGATCTCCACCCGGCCGGCCTCCGCGTCCCGGTACTTCTCCAGCCTGGCACGGCGGTTCCCCGCCTCCTGCAGGGCCGCCTCCAGCTCCGCCATGCGGCGGCGGAGCAGCGCCTCCTCCCGGTCCAGCAGCGCCAGGGTCTCCCCCACCGACCGGCGCTCCAGATAGGAGCGGATGGCGCGGGTGGGGATGCCCAGCTCCCGGAGGGAGCGGATGATGTTGAGGGTACACACGTCCTGGATGCCGTACATCCGGTAGCGGTTCTCCCCCCGCACCGGGTGGAGCAGCCCCTTCTCCTCATAGTAGCGCAGGGTGTCGGGGCACAGGTCAAAGAGCTTTGCCAGCTCGTGGATCTGATAGAATGGTTTCAAATTTTTTCCCTCCGCCTCTTGACTTTCGGATAATCCGAGGGTTTATGATGTGGATACAGAGGAGGTTTTACCCATGAGCCTGGTCAAGAAGTTCTTCAAGTTCACTGTCCCATCCATCGTGTCCATGTGGATCTTCTCCCTCTACTCCATGGTGGACGGCATGTTCGTGTCCTGGGGCGTGGGGGAGCACGCCCTGACAGCGGTCAACCTGTCCCTGCCCTTCGTGTCGCTGATCTTCACCCTGGGCATCCTGCTGGCCACCGGCACCTCCACCGTCCTGTCCATCGCCCTGGGGCAGGGGGACGTGGAGAGGGCCCGCAACTACTTCAACCAGAACCTGTTCGTGGTCATCGCCGCCACCCTGGTCCTGACAGTGATTGTCCTGCTCAACCTGGACTGGGTGGCCCGCTTCCTGGGCTCCGCCCCGGAGAACCACCATCTGGTGAAGGAGTACGTGGGCGTCATTGCCGCCTTCGCCGTATTCTTCACCGTGTCCTACAACCTGGAGGTGCAGGTCAAGGCCGACGGAGCCCCCCACGTGAGCATCATCGGCGTCACCTCCTGCGGCCTGATGAACGTCTTTTTGGACTACATCTTCGTCATGCACTTCCACTGGGGGGTGTGGGGCGCGGCCCTGGCCACCGGTTTGTCCCAGGCCACCTCCACCCTGGTGTTCGTGGTGTACTTCCTCACCCACCGCTATCCCCTGCGCTTTGGGAAGTTCCGGCCCGATTTCGGCGCCTACCGCCGCATCATCCCCCTGGGCACCGCCGACGGGCTCAGTGAGATGTCCAACGGCGTGGTCATGTTCCTGTTCAACCACATCATCCAGCGGGTGATCGGCCTGGACGCCCTGGTGTCCTACACCATCATCGGCTATGTGAACACCCTGGTGCTCAACTGCATGATCGGCATCGCCCACGGCATCCAGCCCCTGTCCAGCTTCCACCTGGGGGCGGGGGAGCGGCCAACCTGCCACAAGTTCCTCTCCTACGGCGTGCGCACCGCCGCCGTCAGCGCGGTGTTCTTCTTCGCCGCCTGCCAGCTGCTGGCCGGCCCCATCGTGGGCCTGTTCCTCTCCCACGACAGCGCCCTGTTCGCCAGCTCGGTGGCCGCCCTGCGGATGTACTCCTTCGCCTTCCTGCTGGTGGGCTTCAACGTGGTGGTCTCCGGCTTCTTCACCGCCATGGATCACCCCGTCCCCTCCCTGACCATCTCCTTCGGCCGCGGGCTGGTGCTCATCGCCGGCTGCCTGATGGTCCTCTCCACCCTCTTCGGCGCCAACGGCATCTGGCTCTCCCCCCTGGCGTCCGAGACCATCTGCCTGATGGTCACCATCTTTTTCCTGGTGCGCTACTTCCGCCGCGTCCGGCGGGAGGAGGCCGGGGAGAAGGTGGGGACGCCGGACGCCAGACCGCTGACCTAGGGCCTGCTTGAAGCCTGTCCGCACGCCCAATCGGCGGGTCCTTCGGACCGCCGGACATCTCGCCCAGCTTCAGGCAAGCCCTGCCCCTCCCCCTGCCAAAACGGCGCATGGCCCTGCCATGCGCTGTTTTGCCGTCTCAGCCGTCCAGGAAGTATTGCTCCACCGCCGCGGCCACGCCGGCCTGCGTATTGGGGCCGGTGACATAGCGGGCGGCGGCCTTGGCCTGTTCCGCGGCGTTGGCCATGGCGAAGGACCAGTAGGCCCAGGAGAGCATCTCCAGGTCGTTGCCCGCGTCCCCGAAGGCCATCACCTGCTCCGCGGTCCAGCCCATGCGGGCGCACAGGCCCCGCACCGCCGCCCCCTTGTTGACCCCGGGGGCGGTGAGCTCCAGGTTGCCGGGAAAGCCGCTGGCCGCCGTCAGCGGGCCGCAGGCGCCCACGCGCTCGGCCACCGCGGCCCGCCGCGCCTCCGGGATGTGGTAGATGTGGAACTTCTCCACCGCCCGGCCGGACAGGGCGGCCTCCAGATCCTCCGGCAGGGCGGTGCAGCGGCGCAGCACGCCGCGGAACTGAGGGGACAGGGCGCAGTCCAGCACGGAGGGGAACCGGTCCCGCTGGATGAGGTTCTCCCCCTCGCAGTAGACCTCGAAGGGGAGGTTTTCTGCCAGCAGCAGGCGCACCAGCGCCCGCCACGTCCCCTCCTCCAGGCAGCTGCGGTAGAGCCACTCCCCCGTCTCCACGTCCAGCACGGCCGCCCCGTTGGACTGCACGGCATAGCGCACCGCCCCCACCTGGTCCGCCGCCTCCCGCAGCAGGCTCCAGGCCCGTCCGCTGGCGATGGCCACCGACGCCCCCCGCGCCGCCGCGGCGCGGAGGGCGCGGACGTTGCGCACCGGCACGGTGGCGTGGTCGTCGTCCAGCAGGGTGCCGTCCATGTCCAGGCAGATGAGCCTGATGTCCCTCATCGCTTCATCCGCATGGCGCGGCGCACCCTGTCCGCGATGCCCTCCGGGGTGAGGCCGTAGGCCGCCAGCACCTCCTGGGCCTTGCCGGAGCGGCCGAACACGTCCTCCACCCCGTGGCGCACCACGGGCACCGGGTGGCGCTCCGCCAGGAGCTCGGCCACCGCCGAGCCCAGTCCGCCCACAACGCTGGCCTCCTCGCTGGTGACGATGGCCCCCGTCTCCTCCGCCGCGCGGAGCACCAGCTCCTCGTCCAGGGGCTTGATGGTGTGCATGTCGATCACCCGCAGGTCGATGCCGTCGGCGGCCAGGGCCTCCGCCGCCTGCAGGGCCATCTGCACCATCATGCCGGTGGCGATCACTGTGGCGTCCCGCCCCTGCCGCAGGGTGACGCCCTTCCCCAGCTGGAAGGCGTAGCCGGGCACCGTGTCGGTGACGCTCTCCACCGCCAGACGGCCCAGCCGCAGGTAGGCCGGCCCGTCGTAGTCCAGCAGGGCGCGGACCGCCAGGCGCATCTCCGGCGCGTCGCAGGGGGAGACCACCATCATGCCCGGGATGGCCCGCATGATGGCGTAGTCCTCGATGCACTGGTGGGTGGCCCCGTCCTCCCCCACGGACAGGCCGCCGTGGGAGCCCACCACCTTCACGTTGAGCCGGGGGTAGGCGATGGAGTTGCGCACCTGCTCCCAGGCCCGGCCGGCGGCGAACATGGCAAAGCTGCTGGCAAAGGCCTGCTTGCCGGAGGCGGCCAGGCCGGCGGCCACCCCCATCATGTTGCCCTCGGCAATGCCCATGTTGTAAAACCGCTCCGGATGCGCCTTGGCGAACATGGCGCTCTGGGTGGAGCCGGACAGGTCGGCGTCCAGCACCACCAGCTGGGGGTATTCCTCCGCCAGGGCCGCCAGGGTCTCCCCGTAGGCGGCGCGGGTTGCAAGCTTCTCTGCCATAGTTACTCTCCCTCCAGTTCCGCAATCCTGGCGGCCAGCTCCGCCCGGCCCTGCTCGTACTGCTCGTCATTGGGGGCCTTGCCGTGCCAGCCGTAGTTCCCCTCCATAAAGGACACGCCCCTGCCCTTCACCGTCTTGGCCAGGAGCACGGTGGGCCTTCCCGCGCAGGCCGCCGCGGCGGCAAAGGCCTCCTCCAGGGCCTGGAGGTCGTGCCCGTCCACGTGGAGCACGTTCCAGTTGAAGGCCTCAAACTTCTTGTCCAGGGGCTCGGAGGGCATCACCTGGGCCGTGGGCCCGTCGATCTGCAGGCCGTTCACGTCCACCACGGCGCACAGGTTGTCCAGGCGGTACTTGGCCGCGGCCATGGCGGCCTCCCACACCTGGCCCTCCTCGATCTCGCCGTC
>CALWXU010000127.1 GCA_944385585.1 uncultured Flavonifractor sp.
TTGAGGCCGCAGCCCTTCAGGTTGTCGTTGATGGCCTCCAGGGTGAAGCTGTCCCCGCCGATGCGCAGCAGGGCGGCCAGGGCCTGCCGCCGCCGGTTCAGGTTGGGGGCCAGCGGCTTGCGCACCAGCAGGGCCTCAATGGCCTCCAGCCCCCAGTCCTCGGCGGTGGAGATCACCATCTCCCGCTGCACCTCGTCCAGGGCGGCCCCGGCGCCGTCCAGGGCCTCCCCCTGGGCCTCCAGCTCCCCGCCGTTGGCGGTGCCGTCCAGCTCATAGACCCGGAGCGGGCGGAGCAGCGCTCTCAGATATTCGGCGTGGCTCATGGGCTCCCCTCCATGGCCGTCACCGTCAGGGTGCCCAGCCGGGGCAGCTCGTCCACATCCACCGCCACGTCGGCGGCGGGGGCGGTGATGGCGTAGTTCTCCACGCCCTCCACCTCGTAGATCAGATCCCCCAGTCTGGCCCGCAGGATACTCTGCCCCAGCAGCCTCCCGTCGAACCAGGTCTGGATGGCGCTCTTCACCGCCGCGACCACCGCGGCGCTGTCCGCTCCGGCCCCGGCCGCCACCTGGACGGTCACGTCCATCTGCTTGGCCGTGGGGGCCTTGACCTGGAGCTCCACGGCGATCTCCCGCTTGGCGTCCAGGTGGCTCTCCACTGCCTCCAGCAGGTCGCTGTCCGGCAGGCCGGCGGCGGTGGCGATCACCACGTCCACCGTGCCCACGCCCCGGGGCCGGGGCACCACCGACACCGCCGCCACCTCGGGAAAGGACAGGGCCTCCTGCTCATAGAAGGCGGCGTTGGCGCCGTTGGGCATCCGCCGGAAGGTCTCCAGCACCCGCTCCCGCAGGGCCTCGTCCCCCTCCACGTCCGAGCCGCCGCTGAAGGCCTCCGGGTTGGTCACATGGCTGATCCCCACCGGGGCCACCGCCATGGCCCGGATGGTTCCGGCGGCCGCGTTGCCCGCCGCGCCCGGCTCCGCCGCCTGGGCCCGCACATCCACATATGTATTCCCGGCCTGTAGTGTGGCGGCCTCCAGGGTCTCAAACCGCACCTGGGATGCCGTCAGGCACACCGTCCCCACCGGGATGGACAGGTCGGTCTCCTGTGCGGCGGCCACGGAGAAGCGGAGCACTCCCACCGCCGCCACCGCCGCCCGCCGCTCCAGCCCCCGGAGCTGGGCGTGCTTGTCCAGATAGTCCCCCAGGGCGGTCTGGGGGAAGCACTGCCGCGTCACCCAGTCCGCCTGGACGTACAGGGCATAGACCTGGGCGGCCACGGCGTACAGCCGCACCGCCATGTCCCCGTCCCCCGCCAGGGCCAGGCCAGTCTCCGTCTGAAAGGTCTCCGCCATCTGGCTGTAGATCTCATCCACCGTCATTCCATCACGTTCCTCCCGTATCCACGGTCACGGCCAGGGCCTGGCCGTGCCACTCCAGGTACACCCGCAGGGCGCCGCCGTCCCCCAGCTCCACGTCGGTGACGGTGAGCGCCTCCTCGCCGCCCAGGGCCTCGGCCACATACTGTCTGGCCAGGGCCAGCCGCTCCGACGGCCTGGCCCGTCCCAGCCGGTGCAGCCCGCTGCCCAGTCCCGGCAGCAGGGGAAAGCTCCCCCTGGGGATGGCCAGCTTCCACAGCACCCGCTGGAGCAGCTCCTCCGTCCCCTCCGCCCGGCGGAATCCGCCGGCCCCGTCCGGCAGGTAGTCCCCGTCCCGCACCATCAGCTCCATCGCATCACGCCTCCGTCATAACCAGCTTGCCGTTGACCAGCACCCGTCCCTGCAGGTTGACATTGCCGCCGGTGATGACAATGTTCCCCTGGCTCACCCGGATGGTGGACGTACCGCTGTAGATGACCACCTCGCCCGGGGACACCTCCCGCTTCTCCCCGCAGAGGGCGCCGGCCACGCAGGGGGCCTCCCCCGCCGCGCCGGTCTTGAGCACCAGCACCTGCTGGTCCCTGGCCGGCCGCCAGATATAGCCCCCCGGGCCATAGACCGGCAGCTCCCGCCGCTCCCCGTCCAGATAGACGGCGGCCGGGTCCCCCGGCAGGGTCACCTGCCCCACCAGGGCCGCCCCGTCCGCCTGGGGCCGTCTCCGCCCCTGCTCCGCAATCCACATAGGCTCCCCTCCTATTCCACAGCGTCCGGCGGGACCAGGGTCAGCCTGCTGTAGGTCCCCCGCTCCCCCAGGCCGCTGACGCTCTCTCTCACCCGCCAAAGCCCGGTGCCCACATTCTGGGCCAGCCGGAGCTCCACCTGGTCTCCCGGCCAGGCGGCGAAGGCCCCCGGCAGCTCCAGCTCCAGGGTGCGCAGCTCCTTCCCGGCCTGCTCCAGCTGGTACTGCCCGGAGTACCGCATGGCCTGATAGCTGCTCTTCCCCGGCATGGTGAGCACGCGGCGGCTCAATCCGCCCCGGCGCAGGAATGCGTCGTCTGTGACGCTCTGCACCTCCTCGCTGGTGCGGGAACGCACCAGCACCTCGGAGAGCGCGCCGTACCGCTGGTCCCGCAGGGTGAGCTTTGTCACCGCCGCGCCGGCCCCCAGCACCCGCCGCGTCCCGTCGCTCCAGGGGGAGATGATCAGCCGCCCGTTCCGGTCAAACCGGGGGGCAATCCCCCCGTAGTAGCGGCAGAACTCATAGACCACCTGCCACTCACTGCTCCCCGTGGCCACCGAGAAGCCGGGCACCGCCGGCAGCTCCACCCCCACGAAGGCGGATATGCCGTAGGGGGTCACATGGTCCCGCAGGATGTCCTCCAAGGTGGCCACCTGGTAGTCGGCCCCCAGGGCCTCGTTGTCCAGCAGCCGGGCGGCCATGCCCCGGCCCGCCACCGTGAGGGTGCCGCCGGAGCTGTCCCACCCCCGCTCGCACTCGTCCACCACGCCGGTGAACACAATCTCCCCGTTCTCAACCGCGGTGAAGGTCACCGCCTCGGCCAGTACGTCGGCCTCTCCCGGCTCCCACAGGCAGGTGAGCTGGAAGCTGTCGCAGGGGCTCCCGCACCCGTACTGAAACCTCCAGCTCACCGTGTCCGGCAGGGTGATCCGCCGCCCGTCCCAGCACGTCAGCTCTCCCAGCATCACGCCACGCGCACCGCCTCTCCCACAAGGATCAGATTGGGGTTTTTGATCTGGGGGTTGAGGTTGATGAGCTCCGTCAGCTCCAGGCCGTACCTCTGGGCGATGCCCCACAGCGTCTCCCCCTGCCGCACGGTGTGCCGCGTCCCGGCGGCGGCTCCCGTGCCGCCGCCGCCCCCCGCGCCCCCGCCTGCGGAGGGCTGGGTCACCTGAATCCCCGTGTTGTGGCCGTCGTACCCCTCCCAGAAGGCGAAGGAGTAGCGCACATAGTCGGCCCGGGGCTCCATCTGGAGGGAGAGCTCCACGAAATAGGCGTTGGCCGTCTGCCACACCGGGTGGACCAGCAGGCCCGGCCCGTCGGCATAGAACACGGTGGCCAGGCGCTTGAACTCCTCGTAGGCCCCCTCGCCCACAAACTCCCCCTCGCCCCGCATGACCCGGTGGGCCGGCCCCAGGTCCTGGAGCTGGTAGCGGCCGAAGGGCACCTTCCACGCCCCCATGGCCCGCTCATACTCGATGGCGTACACCCGCGGGTTGTGGGGCCAAACATAGTCCTTGTATCGCATCGCCGTCAGTCTCACAGCAGCTGGAACCCCCCGTCATATCTCCTGGCGTCCCGCCGGAACATCCGGTCCAGGGACTCGGCCTCCCACGTGCCGCCGCCCCGCTCTACCGGCCGGATCACCGTGACGCTTCCGGCGGGGCGCGCGCTGCTTCCCGCCGCCTGGCTCAGGCTTCTCCCCACCTGCTCCTCCAGCCAGGACGCGCCGAAGGCCGGTGCGGCCGCGCCGCCCCCCGCTCCGCCGCGGTGCACCGAAAACGCCGCCGTCTCTCTCGCTCCCTCCCGGCCATGAAGCAGGCCGCTCAAAAGCGGGGCGCCTCCGGCTGCCGCCTCGGCGTTTGCCGGAGGCGCCCCGTCCTCTCCCCGGGCCGTCCGGCGCACCACAGCCCGTGTGTCCGTCAGGGCGGGCCAGAGGGTCTCCGCCCCGCTGGCCGCCCCGCTTCTTCTCTTCGCCGCGTCAGTCTCCTCCTCTGCCGGCGGAAGCGCCCCGGCTGCCGGCGGGGCGGCAGGCTCCGTCCCTGGCCTGGCGGGCGGCGGCTCTCCGCCGTCCGCCGCCGGGCGTTCCTCTCCCGTCTCCCGCCGCACCACCGCGGGGCTGACGTCCAGCTCCGCCGTCTCTTCCGGCCGGTCCTCTTCCTCCAGCCCCGCCAGCAGGGCCTCGATGTAGTCTCTCACCCGGTCTCCCCCCGTTTCAGCCGTTCAAACCGCTCCTGGTCGAAGGAGGCGTTGTGTCCCATGTGCTCCCCATCCAGGGGCGCGCCGCAGCAGAGGCACCGCGCCTCCTCTGCCTGGGCCCGGCAGGCGGGGCACAGCCGGTCCAGCTCCTCCTCCCTGTCCAGCACCAGGTTGACCGCGCACCAGAGGAAGTCCCGCGCCTTCATCTTCTGGGCCCGCTCCTCTGTGGGGAGGGCCCCAAACGCCCGGAGCACGCGCCACCGAAGGCGCTCATCAGGCGCGTGCTCCAGGCTTTTTTTAGGGCGAGGGCCCGCTCCTCCCCGTCCTCCGGGGCGGGGTTCTCCGCCTGGTCGAAGGCGGCCCACCGCCCGGCCAGCGCCCCGATCTCCCGGACGCCCATGGCCGTCAGCACGGCCCGGCCGCTGTCAAACACCGGCCTGCCGCGCTTTTCCAGGGCCCTGGCAAGCAGGCAGGCGTTGGCGCACAGGGCCCTCTCCCCCTCATTTTGGGCCAGCTCCTCCGCCTCCCGCCGGGCCTGGAGCACCTCCAGGGCGGACAGGAGCCGCAGCTCCCGTCCGTCCTCCAGCCTCAGGCGGTCCCGCCCCGCTCCAACGCCCGCTCTCATAGCACCGTCTCAATCCGCTTGGCGGCCACCACGGTGACCTTTTCCACCACCATGGCCCCCAGCTCGCCGTTCTCGTGGATGGCGCTCCACTGGCAGCCGGAGTAGATGATCTTCCGGTCCGGCTTGCAGATGACCAGGCTGAAGTCCTCCAGCTCGTGGAAGTTGATGCCGTCCCGGATGGCCTCGTCGGTGGCGTAGAGCCGGGTCAGCTCCAGCACATGGTTGCGCTGACCCGGGATGGTGGCCACCGGCTCGTCCTCGCCGAAGGCCTCCACGGTCTGGCTGGAGCGGGTGGACTTGGCGGAGTAGCTCTGCACCACCGCCACCTTTTTCCCGTCAATCTCCAGATAGATGTCGCTGCTGGTGGGAAATCCCGCGACTTTCAT
>CALWXU010000128.1 GCA_944385585.1 uncultured Flavonifractor sp.
ATCCAGTGCCGCAAGCACGTGTACAACTACCCCTTCCTCATGGGCCAGGGGGTGTGGCTGGACAGCGACAAGCTGGAGTGGGACGACGAGGTGCGGGAGGTGCTCAAGCACGGCACCCTGTCCGTGGGCTTCATCGGCCTGGCCGAGACCCTCAAGGCCCTCGTCGGCGTCCACCACGGGGAGAGCGAGAAGGCCCAGGTGCTGGGCCTGGAGATCATCTCCCACATGCGGGCGCGGATGGACCGGGAGAGCGACAAGCGGGGGCTGAACTTCTCCCTGCTGGCCACCCCGGCGGAGGGGCTGTCCGGCCGGTTCGTCAAGCTGGACCGGGCCCGGTTCGGCGCCATCGAGGGGATCACCGACCGGGACTACTACACCAACTCCTTCCACGTGCCGGTGTACTACCCCATCTCCGCCTACGACAAGATCAAAATTGAGGCCCCCTACCACGCCCTCACCAACGCCGGCCACATCAGCTACATCGAGATGGACGGCGACCCCACCGACAACCTGGAGGCCTTTGAGAAGGTGATCCGCTGCATGAAGGAGAGCGGCATCGGCTATGGCAGCGTCAACCACCCGGTGGACCGGGACCCGGTGTGCGGCTTCTCCGGCATCATCGGCGACCAGTGTCCCGGCTGCGGCCGCACCGAGGACGACGGCGTGCCCTTTGAGCGCATCCGCCGCATCACCGGCTATCTGGTGGGCACCCTGGACCGCTTCAACAACGCCAAGCGGGCCGAGGAGCGGGATCGGGTGAAGCATTCGGTCTAATGGATAATGGATAATTGAGAATTAGGGGCGATACCATGGCGGAATATCCAGCCGTCCGTTTGAAGCGGGGGGAGGGCCAGGCCTTCAAGGCCGGCGGCCCCTGGATCTATGACAACGAAATCGGGGAGCTCCTGGGCGGGCCAGCCGACGGGGACATCGTCCGCATCGAGGACTACAACGGCTACCCCCTGGGGGTGGGCTTCCTCAACCGGGCCTCCACCATCGCGGTGCGGGCCCTGTCCCGGAATGCCGACGCGGTGATCGACGAGGCGTTTCTGGAGCGCCGGGTGCGGGCCGCGTGGCAGTACCGCAGGGACACGGTGGACACCGCCTCCTGCCGGGTGATCTTCGGGGAGGCCGACTTCCTCCCCGGCTTGGTGGTGGACAAGTTTTCCGACGTGCTGGTGGCGGAGTCCCTGGCCCTGGGCATCGACAGGCTGAAGCAGACCATCCTGGACATCCTGGTGAAGGTGCTGGCCGAGGACGGCGTCGCCATCCGGGGCGTGTACGAGCGCAGCGACGCCAAGGTGCGCCTGAAGGAGGGCATGGAGCGGGTGAAGGGCTTTCTGTCCGCGCCCTTCGACCCGGTGGTGGAGATCGTGGAGAACGGCATCCGCTACCAGGTGGACGTGGCCGAGGGTCAAAAGACCGGCTTCTTCCTGGACCAGAAATACAACCGCCTGGCCATCCAGCCCCTGGCAAAGGGCGGCCGGACCCTGGACTGCTTCACCCACACCGGGGCCTTCGCCCTCAACGCCGCCAAGGGAGGCGCGGCGGAGGTGATCGGTGTGGACGCCTCCCAGCTGGGGGTGGACCAGGCCGCGAAAAACGCCGCCCTCAACGGCATGTCCGACCGGGTGCGCTTTGTTTGCCGGGACGTGTTCGAGCTGCTGCCCGAGCTGGACCGGCAGGGGGAGCGGTTCGACCTGGTGGTGCTGGACCCGCCGGCCTTCACCAAGTCCCGCGCCTCGGTGAAGAAGGCGGTCACCGGCTACCGGGAGATCAACCTGCGGGGCATACGCCTGGTGAAAAACGGCGGCTATCTGGCCACCTGCTCCTGTTCCCACTTCATGACGCCGGAGCTGTTTGCCAAGACCATCGGGGAGGCCGCCCGGGACGCCCGCCGCCGCCTGCGGCAGGTGGAGTACCGCACCCAGTCCCCCGACCACCCCATCCTGTGGGGGGCCGACCAGTCCTACTATCTGAAGTTCTATATCTTCCAGGTGGTGGACGAGCCATAAACCGGAACAGGGCCGCCGCACTGTGCGGCGGCCCTGTTTTTGCAGGGAGGAAAGCTGTATGCGCATCGCCAATACCGTGTCCGACTCCATTGTGGACGGCCCCGGCCTGCGGTTCACCGTGTTCACCCAGGGCTGCCCCCACCGCTGCCCTGGCTGCCACAACCCGGACACCCATGATCCAAAAGGCGGGCGTGAGACAACGGTGGAGGAGCTGGCGGAGAAGCTGCTGTCCAACCCCCTCACCGACGGCCTGACCCTCTCCGGCGGGGAGCCCTTCTGTCAGGCGGAGGACTGCGCCCGCCTGGCCGCGATGGCCCGCGAAAGGGGCTTGAACGTGTGGGTGTATACGGGGTATACTTATGAGAGGCTGATCGCCGGGGAGGTGCCCGGGGCCATGGAGCTGCTGGCGCAGACCGACGTGCTGGTGGACGGGCCCTTTGTGGAGGCGCAGAAGTCCTACGCCGCCCTCTTCCGGGGCAGCGCCAACCAGCGGCTCATCGACGTGCCCCGCTCTTTGGCCGCCGGACAGGTCGTGCTGTGGGAGCGGCACGATCCCCTAGCCCACTTTGTCCGGCCGGAGTCGTAGGGCCGCCATACAGGGCGGCCGCGTCCCTGGGCCTGGCGTCCGGACCGGGCGGAATGCCCTGCGTATGCGGGAAATCCATAAAGCCGTTCATTACCAAAGCCTCCAAGGCTATGCTTCTTGCGCGCCGCCTGTGAGGCTGTGTCAAGGGGGAGCTATATTCATGGAGAAACTGACAGGGCCATTTGACAAGCGCCGGCACGACCAGCGGATGGAGTACGGAGGTGGGAATGTGCCGCCGCTCACGCGGGTCACCCTGGCGGACGATTTCCGCACAACCGCCGGCCATCTGCAGGGAGGGGAGGGATAAGATGACCATCATTGACAAGGAAGCCTGGCCCCGCCGGGAGATCTACGACTTCTTCGCCCCCGTGTCCGACCCCTTCTACACCCTGACCTTCCCGGTGGATGTGACCGCCCTGCGCGCCTGGTGCAGGGGCCATGGGGCGTCCTTCTACCCGGCCATGGTGTTCGCCGTCACCAAGGCCATGGAGGCGGTGGAGGCCTTCCACTACAAGGACCGGGACGGGGTGATCGTCCGCCACGACACCCTGGTGCCCAGCTTCACAGACCTGAAGCCGGGCGGCGAGTTCTACTATATGGTTACCCTGGAGACGGGGGAGGATCTGGCGGACTTCTGCCGCCGGGCCAAGGAGCAGTCGGCGGCCCAGACGGAATTTCTTACCGCCGGGCCCTGGGCGGCCGATCAGCTGGTCCACTTTACCTGCCTGCCCTGGTTCCCCCTGACGGCGCTGAAAAACGCCAAGGACTGCAATCCCTCCGACTCGGTGCCCCGGGCGGGCTGGGGCCGGTGGGAGGAGCAGGGGGACAGGACCTCCCTCCTGGTCAGCCTGGAGCTCAACCACCGGCTGTTGGACGGGGTGCACGTGGGGAAATGCTATGAGGCGCTCAACGAATGGATGAAACAGCTATGACGCTGGACGAGTTCCGGGCCCGCTGGACGGGCCACGTGCCCCGGCTGCAGGAGCTCACCGGGGAGTACGCCGTGCTGGTGCCCCTGGCCCAGCGGCCGGAGGGCCTGTGCCTGCTGTACGAGGTGCGCGCGGATACGCTGGGCCGCCAGCCCGGCGAGGTTTGCTTTCCCGGCGGCAGGATGGAGCCGGGGGAGGACCCGGTGGCCTGTGCCCTGCGGGAGACGTGGGAGGAGCTGGCCATCCCCCGGTCGGCGGTGGAGGTGGTGGCCCGGCTGGACTTCCTCACCCACCAGGGGGGCTTTGCCATGTACCCGGTGCTGGGCGTCCTGTCGCCGGAGGGCGTGGAACAGCTGCGGCCCAGCCCTGCCGA
Organism: uncultured Flavonifractor sp.; assembly: GCA_944385585.1. Taxonomy (GTDB): domain Bacteria; phylum Bacillota; class Clostridia; order Oscillospirales; family Oscillospiraceae; genus Flavonifractor. Next base: position 3,904 of record CALWXU010000128.1, read on the forward strand.
GGTGAAGGAGACCTTCTGGGTGCCGGTGGACTGGCTGCACGCCCACCCGCCGGCGGTATATACCTACGAGCTGATCCCCGACGTGAGGGACGACTTCCCCTATGACCGCATCGGCTTCTCCCAGGGCTACCGCTGGAGGGGCGGGCGGGTGGAGGTGCCCATCTACGACTGGCCGGGGCACCCCATCTGGGGCCTGACGGGCCGCATCACCCGCCACCTGATGGAGCAGACGCCGTGAGGGCCCCGGAGCAGCTGGGGCCCTATGTGTACCGGCAGTCGGACGCCTGCTTCCCCCTGGGGGCGGACAGCCTGCGCCTGGCCGCCTTTGCCACGGTGCGCCGGGGGGACCGGGTGTGCGACCTGGGCTGCGGCGCGGGGGCGCTGCTCCTGCTGCTGGCGGCCCGGGAGCCCGCCCTGGAGCTGTCCGGGGTGGAGCTCTCCCCGGAGGACGGGGCGCTGGCCCGCCAAAACCTGGCGGAAAACGGCCTGACGGGAACCATTTACACCGGGGGGCTGGGGTATGTGTGCAGAGCCCTCCCTGCCGGCGGCTTTTCCCTTGCGGTGTCCAACCCGCCCTACTTCGCCGCCGGGCGGGGGAGGCCCGGCGGGACGGCCCGCACCGAGGGGGAGAGCACCCTGGACGGCTGGTGCGCCGCCGCCGGACGACTGCTGAAAAACGGGGGGCGCTTCGCCCTGGTGTACCGGCCGGAGCGCCTGGCGGAGCTCTTCGCCGCCCTCCAGGCCCACGGGCTGGAGCCCAAGCGGCTCCAGCTGGTGCAGCACGGGCCGGACAGGCCCCCCTCCGCCGCCCTGGTGGAGGCGGTGCGGCAGGGCAGGCCGGGGCTGGCGGTGCTGCCCACCCTGCTGAATGAATGAACCGGAGGAGATAACCATGGCCGGAACGCTGTATCTGGTGCCAACGCCCATCGGCAACCTGGGGGACATCTCCCGTCGGTGCGCCGACACCCTGGCGGCGGTGGACTTCATCGCTGCCGAGGACACCCGGGTGACCCTCAAGCTGCTCAACCACCTGGGGCTGAAAAAGCCCCTGCTCTCCTACTACCGACACAACACCGGCGCCGGCGGGGAGGCGGTGCTCAGCCGCCTGCTCTCCGGGGAGGACGGGGCCCTGGTCACCGACGCGGGCACCCCGGCGGTGTCCGACCCGGGGGAGGAGCT
>CALWXU010000129.1 GCA_944385585.1 uncultured Flavonifractor sp.
TCCGCCCTGCTGGAGGTGCTGGACGCCGAGCAGAACAGCACCTTCCGGGACCACTACCTGGAGGTGCCCTTCGACCTGTCCGACGTGCTGTTTGTCACCACCGCCAACACCACGGACACCATTCCCCGGCCCCTGCTGGACCGGATGGAGGTCATTGAGCTGACCAGCTATACCGACGAGGAGAAGCTGCACATCGCCAAGCGGCACCTGCTGCCCCGTGAGCGGAAGCGCCACGGCCTCACCGCCGCCCAGCTCAAGCTCACCGACGACGCCATCCGGGAGGTGATCCGGGGCTACACCCGGGAATCCGGCGTGCGCATCCTGGAGCGGCGCATAGCCGCCCTGTGTCGCAAGGCGGCCATGCGTGTGGTTGCAGAGGGTGTAAAGTCGGTTCGCGTGACAGGAGACAACGTGGAGGAATTCCTGGGCGTGCGCCGCTACCACCCGGAGCACCTGCCCCGAACGGAGCAGGTGGGGGTGGTCAATGGCCTGGCCTGGACCCAGGTGGGCGGCGAAATCCTGGAGGTGGAGGTCAACGTGGTGCCTGGCACCGGCAAGGTGGAGCTCACCGGCAACCTGGGCAGCGTCATGAAGGAGTCCGCCCAGGCGGCCCTGTCCTATATCCGCAGCCGGGCGGCCGCCCTGGGCCTGCCAGAGGATTTTTACCAGAAAAAGGACATCCATGTCCACTTCCCGGAGGGGGCCGTGCCCAAGGACGGGCCCTCCGCCGGCATCGCCATCACCACCGCCATGGTCTCCGCCCTCACCGGTGCGCCGGTGCGGCGGGAGCTGGCCATGACGGGGGAGGTGACCCTGCGGGGCAGGGTGCTGCCCATCGGCGGGCTGAAGGAAAAGACCATGGCCGCCTACCGGAACGGCATCAAGACGGTGTTTCTGCCGGCGGACAACCTGCCGGATCTGGAGGACATCGACCCCGCCGTCCGCGCCGCCCTGCGCTTCGTCCCGGTGGAGCAGGTGGATCTCGTCCTGGCCGAGGCCCTGGAGCAGACCGGCCAGGCCAGTGCCGCGGAGCTGCCCCATCCCCGCCAGGCCCCTGTGGCCGGCCGTGAGATGCCAGCCCTCCGACAGTGAGGATTTGATATTATGGTCCATGTGAATTTGCAGAAGGCGGAGTTTGTGCGCTCCGCCGCCAAGACGGCCGACTTCCCCCGGGACAGCCTGCCCCAGGTGGCCTTTGCCGGCCGGTCCAACGTGGGCAAGTCGTCGGTGATCAACCGCCTGCTGGGCCGAAAGAACTTTGCCCGGGTGGGGGCCGCGCCGGGCAAGACCACACACATCAACTACTTCCGCATCGACGGGGCCTTCTATCTGGTGGATCTGCCCGGCTACGGCTACGCCAAGGTGTCCAGGGCGGAAAAGGAGCGGTGGGGGAAGCTCATGGAGGCGTGGTTTGCCGACAGCTCCCTGATGACCCTGGGCCTGCAGATCGTAGACGCCAGGCACAAGCCCACGGCGGACGACTGCACCATGGCGGCGTTCTTCAAGGGCAGCGGCCGCCCCTTCGCCGTGGTGGCCAACAAGCTGGACAAGCTGCGCAGGAGCGACATCGCGCCCAACCTGGCCCAGATCCGGAACACCCTGGAGCTGGAGGAGTCTGTCCCTCTGATCCCCTTTTCCGCGGAGAAGGGGGACGGGCGGCAGGAGCTGTTGAATCTGATTCTGGAGCATGTGGGGGAACAGCTATGAGATACGTAAAAATTCTGCGGGACGGCCGGGGCGTCTGGGGGGTGCTCCACGGAGACGTGGTGCGCACCCTGGAGGCGCCGCCCTTCGACGGGCTGCGCTATGACGGGGAGAGCCTGCCCCTGTCTGCCTGCCGCCTGCTGGCCCCCTGCGAGGCCACCAAGCTGGTCTGCGTGGGGAAAAACTACTGCGACCACATCGAAGAGATGAAGTCCATGTTTGACGCCTCCCACAACCCGGACAAGCCCACCCTGTTTTTGAAGGCGCCCAACGCCCTCAACGCCCACCTGGGGACGGTCCACGCCCCCGATTTCGTGGGGCGGCTGGACTACGAGGGGGAGCTGGGCGTCGTCATGAAGCGCAGGGCCAAGGATGTGCCGGCGGAGAAGGCCATGGACTACATCCTGGGCTTTACCTGCCTCAACGACGTCACCGCCCGGGATGTGCAGAAGGCCGACGGCCAGTGGGCCAGGGGAAAGAACATGGACGGCTTCGCCCCCCTGGGCCCCGTGGTCACCGATGAGGTGGACCCGGGCCGCCTGGACATCTGCACCCGGCTCAACGGGGAGGTGGTGCAGCAGAGCAACACCCAGCTGCTCATCACCAGCGTCCCGGAGATCATCGCCTTCATCACCGCGTCCATGACCCTGGAGCCCGGCGATGTGATCGCCACCGGCACCCCTGCCGGCGTGGGCCCCATGAAGCCCGGGGACACGGTGGAGGTGGAGATCCAGGGCATCGGTGTGCTGCGCAGCCGGGTGGTGTGACAGGGCGTTGACTTTGCCCCGCATTTCCGTTAAACTGGAGCAAACGGCCCTTGGCCGTGCAGAATTGGAAGGGGAAGAGGGATAGCGGGATGAGAAAAGATAAGGTGTCCAGCGCCGTGATCCGGCGGCTTCCCCGGTATTACCGGCACCTGAACGACCTCTACCTGGCGGGGGTGGAGCGCATCTCCTCCAACGCCCTGGGCAGGTCCATGGGCCTGACGGCCTCCCAGATCCGGCAGGATCTCTCCTGCTTCGGGGAGTTTGGGCAGCAGGGCTACGGCTACAACGTGGAGAACCTGCGGGGAGAGATCTCCGACATCCTGGGCATGAAGCGCGGGCACACCGCGGTGCTTTTGGGGGCCGGCAACCTGGGCCGGGCCCTGCTGGAGAACTTCCACTTTGAGCGCTCCGGGGTGACCCTCACGGGCGCCTTCGATGTGGCCCCCCCTCTGGTGGGACAGGAGTTTGCCGGCGTGTCCATCCACCACGTGGACCAGCTGGAGGACTATCTGAGCCGGCATCCGGCCATGATCGGGGTGCTCACCGTGCCCCACAGTGCGGCCAACCGGCTGGCCGGCCGGCTGGTGGCCTGCGGCGTGAAGGGGATCTGGAACTTTACCAACATCGAGCTGGACATCAGCGCGCCCGGCGTCGTGGTGGAAAACGTCCACTTCGCCGACAGCCTGCTGGCTCTGAGCTATATGATTTCGGAGGCGCCATGAAAAGACTTGCCGTTGGACTTCTCTCCCTCCTCATCCTCGTCAGTGCGGCGGCTGTCTGCGCCGCCGGCGGGGAGAGCCTGGTCACCCAGAGCTACCTGGAGGACACCTATGTGCCGGACGTGCTGGAGCAGGCGGAGGGAAGGGTGGAGGAGCGGACCCAGTCCGCCTATCAGGCGGCTTTGTCTGAGCTGGACAGTCTCCACAGCGCCTATCTGGGCGAGTGGAGCTACGCTCCCGCCATGACAGACCTCCGCTTCAAGGAGGGGGACGTGATCCGGCTTCCCGCCGGCTCCGGCGCCATGCTGCTGGCCGGGAGCGCCCAGCTCTCCTACAGCTCCGGCGGCGGGGCGGTGGATGTGACGGCTGGGCAGGGACTGCCCTCCGGCTCGCTCCTGACGGCCAGCCACCGGGTTCTTGCGGCGGAGGACACCACGGCCGCGGTGACCATCACCTCGGCCACCGCCGTCGTAGGCCTGGAGGGATATTATACCACCGCCTCCGGCGGCGGGGTGGACTACAATGCCCTGGCGGACGCCCTGGACGCCATGGGGCTGTTCCAGGGCACCGGCACCGCCTACGGCTCCGGCTACGACCTGGAGCAGGCCCCCACCCGGATCGTGGGCCTGGTCATGTTCCTGCGCCTGATCGGGGAGGAGGGGGCCGCCCTCCGCAGTACAGAGGAGAACCCCTTCGCAGACACCCCGGCCTGGTGTGACCGCTACGTGGCCTACGCCTATGCCCAGGGATACACCCAGGGTGTGGGCGCCGGCGCCGACGGGCGGCTCTATTTTGACCCGGACGGCGCGCTGACAGCCGGGGAGTACCTCACCTTCCTCCTGCGGGCGCTTGGCTACACAGACAGCGGAGCTGCGCCGGACTTCACATGGAGCACCGCCCTGGAGCGCGCTGTGGACCTCGGGCTGCTCAATTCCGCCGAGCGCGCCATGCTGGAGGAGGAGAGCTTCCTGCGGGCCCAGGTGGTGTATTTGTCCTGCTTTGCGCTCTCCGCCCCCACCAAGGACGGCGGCATCCTGCTGGACCGCACTGCGGAGCAAGGCGCCCTGTCCCAGACACAGCTCCAGTCCATTCTGGACGGTGTCGCAGACCAGCGCCTCAGCTGAATACGCGCTTATGATATGAAAAGCCTCCCGGTTAAGCGCGGTGAGATAAGAAAACAAGCAAAAAGCCTTAAATCATCGCGTTTATGGACGGCGGGCAAACAGGTTACAACTGAATAACCGAGCAAAAGGGGCGTTATCAGACCGATAGCGTCCCTTTCTGCATATTGGCATACCGCAGCTTGAAAAGAGTTGCGGTTTTTTTATGCCCGAAAACAGGCGGTAACGTGGAACGTTAGGCGCGAAAAAGCCCTTGCAATACAAGGCTTTTCAGACGCGAATACGGTAAAGGCATACTGCAATACCAAAACCGCCAAAAACGGCTTTCTAATATTCCACGCAAACCGAGAAAGGAAGTGATAAAAAATGGCAGTTTTCCGAGTTGAGAGAAATACGGGCTATACCGTTATGAGCAACCACCACTTGCGCAATAAGGAACTCACCTTAAAGGCAAAAGGCTTGCTTTCGCAAATGCTGTCCTTACCCGAAGATTGGGATTATACCCTTGCGGGCTTATCTCATATCAACCGGGAGAAGATCGACGCAATCCGCGAAGCGGTCAAAGAACTTGAAAAAGCCGGATATATCGTCCGCAGCCGGGAACGCGACGAAAAAGGACGTTTGCGCGGTGCGGATTATGTCATATATGAGCAGCCACAGCCGCCTACATCGGATTTACCTACATTGGAAAATCCAACATTGGATAATCCAACGTTGGAAAAACCTACGCAGGA
>CALWXU010000130.1 GCA_944385585.1 uncultured Flavonifractor sp.
TCGCACCAGGGCCGCAGGGTGCAGCTGGGGCAGTCCGGCTTGCGGGCCATGCACACCGCCCGGCCGTGGAGCACCATCCGGTGGCAGAAGTCGTTGGACTCCTCCGGCGGCAGGATGGGCCGCAGCTGCTCCTCCACCTTGCCCGGGTCCTTGGTGCCGTCGGTGAGGCCCAGCCGGCCGGTGATGCGGATGCAGTGGGTGTCCGCCACCACCACCCCGGGGGTGTGGTACACGTCGCCCAGGATCAGGTTGGCGGTCTTGCGCCCCACGCCGGGGAGCTTGAGCAGCTCCTCCATGGTGTCGGGAACTTTGCCGCCGTACTCGTCCACCAGCATCCGGGCAGCGGCCACGATGTCCCGGGCCTTGGCCCGGAAAAAGCCGGTGGAGCGGATGTACTCCTCCACCTCGGCCACGTCGGCCTGGGCCAGGGACTCCAGGGTGGGGAAGCGGGCGAAGAGGGCGGGGGTGACCTGGTTGACCCGCTCGTCGGTGCACTGGGCGGCCAGGCGCACGGAGAAGAGCAGCTCGTAGGGCTTGGGGTACTGAAGGGAGCACAGCCCGTCGGGATAGAGCTTTTTCAGCTCCTCCACAATGGACAGAATATCTTCGTGGGTTTTCATCCAATCACCTCATTAGACAATATAGCACACATTGCGGCAAAAAACGAGGGGCTTTTTTCAGAGGTAGCGATTGTAATTCGGAGGCAGATTCTGTATAATGGACGAAAACGGCGTAAACGGAACCGCCGGACAAGAAAGGTGGAGGGAAATTTGGTCAAGGAGATCATGGAGTTTCTGGCCGGGCAGGACCCGGAGGTGGGCGCCGCCGTCCAGGCGGAGTACGGCCGGCAGCGGCGCAACATCGAGCTCATCGCGTCGGAGAATTTTGTCAGCCCGGCGGTGCTGGCCGCGGCGGCCACGGTGCTCACCAACAAGTACGCGGAGGGCTACCCCGGCAAGCGGTACTACGGCGGCTGCCAGTGCGTGGACGTGGTGGAGGACATCGCCCGGCAGCGGGCCTGCCAGCTCTTCGGGGCTGAACACGCCAACGTCCAGCCCCACAGCGGCGCCAACGCCAACTACGCGGTATACGCCGCCCTGTGTGAGCACGGGGACACGGTGCTGGGCATGGATCTGGCCAACGGCGGCCACCTGACCCACGGCTCCCCGGTGAACTTCTCCGGCAAGAACTACAACATCGTGGCCTACGGCGTCAACGGCCAGGGCTACATCGACTACGACCAGGTCCGCGATCTGGCCAAGCAGCACAGGCCCCGCATGATCCTGGCCGGCGCCTCCGCCTATCCCCGCACCATCGACTTCAAGGCCTTTGCCGACATCGCCCACGAGGTGGGGGCCTATCTCTTTGTGGACATGGCCCACATCGCCGGCCTGGTGGCCGCGGGGCTCCACCCCTCCCCGGTGCCCTACGCCGACGTGGTGTCCACCACCACCCACAAGACCCTCCGGGGGCCCCGGGGCGGTATGATCCTCTGCAAGGAGGAGCTGGCCAAAAGGATCGACTCCGCCATCTTCCCCGGCAGCCAGGGCGGCCCCCTGGAGCACATCATCGCCGCCAAGGCGGTGGCCCTGGGGGAGGCCATGCGCCCGGAGTTCAAGGCCTATCAGGCCCAGATCGTCAAGAACGCCGCCGCCCTGGCCCAGGCCCTCATGGCCGAGGGCTTCGACCTGGTTTCCGGCGGTACGGACAACCACCTGATGCTGGTGGATCTCCGCCCCGCCCACCTCACCGGCAAGGAGATGGAGAAGCGGCTGGACGAGGTGAACATCACCGTCAACAAGAACGCCATCCCCAACGACCCGGAGAAGCCCTTCGTCACCAGCGGCATCCGGGTGGGCACCCCCGCCGCCACCACCCGGGGATTCCGGGAGGAGGACATGGCGGTGATCGCCAGGCTGATGTGGCAGACCGCCACCGACTTTGAGGCCGGGGCCGACGACATCCGGGCCCAGGTGGCCCAGCTGACGGCCAAGTACCCCCTGTACGAGTAAACAGAGAAGCGAAAAGAGGGCCTGGCGCGCACCGCGCCAGGCCCTCTCTGCGCCCTGGGGGAAAAACGTAAGGAAAACGTCACAAACTGGCCGGGGAAGGCGTTATATAATACAGGAAGAGCATCCCATGCAAAACGGAAGAAAGGAAGGCGGATCCTATGAAACGACTCCTGGCTCTGGGCATGTCCCTGGCCCTGGCGCTCTCCTGCCTGCCCCCGGCCCTGGCGGCAGAGGGGGACGGGCCCTCCCCCTGGGCGGCGGAGGAGGTGGGCCGGGCGGTGGAGGCCGGCCTGGTTCCCGAGGCGGTGACGGGCAGCTGGCACACCCCCATTACCCGCGGGGAATTTACCCGGCTGGCCATCCGATATCTGGCGGTGGAGCACGGCTTTGCCGACGACGGGGCCTTTGTGAACGCCTACAGCATGGCCAGCCTCCCGGACGGCGGGAGCACCGCCGGGGAGGACATCGGCCTGCTGGATCCGTGGGGCAGGAACGGCGACTGGTGGCACTTCTCCGACGTTTCAGACGAGGATGGGGAGCGGGCCTATGTCAACTCGGCCTATCAGCTGGGCATTGTGAACGGCAGGACGGAGGCGGTTTTCGACCAGGAGAGCCTCACCACCGTACAGGAGGCCCTCTTTGACCCGGAGGGCGCCATCACCCGGCAGGAGGCCGCCTGCATGCTCACCCGCAGCTACGCGCTCCTGGACAGGGCGGACTACGGCGGGGGCGGCTCCGGCGGCTATGCCGACTGGAGCGCCGTGGCGGACTGGGCCGTGGACAGCGTGGCCGCCGTGACAGAGCTGGGGGTGATGGGCAGCGTCTCCGGCGGCGGGCAGGTGTTTGACCCCCTGGGCAGCTACAGCCGGGAGCAGGCGGTGGTCACGTTCCTGCGCCTGCATGAGGGCGCGCCGGTGTGCGCCGCCCGGGGCAATGTGGCGGAGATCCGCACAGCGGCCTATGAGAAAATGGTGGAGCTGGTGCAGCAGCTGGGCGACCCGGGCACAAGCCAGGTGGATTTCCGGGCGGATACGGAGGCGTGCACCGTCATGGCCATCGGCTACCGGAATATGATGCACTTTTCCTCCATGATCGTGGCCCTGTACCGGGACGGCACCAGCCGCATCCTGTGGGAGGGCGGCAGCTCCGACTGGGCGCTTAACAGTGACGGGACGGCCCTGACCTTCTCGGCGGACGGGAGCAGCCATTCGGTCTCCCTGCTCTGACAGGCGGGGCCGGACGCGGTGAGATAAAAGAGGACCCCCGGCCCAGCGGGCCGGGGGTCCTCTTTGCGCTTATTCGGAGGTGAGCAGCACCTGGTCCTCCTGGGCGGAGGCGTGGATGCCGTGCAGGGGCTGGAGGTAGCTGTCGATGAGCTTGGTGGCGATGCCGTCCTCCAGATCCTTCTGGATCTGCCGGCGCAGGTTGCGGGCGCCGTAGGTGGCGGAGAAGGACTTCTTCACCAGGTGGTCCAGCAGGGCCTCGTCCCAGGTGAAGGTGATGCCGCGGTCCTTCAGGTTGTCCCGCAGCTCGCCCAGCATGATGGAGGCGATGGCCTTGAAGTTCTCCTCGGTGAGCTTGTTGAAGTAGACGATCTCGTCCACCCGGTTGATGAACTCGGGCCGCAGGAAGCTCTCCAGGGCCTTCATGGCCCGCTCCCTGCCCTGCTCGTCGGCGGTGCGGCCAAAGCCCACGGAGCCGGCGGAGGTGCGGGCGTCGCTGCCCGCGTTGGAGGTCATGACGATGATGGTGTTCTCGAAGTTCACATTGCGGCCCTGGGCGTCGGTGATGTGGCCGTCGTCCAGAATCTGCAGCAGGATGTTGAGCACGTCGGGGTGGGCCTTCTCGATCTCATCAAAGAGGATGACGCAGTAGGGCTTGCGGCGCACCTTCTCGGTGAGCTGGCCCGCCTCGTCATAGCCCACGTAGCCCGGGGGGGAGCCGATGATGCGGCTGACGGCGAACTTCTCCATGAATTCGCTCATGTCCAGGCGGATCAGGGACTCGGGGGAGTGGAACATGTCCATGGCCAGCTGCTTGACCAGCTCGGTCTTGCCCACGCCGGTGGAGCCCACAAAGATGAAGGACACGGGCTTGCGCTTGGAGGCGATGCCCACCCGGCCCCGCCGCACGGCGGTAGCCACGGCGTGGACGGCCTCGTCCTGGCCGATGATGTGCTCCTTCAGGCGCTCCTCCAGCCTGGCCAGGCGCTCGTACTCCGCCTCCTGGATCTGACTGGCGGGGATCTTGGTCCACAGCTCGATGACATGGGCCAGGTGCTCCACCGTCAGGGGCGGGGCGCTCTGGGCCTCCAGCTTGGCCAGCTCGTCCTGGAGCTGCATCTCCCGGCTCTTGATGGCGGCCAGGTTCTCGTAGTCCCTGCTGCTGCCCTCGTCGGAGAGCAGCTTCTCCCGCTCCTCGGACAGGCTGCCCAGCTCCCTGCGGAAGTTGGCCTGCCGCTGCTCGTTGGCGCTGAGGGCCTCGGTGGTGGCCGGGTTGCCCATGAGGGAGTCGTGCTCGGCGTTGAGCTTGGCCAGCTCCCGGCGCAGCTCGGTCTGCCGCTGCTCGTTGTTCTTCAGGGCGGTCTGCCGCTTATAGTCCCGGTCGTTGGCCTCCACCATCAGCCGCTCCCGCTCCTTCTCCAGGGACTCGATCTCCTTCTTCACCTCCACCTCCCGGGCCAGGGTCTTGTTGTGGAGGTTCACGTCGGAGCAGGCCTCGTCGATGAGGTCGATGGCCTTGTCGGGGAGGAACCGGTCGGTGATGTACCGCTCGGACATGGTCACCGCCAGGCGGCACATCTCAGGGGAGATGGACACGAAGTGGAACCTCTCGTAGTAGGGGGCGATGCCCTGGATGATCTTTACGCTGTCCTCGATGGAGGGCTCCTCCACCATGACAGGCTGGAAGCGCCGCTCCAGGGCGGAGTCCTTCTCGATGTACTTGCGGTACTCGGTGAGGGTGGTGGCGCCGATGAC
>CALWXU010000131.1 GCA_944385585.1 uncultured Flavonifractor sp.
CGCGCACAGGTAGGCCAGCATGTCCTTGACCTCCGCCCGGTCGAAGAAGCGGATGCCGCCGATGATGCGGTAGGGGACGCCGTTGCGCTTGAAGGCCTGCTCAATCTGGTTGGACTGGGCGTTCATGCGGTAGAGCACCGCGTGATCCTTCCAGCCCCGGCCGGCGGAGTAGTCCGCCAGAATCTGTGCCGCCACATACTGGGCCTCGTCGTGTTCGTTCATGGCGGTGTAGCAGTGGACCTTGTCCCCCGCGTCGTGCTTCGTCCACAGCTCCTTGCCCTTGCGGCCGGCGTTGTTGCGGATCACCGCGTTGGAGGCCTCCAGGATGTTCCTGGTGGAGCGGTAGTTCTGCTCCAGCCGGATCACCCGGGCGCCCTTGTACTGGTTCTCAAAGGAGAGGATGTTCTCAATGGTGGCCCCCCGGAAGCGGTAGATGGACTGGTCGTCGTCGCCCACCACGCAGATGTTCTCATACCCCCCCGCCAGGGTGGAGGCCAGCAGATACTGGAGGTTGTTGGTGTCCTGGTACTCGTCGATGAGTACGTAGCGGAATTTTTTTTGATAATATTCCCGTACGTCATCGAAATTCTGGAGCAGGCGGACGGTGTGGAGGATGATGTCGTCAAAGTCCAGGGCGTTGGCGTCCTTCAGGCGGCGCTCGTACTCCACATAGATCTTGGCGATCTTCACCAGGCGGAAATCGCCGGATTTCTCACACTCGGCCAGGTAGTCCCTTCCCAGCTTCATGGCGTCCTTTGCCCGGGAAATGTAACCCAGCACCGAGCGGGGGGCGAAGGCCTTCTCGTCCAGGTTGAAGTCCTTCAGGATGTCCTTGACCACCCGCTCGGAGTCGGCGGTGTCGTAGATGGTGAAGGAGCTGGTAAAGCCCAGCCGGTCGATGTCCCGCCGCAGGATGCGCACGCAGGCGGAGTGGAAGGTGGAGGCCCAGATGTCGCCCGCCGCCGGGCCCAGCATCCGCTCCAGCCGCTCCTTCAGTTCCCCGGCGGCCTTGTTGGTGAAGGTAATGGCGATGATGGACCAGGGCACCGCCGGGTCCACCTGACACAGGCGCTCCTGCTCCGCCTTTTGGGCGGGATCGGGGCTGCGGACATACGCCTCCAGAAATGCCAGATCGGCGGGGGTGACCCAGCCAGGCGCCTCGTCGCAGTCGGAGCCCCGGCCGTACTTCATCAGGTTGGCGATGCGGTGGATGAGCACGGTGGTCTTGCCGCTGCCCGCCCCCGCCAGCAGCAGCAGGGGCCCCTCAGTGGCCATGGCGGCCTTCTGCTGCTCGGGATTCAGGTTCTGGAAGTCCAGCGCGATGGCGGCCCGGCGGGCCCGGCAGAAGCGAAGCTCCTCGTCTTGGTTCAGCATGGTATTCTCCTCGGCATTGCGGGGCCGCCCAGCTCTGGGCGGCCCCTCGTCTTTCTTCCTATTTTACCGAAAACCGGCGGCCAGGTCAACCTTCCAGAATGGAATCTTTTCCATGCAGAAGGCGCATGCCCGGCGTGAGGGGACATTTTTTGCGCAGCCCCCTTGACAGCCGTCCTGGTCTGTGCTATATTCAGCTCAAGCAGAAAAGTTTTGTTACAAAAGTATTCTGAGAAAATAAAATTATCAATCAAAAAAGAAAGGACGGCATCACCATGAACTTCGAACTGACTCAGGAACAGCAGCAGATCCAGAAATTCGCCAGGGAATTCGCGGAGAAGGAGCTTCTGCCCGGCGTGCTGGAGCGGGACGCCACCGAGGACTTCCCCATGGAGGCCTTCCAGAAGTTCGGCCAGGCGGGGACCTACGGCATCCCCTATCCCAAGGAGCTGGGCGGCACCGGCGGCAGCTACCTGTCCTACATCCTGGCTGTGGAGGAGGTCTCCAAGGTGGACGCCGCCTTTGGCATCAGCTTCTCGGTCAACACCTCCCTCTACGGCGGCAGCATCTACAACTCCTCCGCCACCGACGAGCAGAAGAAGCGCTTCCTGGAGCCCATCGCCAGCGGCAGGGCCATCGGCTCCTTCGGCCTGACCGAGCCCAACGCCGGCTCTGACGCCGCCGGACAGCAGACCATCGCCACCAAGGACGGGGACGACTACATCCTCAACGGCTCCAAGTGCTTCAATACCAACGGGCCTGTGGCCGACTACACGGTGGTCTACTGCCTCACCGACCCCTCCATCGGCACCAAGAGCATGGCCGCCTTTGTCCTGGAGAAGGGCATGCCCGGCTTCACCGTGGGCAAGGTGGAGGACAAGATGGGCATCCGCTCCGCCCCGGTGAGCGACATGCACATCAGCAACGTCCGCGTCTCCGCCGACCGGATGATTGCCAAGCCCGGCGAGGGCTTCAAGCTGGCCATGAAAACCCTGGACGGCGGCCGCATCGGCGTGGGCGCCCAGGCCCTGGGCATCGCCAAGGGGGCCTTTGAGACCGCCCGCAAGTACATGATGCAGCGCCAGCAGTTCGGCAAGCCCATCTGCAAGCAGCAGTATCTGGCCTTCAAGATGGCCGAGCTGGCCACCGAGATCGAGAAGGCCGAGCTGCTCCTCTACAAGGCCGCCACCCTGAAGGAGGAGGGCAAGCCCTATACCGCCGCCGCCGCCATGGCCAAGCTCACCTGCACCGATGTGGCCATGAAGGTGACCACCGAGTGCGTCCAGATGCTGGGCGGCAACGGCTATATGAAGGGCTATCACGTGGAGCGCATGATGCGCGACGCCAAGATCACCCAGATTTACGAGGGCACCAACGAGATCCAGAAGCTGGTCATCTCCGGCGGCCTGTTCCGCTGAACCTGTTTTTTCGCCGATTGGCCCCGAACACTGGAAATCCAGCTGGAGTTGTGATATACTCTAGCAAATAACAGCGTCCCGCTGTGGAAAGGGCTGATTGGTTTCTATGGAGCTGCGCAACTGCATCAACTATCTGCTGACGGTGGCTCAACACGAGGTTTTCCTCATGTTTTCCCAGCGGCTGTCGGACTACGGCATCACCCCTGGGCAGTACGGGGTGCTCAACTGCCTGTGGAGCAGGGGTTCCGCCTCCCCCAAGGAGATCGCCCAGCTGCTCCGGCTGGAGAACTCCACCGTCTCTGGAATTCTGGACAAGATGCAGAAGCGCGGGCTGGTGGACCGGGTGCTGGACCCCAATGACCGGCGGAGCATCCGCGTGGCCCCCACCGAGGAGGGCGAGGCCATCCGGGACGACGTGCTGCGGACGGTGGAGGCGCTCAATGAGGAGATCCTCGGCCGCTTTCCCCCGGAGGAGGCGGCCCAGCTGCTGGAGCTGCTGCGCCGCCTGGGCGCACCGTCAGAAGAGGAAGAATAAGGATATTTTGGGCGCAGCCCCTGGCCGGCGGATTCCGGCCAGGGGCTGCGCCCGCCGCGTCGGCGGCAGGCAGGAGGGTTTTTAATGGGCGATTATGTATTCCGCTCCCCGCGGCTGGGCTTCGCAGCCGTCTCCCCGGGGTGGGCCGCCGCCGCGGCCGCCTTTTACCGCCGCAACCGGGCGGCCTTCGCCCCCTTTGACCCGGCGTGGGAGGAGGGGTTCTATACCGAGGCGGGACAGGCCCGGCGCCTGGCGGAGGAGCGGTCCTGGGCCGAGGCGGGCCGCTCCTTCCGCTTCCTGCTGGTCCAGCCCCGTCACCCGGGAAAGATCGTGGGGATGCTGGGCCTCAACGAGATCGTCCGGGGGGCCTTCCAGTCCTGCTTTATCTCCTACAAGGTCGACCACACCCTCTGGGGCCGGGGCTTTGGCTCCGAGGCCATCGCCTATGGCGCCGAGTGGGCCTTCCGGGCCCTGGGGCTCCACCGGGTGGAGGCCAACATCATGCCCCGCAACACCGCCTCCCGCCGGGCGGCGGCCAAGGCCGGCTTTGTGGAGGAGGGCCTGTCCCGCCAATACCTGAAGATCAACGGCGTGTGGGAGGATCATCTCCACATGGTGCGGCTGAACGGGGAAAACTAGGGCGCTTTTACGGATTTTTTACACCTATAATTGCGGGAGGGTCAACGGAGCGCTGCCGCTGGAGGGTTCGGGGTTACGAACCCGCAAGCCAGCCCTTGAACTCCTCCAGCAGCTCGATGGCCTTGAATTTCACCACATAGCCCTCATCCTCTCCGGTGATCAGGGAGACCTGGCCCTCCGTCAGCCCCGCCTCGGCGGCGGTCTCCTCCACCGTCTCAGTGACCGAGCCCAGGCACAGGGGCGGGAACACCACGCACCACCAGTTCTGCCCGGCCCCCGCGCCGATCTCGATGCGCAGGGCGGTGTACTGCCCCGCCGGGAGGGCGAAGTCGGTGTAGGTCCTGGTGGGGAACCAGTAGTCGTGGACCAGGGAGGCGGTCACCGGGTAGTCGTACCCCGCCGCCCCCACCGCCTCCGCCCCGGCGGCGGCCAGATCGGCCAGATGGGCGCGGAGGAGCGCCTCCGTCTCGTCCCGGGTGATGCCGGGGGTGAGATAGGTCTCCGCCTCCGCCAGCACCCGGTCCCGCACCTGGAGCTTGAGGGCCTGGTCCTCCTCCGTGTCGGAATTGGCCAGCACATGGAGGCGGACCACCTGGCCGGCCAGGGCGGCCTGGGCCCCGTCCAGCCGGGCCCCCAGCAGGGCGGCAAGGGCCACGCCGACAAGCAGCGCCAGCTCCCACCGGCGCAGGGTCTTGGAAGAAGTCATAAAAATCACCGTCCACGATGTAGTGCCTACATTGTGGACGGTGGTTTTGCATTTTATACCAGTTTTCCGGCCGTCTGTACCAGAAAGCAGGCGGGGCACAGCCGGGCCAGGGCGTCCCGTGCCAGCTGGGCGGCCTCCCCGCAGTCAAACAGGCCGAACACGGCGGAGCCGGTGCCGCTCATGCAGGCGCCCAAGGCCCCCTGCTGGATCAGCTCGGTCTTGAGCCGCTGGATCTCCGCCCCGCGCCGGGGGGGGAGGGCGTCCTCAAACA
>CALWXU010000132.1 GCA_944385585.1 uncultured Flavonifractor sp.
TTTGCTGAATCGATTTTCCGTGGATAAGATGGCTTGATGGGAGTCCCAAGCGGGTGACAAAAACGATAATTGAAATATGGCTGACCATGATACCCTGACCGGGCAGCCCACCGCCGCCATGGAGCGGGAACTGGCCCCGGTTCCGGGGGAGAGTATGAGCCTGGCGGACATGGACCGGGCCCTGGAGGAACTGAGCGGCCAGTTCAACGATCTGCTGGCCAAGGCGTCTGCCAACCCTGGGGCGGACTATACGGAGCGGTTCCGGGAGCTGTCCGAGTCCACCGCCCGGCTCAGGGAGCGAAAGGCCCGGCTGGAGGGCATATGCCAGGAAAACCAGAAGGTGAACCAGCGCCTGCGGGCGGTATCGGCCGCCATGGAGCATATGACGGCGGCGCTGACAGAGTGGGACGAGGAGGTCATCCATCAACTGCTGGAGAAGGTGACGGTGCTCTCCCGGGAGAGCATCCGGGTGACCTTCCGGGATGGCAGGGAGATCGAGCAATACGTGGCACAGCCAAAAAGGAGGAAGCTGGCGTGAAACTCTATGCGACAGGCGACACCCACGGGAATTTTGGGCGGTTCCGCCCGGAATATTTCCCGGAGAGCCGGGAGCTCACCAAGGAGGATGTGGTGCTCCAGCTGGGAGACTTCGGCGGCGTGTGGTTCGGGGATGAGCGGGATGACGAGACCCTGGACTGGCTGGAGGGGCTGCCCTTCACCGTTGCCTTCGTCTCCGGGAACCACGAAAACTACAATGCCCTGGCCCGATACCCGGTGGAGACCTGGCACGGCGGCAAAGTGCAGCCCATCCGGCCCCACGTGCTCCATCTGATGCGGGGGCAGGTGTTTGAACTGGCCGGCTTCACCTTCTTCACCATGGGTGGGGCGGCCTCCCACGATATCGAGGACGGGATCCTCAGCCTGGATGACCCCAACTTTGAGCGGAAATATATTAAAAATATCCAGATTGAAGTCTGGCTTCATAAGGAAGAAGGTGGCGGGAAGGCGTGTTTCATCCTTCCCGCTTCTTCATACCACCTCATCTGCAGCCTGACCTGCATCCCCTTTCAGCAGCTTCGTGACTGCTGGGGTCATGGGGCGGTCTACTTCCGCAGCTTCCGGGAAAGCGGAGCGGAGGGCTTCTAGGGTTTGTTTAAAAATTGGCGATATGCCCAGCGGCGAGGGATTTTGGGCCGCTGGCAAGCAATATTTTCGCAGGAATCCTGGCGGATTTCAAGGAAAAATTGCGCCGTCCAGGGGACAAACGGCCAGCCGATTGGGCATGTTGACATGTTTCAAACAAGCCCTAGGCACATGTCCCCGAAAATGACGGATTTTGATTTGATCCCTGCGGCTGCGGCCGCGGGAGCTCTGCGAGGCTTTTTCTTGGGAGGGTTTCGACAGGCAAGGCGGCGGACCGCGCATGCGGTCCGCCGCCCCTTTTTGCCTCCCTGCCGGGTTCCGACTAGATTTTTCCAATTTTTGGATTATACTGTCTCCGATACGCCGGGCGGACGGGCCCGGATGCAAAGGAGACGGGAGCATGGCGACCAAGCAGACGTGGAGAACAAAGGCGGCCAAGATGCGGGAGGAGGCCCGGGAGACCGGCAGGGTGGTCTTTCGGTCGGCCGCCCTGGTGCGCACGGCGGAGTGCGCCATCCGCTTCCTGCTGGGGGCCCTGCTCTCCGGCGCGGAGATCTTTGGCGGATACGCCCCCTTCGGCCTGGGGCTGGTGGCGGCCTCCGGCTCCGGCATCGACGGGTTCTGCGCCCTGCTGGGGGCCTGCTTCGGCTACCTGTCCTTCCAGGGCTTTGCCGAGGGCCTGCGGTATGTGGCCGCCTCCATTCTCACCTTCTCCCTTGCCTTCGCCTTTTTTGACGTGAAGGTGTACCGCAGGAGCTGGTTCATGCCCCTGGCGGCGGCGGGCCTGGACGGAGTCACCGGTTTTGTGTACTTATCCGACCGGGGCTGGTCGCCGGAGAGCCTGATCTTCTTCGGCACCGAGCTGCTGCTGTGCGGGGCGTCGGCCTACTTTTACCGCATCGCCTTCACTCCCTGGACGGAGAAGCGGGAGGAGGAGGCCCTCACCCCCCGGCAGACGGTGAGCCTGCTGATCCTGGCGGGCACCCTGCTGCTCACCCTGTCCAAGCTCACCCTGCTGTGGGACCTGTCGGCGGGGCGGCTGGCCGCCGCACTGGCGGTGATGGCCACGGCCTACAAGGGGGGCATCGGCGTGGGGGCCACGGTGGGGGTGGCCGTGGGGCTGGGGATGGATCTGTCCGCCGGGGGTATGCCCTTCTACTCCATGGCCTACGCCCTGGCGGGGGTGATGACCGGGGTGTTCCACCGGCAGGGGCGGCTGGCCGCCGCCCTGGCCTATGTGCTGTCCAACGCCCTGGCGGTGCTGTGGACCTGGTCGGACGGGCTGCACATCTCCCTGCTCTACGAGGTGTTCATCGCCTCGGTGGTCTTTTTGGTGCTGCCGGAGCGGGCCCTGCGGCAGGTGGGGGCCCTGGTGGCCCGGCAGCCCCGGCACGACACCCAGGAGCGGGCCCGGGCCTATGTCTCCGCCCGGCTGGAGGACACCGCCGCCGCCTTCAAAAGCCTGTACGAGTCCATGCGGGGGGTGTTCCACACCCCCAAGCCCAACGACAACGACGCCGCCTCGGTCTTTGACCGGACGGCGGAGCGGGTGTGCAAGCGCTGCCCCCTCCAGACCGCCTGCTGGCAGCGGGACTATGTGTCCACCTTCAACGCCCTCAACGACGCCCTCCCCGCCATGCTGGAGCGGGGCAAGGGCGAGGGGGGCGACTTCCCCGCCTACTTTGCCAACCGCTGCCTCCGCTTCAGTGACTTCCTCACCGCCGCCAATGAGGAGCTGTCCGCCCTGCTCTATCGGCGGCAGCTTCAGAGCCGCCTGCAGGACAGCCGGGCGGCCGTGTGCCGGCAGTACGCCGAGCTGGCCGGGGTGCTGGGGGAGGCGGCGGCGGAGCTCTCCGCCGAGCTGGTGCCCGACCCGGTGCGGGAGAAGCGCCTGCGGCAGTATCTCACCGCCCAGGGCATCGAGTGCCAGCTGGCGGCCTTCTACGACCAGGCTGGCCACCTGCGGGTGGAGCTGGAGGGGGCCGGCCTCTCCCCCCTCCGCAGGCCGGAGGCGGTGGACAAGCTGTCCAGGCTGATGAGCTTCCCCCTGCGCCCCCTGGACGAGGAGCGGCGGGACAAGCTGGTGCTGGTGCAGAGCGAGCCGCTGATGGCGGTGGCTGGGGTGGCGGCCAAAAAGAAGGACGGGCAGGCGGTGAGCGGAGACACCGGCGCCTGGTTCAAGCACGACGACGGCGCCCTCTACGTCCTGCTGTGCGACGGCATGGGCTCCGGCGCCCCCGCCCAGCGGGAGAGCACCCTGGCCGTCCGCCTGCTGGAGCAGTTCCTCCGGGCGGGCGTCCGGCCGGAGAACGCCCTGCGCACCCTCAGCTCCGCCCTGGCCCTGCGCAACGACCAGGCCGCCGGCGGCTTCACCACCATCGACCTGCTGCGGGTGGACCTGTTCACCGGCGAGGGGGCGGTGTACAAGTACGGCGCCGCCCCCACCTACGTGAAGAAGGGGGCGGCGGTGAGCCGCATCACCGGCGCGGCCCTCCCCGCCGGCCTGGCCTCCGGGGACGGGGCCGCCCCCGACGCCACCGCCCTCCGGCTGGAGCCGGGGGACTGGGTGCTCCTGGTCACCGACGGGGTGGCTGGCGGCGAGGGGGATCAGTGGATCCGGGACGCCCTGACCGCCTTCGGCGGGGACAGCCCCCGGGAGCTGGCCCAGGCCGTCCTGGATGAGAGCACAGCCCGGGCGGGCGCCGCCGACGACCGCACCGTGCTGGCCCTCCGCCTGGCCAGGCGCTAGCGGCCCCCCTGCCGCCGCTTCCGCCCCTTGGGCACGTGCATGGCCCTGCGGCCGCCCCCCTTCGCCCGTCTGGGCGGCTTGGGGGGCGCCTCTTTTTTTGCGGGCGCGGCCCGGGGGACCGGCGCCCCGCCGGGGAGGGCGAAGTCAATCTGGCCGGAGGCGGGGTCGGCGGCGGCGCATACCACCTCCAGCGGGGTTCCGAAGGTGTAGGAGGCGCCGCCCCCCTCGCTCACCAGGGTGAGATGGGCCTCGTCGTACTGGTAGCCCTGCCCGGGCAGGGCCTCCACGGGGAGCAGGCCCTCCACCCCGCTGGACAGGGTGACGAACAGGCCGAAGCGGGTGACCCCCGACACCACGCCGGCAAAGGTCTCCCCCAGATGGGCGTGCATGAACTCGGCCATGTACCGCTTCTCGATCTCCCGCTCGGCGGTCTGGGCAGCGAGCTCCCGCTGGGAGGACTGCACCGCCGCCCTCTGCGCCGCGGTGGACAGGCGCTTCTCCCGCCCGCCGGTCAGCTTCCCGTCCAGCAGGGCGGTGAGAATGCGGTGGACCATGAGGTCCGGATAGCGGCGGATGGGGGAGGTGAAGTGGCAGTAGTACCTGGCCCCCAGGCCGAAGTGGCCCAGGTTCTCCCCGTCGTACCGGGCCTTCATCAGGGCGCGGAGCACCATCATGGACACAGCGGCCTCCTCCGGCCTGCCCCTGGAAGCGTCCAGCAGCTTCTGGAGGGAGGGGCCGTCGGCCTCCTTCAGGTCGTAGCCCAGGGGGGCCACCA
>CALWXU010000133.1 GCA_944385585.1 uncultured Flavonifractor sp.
TTGGCGTTCTCCCGCTTGATGTCGGAGTCCTTGGCCTTGGAGAAGGTGATGTCCTCGTAGGTCTTCATCAGCCGGGTGCTCATCTCCCGGGCGCGGCTGCGCTCCTCCCGGTAGAGGATGTAGGCCTTGGCGGTCTGGACGTAGCCGTTGTCCATGAGCACCCGCTCCACCAGATCCTGGATGTGCTCCACCTCGGGCTGCCGCTCCCCCTCCACCTCCAGGATGGAGAGCACCTCGTCGGCCAGCCGGCGGGCCACGTCCTCCTGCCCCGGCTTGTAGGTGGCGGCGAAGGCCTTCTCAATGGCGGAGGCGATCTTCTCCTCGTTGAAGTCGGCCAGCCGGCCGTCCCGCTTGCGGATCTTGGTCAGTGTCATGGCGTTCCATTCCTTTCTCCGGGCTCTTTTCCAGCAAAAAAGCCAAAACAGGGCGGGGCCGCCGCCTCAGCTTGGCACTACATCTTGTGGCTATTTTTGCTTGTCCGTTTTCTATGATACCGTATCTTGCCTCCTCCGTCAAGGCACAAAACCGGAGGCCCCCGCCAAAAACACAGGATGCTTTTTGGCGGTTTCGCTGATTTTCCAAAACATGCGCCTAGGGGGTTGACGGCGGCGGAACCGGGGTGGACGCCGGCGCCCTCCTGTGCTATGATCACAGGGACAGAGGAGGGAGCCGCCATGGACGGACATTTCATCGACCTGACGCCGGAGAACCTGGCGCAGGAGCATCTGTGCTGCATCATCCGCAGCAAAAAGCCCCACCCCGGGGTGGAGGAAAAGCGGCGGTGGCTGGCGGAGCGGCTGCGGGAGGGGCACGTGTTCCGCAAGCTGGACGAGAAGGGCGTGGTTTTCATCGAGTACGCCCCCCTGGAGAGGGCGTGGGTGCCGGCGGAGGGGGACAACTACCTCTACATCTACTGCCTGTGGGTCACCGGACCCCACAAGGGGAGGGGGTACGGCAGGGCGCTGCTGGAGTCCTGCCTGGCCGACGCCAGGGCCCGGGGGAAGTCCGGCGTGTGCATGCTGGGGGCTGGCAAGCAGAAGGCGTGGCTCTCCGACCAGGCCTTCGCCCGCAGGTTCGGCTTTGAGACGGCGGATACCACAGAGACCGGCTATGAGCTGCTGGCCCTCTCGCTGGACGGCACCCTCCCCCGCTTCACCCCGAGCGCCAAGCGGGGGTCTGTGGAGCGGCAGGAGCTGACCATCTATTACAGCTGCCAGTGCCCCTACATCCTCCCGTGCGTGGAGCGGGTGCGGGCGCTCTGCGAGGACGGGGGAATCCCCCTGACCCTCATCCGGGTGGACAGCCTGGAGCTGGCCAAGGCCCTCCCCTGCCCGTTCAACAGCTTCGCCGTGTTCTACCGGGGGGCGTTCCAGACGGTGAACCTGCTGGACGAGGCGGCCCTCCGGCGCATCCTCAGAAAATAGGCGGACAAGGAGCGGCGGCCCGGCCGGGCCGCCGCTCTGTGTGTCTGTCTGTACGTTTACAGGCGCACCAGGCCGTACTTGCGGGACATCTCCCGGAGGAACGCCTCCTCCAGGTCGCCGGTGCCGTCCCAGAAGGCCCGGCCCTGGTAGAGGTACAGGGCCTTCTCCAGCAGCTCCGGCACATCGGACCAGAGGCACAGGGCGTCCTTCACCGCATACTGGTTCTCGGCGAAGATGTCCAGGTCGTCCTCCTCCAGGATGGCAATTTTCAGCGCGCCCTGAGGGGCCTCCTCCTCCGCCGCCAGAATGTCCTCCAGCAGGTCGGGGGTGCACTCGATGGTCTCCCCCACGTCCACGTCGGGGGTGATGAACCGGGCCTCCTTCTCGCTGGCGCAGGGGATGACGTCGGGGTCGTGCTCCGGGGGCGGGAAGGCGGCAAAGTCCACCCCGTCCACCGCCGCCCTCAGGGCGGCGATGTGCTCCGGCGTGGTGCCGCAGCAGCCGCCGAAGATGCGCACACCAGCCGCCGCAAACGCCGCGGCGTGGGAGGCGAACCGCTCCGGTGTGCAGCGGTACACGGCCCTCCCCTCCGCCAGCTCCGGCAGGCCGGCGCTGGGCTTGGCGATGAGGGGCACCGAGGCGTAGGGGGCCAGGCGGCGCAGCTGCGCCTCCATCTCCGTTGGGCCGCAGGAGCAGTTGAGGCCGAAGGCCGCCGCCCCCATGCCCTGCATGACGATCAGGCCGGCCAGCACGTCGGTGCCGGCGGGGGTGCGGCCGTCCTCGTCGCAGGTGAAGCTGACCCACACCGGCCTGTCCGACACGGCCCTGCAGGCCAGCACCGCCGCCCGGGCCTCCGCCATATGCGTGACCGTCTCCATGACGAACAGGTCCACGCCAGCCGCCGCCAGGGCGGCGGCCTGCTCGGTGTAAATGGCCACCAGCTCGTCAAAGCTGCTCTCCCCAAAGGGGGCGATGGACAGCCCCGTGGGGGCCAGATCCCCCGCCACCAGGGCCCGGCCGCCGGCGGCCTGCCGGGTCAGCTCCACCAGCCGGCGGTTATACTCCGCCGTCCTGCCCCGGATGCCGTGCCGCTCCAGCCCCACCCGGCTTGCCCCGAAGGTGGGGGCCAGGAGCACCTGGCTGCCCGCGTCCACATAGGCCCGCTGGAGCTCCAGCAGGGCGTCAGGGTGCTCCAGCACCCACTGCTCGGCGCAGGCGCCGGCCGGCATGCCCCGCCGGCAGAGCTCGGTGCCGGTGGCGCCGTCCAGCAGAATGGGCAGGGAGAAAGGGTGGGTGGTGTCCATAGTCGTTTTGCTCCTCCTGAATGTCTGCTCTTGGCATGTTTGCATGCTAGTATATCACCGCCGGGGCACAAATGCAAGGGGCGGGCTGACGCCCGCCCCGCTGGAAAAGGGAGCCGGGGAAATCCCCGGCTCCCTCAGGTTATCCCAGCTCACTGAGCTTTCTGGCGGCGGTGTGGTAGATGGGCTTCCACTCCACCCTGCACACCAGGGCGGCAATGGAGATGGGGATGTAGGTGGCCATGAAGATCGGGAAGGTGAACACATACCCGATCTTCTGCATCGGCGCGGCGCCGATGTGCCGCCATTCGGACAGCACGGTCAGCATACCGTAGGCCAGCAGCCCCAGGTAGAAGTTCCACAGGTTGGAGCCGAGGAAGCCCAGGGTCTCGTCGATGATGCGGGCAGCCATGCTGGCGGGCTGAGTCAGGCAGGCGGCCAGCACCACGCCGTTGAACAGGATGATGAGCAGGGTGAGCAGCATGCCCGGCGCCACGGTGGCGAGCATGTCGTAGCAGGAGGTGCCCTTGCTCCCCCAGCGGAAGCAGCCCTTCAGCAGGGGGATGGTATAGGCCCGGTCCACCTGGTAGAAGCCCTTGGACCAGCGCAGCCGCTGATCCCAGGACTGCCGGAAGGTGGTGGGCTGCTCGTCATAGACCACCGCCCTGTCGCAGTAGCCGATGCGCCGGCCCTGCACGGCGCAGTCCACGGAGAACTGGATGTCCTCGGTGAGCAGGTGGAAGGGCCAGCCGCCGTTTTCCCGGATCACCTGGGCGGACACCAGGAAGCCGGTGCCAGACACGTGGCAGTTGGTGCCCAGCAGGGTGCGGGGGAAGTTGAGGAACCGGGCCTCCCGCAGGAACCAGATGGAGTAGCCGGCGGAGATCCAGTTGGTGCCGAAGTTCTTGGAGTTGCGGTAGCAGGTCACCGCGTCGTAGCCCCGGTCAAAGGTGCGGTTCATCTCGGCGACGAAGTCGGGGTCCACCAGGTTGTCCGCGTCAAAGACAAAGTAGCCGTCGTAGACGTCCTTTCCCTCCTCCCGCAGGCGGCGGAACAGGTAGTCCATGGCGTATCCCTTGCCCTTGTTCTTCTGGTCAAACCGCTCGTAGACAATGGCCCCCGCCAGACGGGCGGCCTCGGCGGTGCGGTCAGTGCAGTTGTCCGCCACCACGTACAGATCCAGCAGCTCCTCGGGGTAGTTCTGTTTTCGCAGGCTCTCCAGCAGCTCGCCGATCACCTCCTCCTCGTTGCGGGCGGAGACGATGACGGCGAAGCGGTGGAGCTTCGACGGCTGGTGCCGGTCGGTCCAGCGGCGGCGCACCAGTCCCACCACCACATAAAAGCCCTGGTACAGGTACAGCAGGGTAAACAGCACCACAATGGCGAGGTTCAGATGTTGCACAAGCTCCAGTAAATTCATGCCTGTAATCCTCCACAGCGTGGTTGGAAAGAGTCCGCCCCGGGGATTTCCCGCAGGCGTGGAGCCTATGATACCACGCTCTGAAAAGATTGCAAGAGTGTTACATATCAATTAACAAATTGTTAAATAAATGTTTTTCATTTCTTTATACAAATGTAAGAAATCCGCTCCCCTTCCAGAGAGCGGACCGGTCCGGAGGCCGATTTTGGGGGCGCTTCCAGCGGAAGCGCCCCCAGCTTTTTCTTACATCTTCTCCGGCGCGGAGACGCCCAGCAGGGCCAGGCAGTTGGCGATGACGGCCCGCACGGTGTCGGACAGCTTGAGCCGGGCGGCCAGGACCTCCGGCGCCTCCCCCTTGATGCGGCAGGAGTTGTAGAAGCGGTGGTACTCCCCGGCCAGGGTGGTGAGGTAGCGGTTCACGTGGGAGGGGTCGTAGTCCCGGGCGGAGAGCCGGATGGTCTCG
>CALWXU010000134.1 GCA_944385585.1 uncultured Flavonifractor sp.
AAAGTTTAGCGCTTGCTGAACTGCGGAGCGCGACGGGCAGCCTTGAGGCCGTACTTCTTGCGCTCCTTCATGCGAGGGTCGCGGGTGAGGAAGCCGGCGGCCTTGAGGGCGGGGCGGAACTCAGGGTTGACCTGCAGCAGGGCCCGGGCCACGCCGTGGCGGATGGCGCCGGCTTGGCCGGTGACGCCGCCGCCGGTGACGGTGGCCTCAATGTCCACCTTGCCCAGGGTGTCGGTGGCAGCCAGAGGCTGACGGACCAGCAGCTTCAAGGTCTCCAGCCCGAAGTACTCGTCGATATCCCGGCCGTTGATGGTGATGGAGCCGGTGCCGTTGGGGAAAAGATGCACCCGGGCCACGGAGGACTTGCGGCGGCCGGTGCCATACAGATAAGGCTTCTTGCTCTTATACATTCGTCTGTACCTCCTGCTTAGTTGGCGGCCCAGGACTCGGGCTTCTGGGCGGTGTGGGGATGCTCCGCGCCGCGGTAGATGTGCAGGCGGGTCAGAGAATCCTTGGTGATGATGTTCCGGGGCATCATGCCGCGGACGGCCACGTACATGGCCAGCTCAGGCTTCTGCTGCATCAGCAGGCGGTACTTGGTCTCCTTGAGGCCGCCCACCCAGCCGGAGTGGGTGCGGTAATACTTCTGCTCCAGCTTCTTGCCGGTGAGGACGGCCTTCTCGGCGTTGACGATCACGACGTAGTCGCCGCAGTCGGCGTGGGGGGTGTACTCAGGCTTGTGCTTGCCCCGCAGCAGGGTGGCCGCGGTGGCGGCAGTCTTGCCCAGGGGCTTGCCCGCCGCGTCGAGGATATACCACTTGCGGACGATGTTCCCCTTGTTGGCCATAAAAGTGGACATGGTGAAACCTCCAATTTTCTGCGTTCTATGCTCAAAATGGTCTAAACAGAATCAAAACCCCAATCTTTACGACTGGAGCGTTTTGTATTATAATACGATGGTTCCCAGGTGTCAACACGTTTTTTCAATTTTTAAATTTATGAGCGCACAATCTCTCCTATTCTCCTGAAATCTCCTTTAATCTCCCGATATCTCTCTTTCGATTTTCAAATTTTGAGGTGCCTATGAACAAGATTCTGAGCTATGTCCGCCGCTGTGTGGAGGACTACGACATGATCCAGGCCGGCGACCGGGTGGCGGTGGGGGTGTCCGGCGGCAAGGACTCCATCACCCTGCTGGCGGCCCTGGCCCGCCTGCGGGAGTTCTACCCCAAGCCCTTCACCGTGGAGGCTGTCACCCTGGACATGGGCCATGTGGACGGGGGCGCCGGGATGGACTTCACCCCGGTGGCGGAGTACTGCCGCTCCATTGACGTGCCCTTCACCCTGCTGAAGTCGGAGATCCACCACATCATCTTTGACCTGCGGAAGGAGAAAAACCCCTGCTCCATGTGCGCCAAGATGCGCCGGGGGGCCCTCCACAACGCCCTGCAGGAGCGGGGGATCACCAAGATCGCCCTGGGCCACCACTTCGACGACGCGGTGGAGACCTTTTTCCTCTCCCTGTTCTACGAGGGGCGGCTCTCCTGCTTCCAGCCGGTGACCTACCTGGACCGCACCGGCATCACCCAGATCCGCCCCCTGCTCTACTGCGGGGAGGGGCTGCTGCGCAATGCCGCCGCCCGCAACGGCCTGCCGGTGATCTTCAATCCCTGTCCGGCGGACGGGAACACCAAGCGGCAGGAGATCAAGGAGCTCATCAGGTCCCTGGACAAGCAGTACCCCGGCCTGAAGAGCCGGGTGTTCGGCGCCATGCAGGGCCTCCCCCTCCCCGCCTGGGGGCCGGCGGAGCACCGGCGGGTGCCCCCGCCGGAGGGGGAGACGGCCCTCCCCGGCGGCGGCCGGAGCGGGGCAAAATCCGGTTGACTTTTCCCCCCTCCTCCTTTATACTGGAAGGTACAGAGAGCAGCTTCAAGTGCATATGGTCGGATGATGGGGCCGGGAGAGTGCGGAACCTCCGCCGCCGAAGGGGCAAGCGCAGGGATCTCTCAGGCAGAAGGACCGGCTCCGGACGAGACTCTGGAAAGCGGGACATCCCGCGCCGACGGGGGCAAAACTCTCAGGCAACGCAACAGAGGCGCATGGCTTTTTTGCCATGCGCTTTTTTGCTGTCCAAAATCAGAAGGAGGGAATGGAAATGGAAGGACGCAAGACCCCCCTCTACGACCGCCACGTGGCGGCGGGAGGGAAGATCGTCCCCTTTGCTGGGTGGCTGCTGCCGGTGCAGTACAGCGGCGTGATCGCCGAGCACAGGGCGGTGCGCTCCGCCTGCGGGCTGTTCGACGTGAGCCACATGGGGGAGCTGGTGCTCCGGGGCGCCGACGCCCTGGCCAACGTGAACCATCTCATGACCAACGACTTCACCGGCATGTCCGACGGCCAGGCCCGGTACTCCCCCATGTGCTATGAGGACGGGGGCGTGGTGGACGATCTGATCGTCTACAAGTGCTCGGACACGGCCTATCTGATCGTGGTCAACGCCGCCAACAGGGACAAGGACGCCGACTGGATCCGCGCCCACCTGGCCGGGGACTGCGCCATGGAGGACCTCTCCGACCAGGTGGCCCAGCTGGCCCTCCAGGGGCCGGAGGCGGAGTCCATCCTCCGCACCCTGACGGAGGACATCCCGGAGAAGAGCTACACCGCCGTGCTCCACGGCACGGTGGGCGGGCGCCCCTGCCTGGTGTCCCGCACCGGGTACACCGGGGAGGACGGGTTTGAGCTCTACTGCGCCCCCGGCGACGCCCCCGCCCTGTGGGACGCCCTGATCGCCGCCGGGGCCGTGCCCTGCGGCCTGGGGGCCCGGGACACCCTGCGGCTGGAGGCCGCCATGCCCCTCTACGGCCATGAGCTGTCCCCGGCAATCAACCCCTACGAGGCGGGCCTGGGCATCTTTGTCAAGCTGGACAAGGACGGCTTCATCGGCAAGGCGGCCCTGGAGCAGGCCCGGCCGGTACGCCGCCGCCGGGTGGGCCTGAAGATGACCGGCCGGGGCATCGCCCGGGAGGAGTGCCCGGTGTACGACGGGGAGCGGCAGATCGGCGTGGTCACCTCGGGCACCCACTGCCCCTGGCTGGGCTGCGCCGTGGCCATGGCCCTGGTGGACGCCGACTACAAGGAGCCGGGCACCGCCCTCCAGGTGGACGTGCGGGGCCGCCGGGTGGAGGCCGAGGTGGTCAAGACCCCGTTCTACAAGAGGAATGGATAATTGACAATGGATAATTGATAATTCAGCAGGACGTTCCCCTCTGCATGTTTCCGGTTCTCTGGCAGATCCTAGGCCGGCGGATCTTCCGCTGTATGCCCCGTACCCCATAATTCTCAATTCTCAATTTTCAATTTTTAATTGTGAAAAATCAATGGCTGGAGGTTATCACTATGAACATCCCTGAGGAGCTGCGCTACACCAAGTCCCACGAGTGGCTGAAGGAGGCGGACGGGGTCTATACCGTGGGCCTCACCGACTTCGCCCAGCACGCCCTGGGCGACATCGTCTTTGTCAACCTGCCCCAGGAGGGGGATCCGCTGACCGCCGGGGAGGCTCTGGGCGACGTGGAGTCTGTCAAGGCTGTGTCCGACGTGATCTCCCCCGTGTCCGGTGTGGTGAAGGCGGTCAACGAGGCGCTGCTGGACAATCCCGCCCTGGTGAACGAGGACCCCTACGGGGCCTGGCTGGTCCAGGTGGAGGCCGTCACCGGTGAGGAGGAGCTGCTGGACGCGGCGGCCTATGAGGCCCACTGCGCCGGGGAGGAGGGCTGACATGGGAGGTTATCTGCCCGCCGCGGAGTCGGAGCGGGCCGCCCAGTACGCCGCCCTGGGCCTGGACGGCCCGGAGGGGCTGTACCAAGACGTGCCGGAATCCGTGTATTGGAAGGAGCCTCTGCACCTGCCGGAGCCCAAGTCGGAGCTGGAGGTGCGCCGCATCCTGGAGGATCTGGCGGGGCAGAACGTCCGCTTCCGCACCATCCTCCGGGGGGCCGGGGCCTACGACCACTACATCCCCGCCGCCGTCAAGAGCATCGCCGCCAAGGAGGCCTTTGTCACCGCCTATACCCCCTACCAGGCGGAGATCAGCCAGGGGGTGCTCCAGTCCATCTTCGAGTTCCAGACCATGATCTGCGAGCTCACCGGCCTGGACGCGGCCAACGCCTCGGTGTACGACGGGGCCTCCGCCGCGGCAGAGGCGGTGGCCATGTGTAAGGAGCGCAGGCGCACCAGGGCGGTGGTCTCCTCCGCCGCCCACCCCGACGTGATCGCCACCATCCGGACCTACTGCTTCGGCTCCGGCACAGAGGTGGTGCTGGCCCCCGTGAAGGACGGCGTCACCGATCTCACCGGCCTGCTGGACGGCGAGACCGCCTGCGTCTACATCCAGCACCCCAACTTCTTCGGCCAGCTGGAGGATCTCCGGGGCCTGGCCGGTCAGGCCCACGCCGCCGGCGCCAAGCTGATCGCCGGGGTCAACCCCGCCGCCCTGGGGGTGCTGGAGTCCCCCGGCGCCTGCGGGGCGGACATCGCCGTGGGGGAGGGCCAGCCCCTGGGCCTGCCCCTGGCCTG
>CALWXU010000135.1 GCA_944385585.1 uncultured Flavonifractor sp.
CGGTTGGCAGACCTCCACTATTCTACCAAAGGAGGATACTTTTTTCGCATAGCTAAAGCTTTTTGGAACCACCGGCATTGCCGGTGGTTTTCTTTTACAATCAAAAGGGGCGGGCTGTGCCCGCCCCTTGGGGACGCCTGCTCAGAATGGAAGCCCCAGCCCGCCGGTGAGCTGCTGCATGGAGGAGGCGGAATCGCTCTCCGCCGCCCGCAGGGCCTCGTTCACCGCCGCCACGATCATGTCCTGGAGCATTTCCACGTCCTCCGGGTCTACCGCGTCGGGGTCGATGACAACCTCCTTCACCTCCCGCTTGCCGGTGACGGTGACGGACACCGCGCCGCCGCCGGCGGCTGCGCTGTAGGTCTTGTGTTCCAGCTCCTCCTGCATCTTCAGCATGTCCTGCTGCATCTTCTGGACCTGCTTCATCATGTTCATATTCATGCCGCCGCCGAAGCCGCCCATGCCGCGGCTGTTAAAACCCTTTGCCATCGGTCGCACTCCTTTATTCCTGAATAATAATGTTGTCAAACTGCCGGCCAAGGGCCAGCAGGTCGTCCAGGTTGTCGTGGCCCGCCGGGGCCGTGTCCCCCGCCGGGATGCCCTGGGCGGGCGGGGCCGCGCCCACCTTTGCGACGCAGCGCACATCCCTGCCGGTCTGGGCGGAGGCCAGCCGCCCCAGCTCCTCCAGAATATGGGGGGCGCCCACCATGCTCTTAGTGAACTCGTCCCGCACCCACAGGGTGAGCATGCTCCCCTCCAGCCGCCCCTCCACGCTGGAGGGATTGCTCAGGAAGGGGTAGACCGACGGGAACCTCCGCCGCACCGCCGTCACCAGGCCGGGCCAAAGGTCAGGCCCCGCGCCGGATGCGGGGGCTGCTGCCGGCGGGGACTGGCTGCCTCCGGCGGGAACGCCGCCGGGGGATGCCTCTCCCGCCTCCTCCGCCGGGGCGGGACGCGCCCCGGGCTCCTGGGGCAGGGGAGGGCGCGTCTCGTCCTCCCAGGGAGGGCGGTCCTCCGCCCTGAGCCGCACAGAAGCGGGCTCCGGCGCGGCCTGCGCCTGCCGGGCCGCCGGGGCCGTCCGCGTCAGGGGGCGCTCCGGCACCGGACAGGCGGCGGGGATTCCCCCAGCCAGAAGCTCCTCCACCCGGCTCAGGCGGGCATTGAGGGCCGCTGTGCTCTCGTCCAGAGCCGGGTCGCACAGGCGGATGAGGCACAGCTCCGTGTCAGTGCGGCGGCTGCCGCTGCGGGCGAGCTCCGCCGCTGTGCGCTGCAGCAGGCCCAGCATCTGCACCAGCCGGGCCGGCTGGAGCTGATTGGACAGGCGGCGCATGGTGTTCTCGTCGTACCCGCCGGTGAGCAGGGCCGCGCCCCCCTGAGGGGCGGTCTTGCGCACCAGCAGATCCCGGGCCAGGGCGGAGAGCTCCCCCAGCAGGGAACCCACGTCCTTGCCCGCGCCGTACAGCCTGGACAGGGTTTCCAGGGCGGCGGCGGTGTCCCCGGCGGCAATCTGCTCCATGAGGCGGGCCGTCTCCAGATTGCCGGCCAGGCCCAGGGAATCCAGCACCTCCTGCACCCCGATGGGGCGGTCCGGCCCGGCGCACTGGTCCAGCAGGGACAGGGCGTCCCGCAGGCCGCCGTCAGCCAGTCGGGCCAGCAGCTCCGCCGCGTCCCCCCGCAGCTCAATGCCCTCCTGCCGGGCCACGTAGGCCAGCCGGGCGGCGATGTCGCCGGGGAGGATCCGCTTAAAGGAGAACTGCTGGCACCGGGACTTGATGGTGGCGGGCACCTTGTGCAGCTCCGTGGTGGCCAGGATGAACATCAGGTGCTCCGGCGGCTCCTCCAGGATCTTCAGCAGGGCGTTGAAAGCGGCGGTGGACAGCATGTGCACCTCGTCCACGATGTATACCCGCCTGCGTACGGCGGCAGGGGTGTAGACCGCCTCGTCCCGCAGGGCGCGGACCTGGTCCACACCGTTGTTGGAGGCGGCGTCCAGCTCCAGCACATCCAGGATGGCGCCGCTCTCAATGCCCAGGCAGGAGGGGCACTGGTTGCAGGGGTTGCCGTCCACCGGGTGCTCGCAGTTCACCGCCCGGGCCAGGATTTTGGCGCAGGTGGTCTTGCCGGTGCCCCGGGTGCCTGTGAAGAGATAGGCGTGGCTGAGGCGGCCGGCGGCCACCTGCCGCTTGAGCGTCTCGGTAATATGGGCCTGGCCCACCACATCGTCAAAGGTGCGGGGCCGCCACTTTCGGTATAGGGCCTGATACAAGCCGGTCACCTCGAATCCAAATCCAAAAAAGGGAAGAGGGGCGGAGGATGCGGAAACGCCGCGTCTCCTCGCCCCTCTCCCTGCCGCGCCCGGCGCGTGGCAAGACCGCACACCGGCCTTTGGAAGCTGCGCTATGCCCGTTACCCAGGCAGCCGGCTCAGGAGCGGGAACCCCGCGGCACAGGTCGCGGTCCGCTTAGTGCTGCTCGGTTCCCCGCCTGACACGGTTCACGGTGCGGCCTTGCGCGGGACCGATCCATCATCGCTGCTTACCTGGGTCAGACGGCACAACGCAGTTCCGGGGGCCGGGATTCATCCCTGCTATAGCGGGTTGCAGGTACAGGGCACCGCTAACTCCCCGACTAGTGCGGCCTTGCCGCGGGCCGGACGCGCTCGCGCCGTCCAACGGAAGGCTGTATCTATTATCATACATCATTTCTGACCATTTATCAATATGATTTTCTCTTTTCTCAAAAGAGCAGTGTGTAGGATTACAATACATATTGGACAGTTGAATAAAAAGGGATGAGGCCCTATCCTTCATCCCTTTTTATTTGCTTGGACAAGCTGGATTGTAATCCTGCAAAGAAGAACAGTTGTGCTGCGGCGGAAACTATGATAAAATAGGGTGGAATTTGTAGAAGCGAGGTGCTCCACATGAACGAGACAGAGGTTCAGTTCCGCACAGCCACATTCGGCGGCTTTCAGAAGCAGGACGTGATGATCTACATCGAGACCGCCAGCCGGGAGCACCGGGAAAAGCTGGAGGAGCTGCAGCGCCAGCTGGATGAGGCCGGGGCGGCCCGGGCCTCCCTGGAGGAGGAGCTGGCCGCGGCCCGGGCGCAGAGCGGGGAGCAGGAGCAGGAGCTCCAGCGCCTGCGGGAGGCGTGCGCCGCCGCCCAGGCGGAGGCTGCGGACCGGGACCGGGCGCTGGAGCAGGCGCGGTCCGACCTGGCGCAGGTCCAGGCCCAGCTGGCCGGGGCCCAGGCCCAGGCGGCCGGGCTGGAGGCGGAGCTGGCCAAGGCCAGCCCCGCGGCGGAGGCCTATGAGAGGATCAAGGACCGCACCGCCGGCATCGAGCTGGAGGCCCACTGCAGGGCGCAGACCGTCCAGGCGGAGGCGGAGGAGCGGGTCAAGCGCCTCCAGACGGACGCGGAGGAGTGGCTGCACAAGGTGCGGGACGGTTACGGAGCCCTGCGGGCCCAGGTGGACGCCGCCATCGGCCGGGCCCAGGGGGAGCTGGAGCAGGTCAACGGCCTGCTGCGGGACGTCTCCGGCGCCCTCTCCGGCCAGGCCGAGCAGCTGGAGCGGCTCACCGAGGGCTATGCCGCCGAGGCGGGCCACCGTCCGCCGGACCCGCTGCCCCTGGACGGGGAGTAGTAAGGAAACGGGGCCGGCGGCCTGTGAAGCGATGGGTATAAAAAAGGAAACCACCGGCAAAAGCCGGTGGTTTCCTTTTTTGCGGCTCAGGTTGTCTCCGCCGGGCCCAGATCAATCTCAGGCATCAGCTCCTGGCTGATGATGTCCAGCATCTCCTCCAGCTTGGCGCACTCCTCGGGGGAGAAGCGCGCCCGGATGCGCTCGGTGACGGTGCGGACGTAGTCGCTGCTGATGTTGTAGTAGTCCTTATACTTCTGGGTGATCTGGAGGTGGTACTCCCGCTTGTCCTGCTCCGACTGGATTTTCTTCACATAGCCCTTGCGGATGAGGCTGTTGATCTTATAGGCCGCGTTGGGCGGCGAGATCTTCATAAAAGAGGCAAATTCGTTGACTGTGGGGGAGCCCAGGGCCTGGATTGTCTCCATAGCGAAGGTCTCCACAGTGGTCAGACTGGCCTCCCGGTTCTGGAAGCGGGCGAAGATCTCCTGATAGAAGTGGAGTTTAAACTTGGTATACACGACTTCAAATCTCTGTTCCATCATAGTGAGGCCTCCGCATGTTGTCACATAATGTCCTGTCCGCATTGCGGAGGGGGCAGGGGATCAGGTGTTGGGCGCCAGGGCGAAGGTGAGCTCCGCCGTGACGGCGGCCTTGCCGTCCACGGTGGCCCTGGCCTCGGCCACCGCCACCGGGCCCTTCTGCTTGACGATGGTGCACTCCAGCTCCAGCACGTCGCCGGGGGTGACCTGCTTGCGGAAGCGGGCGTTTTTGATGCCGCCGAACAGGCCGATCTTCCCCTTGTTCTCCGGCATGGACAGCATGGCCACGGCCCCCACCTGGGCCAGGGCCTCCAGGATGAGCACGCCGGGCATCACGTGGTACTGGGGGAAGTGGCCCTGGAAAAAGGG
>CALWXU010000136.1 GCA_944385585.1 uncultured Flavonifractor sp.
CTGGGCACCATGCTGGCCCCCATCACCAGCCTGGCCATCGTCATCAAGGCCATCTGCGAGCAGAAGGGCGGCTCTGTGGAGCCCGCCGAGGCGCCTGCGGAAGCGGCCGCCGAGTAAGTTTCCACCCCTTATTTTCACAAATATTTATTTAGGAGGTTACCTATCATGGCTTCTGAGAAGATTACCGCCCTCATCGAAGAGGTGAAGGGTCTGACCGTTCTGGAGCTCTCCGAGCTCGTTCACGCCCTGGAGGAGGAGTTCGGCGTCTCCGCCGCCGCGATGGCCGCTCCCGCCGCTGGCGGCGCTGCCGCTCCCGCCGCTGAGGAGAAGACCGAGTTCGACGTGGTGCTGGCCGACGTGGGCGCCGAGAAGATCAAGGTCATCAAGGCTGTCCGCGAGATCACCGGCCTGGGCCTGGCCGAGGCCAAGGCCGCTGTCGAGGCCGCTCCCAAGGCCATCAAGGAGGGCGTCTCCAAGGACGAGGCCGAGGAGCTGAAGAAGAAGCTGGAAGAGGTCGGCGCCAAGGTGGAGCTGAAGTAATCAGATTTCCATCCACAAGCGGCGCTGGTCCGAGCCAAATTTGCGCAAGAGAGCCCGAGGGATTTTCCCTCGGGCTCTCTTTTGTCCCCTTTGAAATTTGTCTGCGCAGTCTGCCGGCGTCACGGGAACAGGGCCTCCGCCATCCGCTCCGCCCGGTCCTCGTCCCACTCGTGGCCCTGCAGCGCCTCCGCCTCCACACCGCAGCACTGGAACCCATACGCCGCCCGGCCCCGGTCGCTGGTGGGGTCGAAATAGAGCCACTGCCCGTCAGTCCTGGCCAAGTTCCACATGTGGTTCTCCCCGCCCAGGCTGCCGGTGACCGTGATGCAGGGAATCCCCGCCTGCTCCAGGAGCAGCTGGAAGGCCTGGGCATAGCCGCCGCAGATGGCCAGGTTATTTTGGAGGGCGCCATAGGCGGTCATGGAATCATAGGGCATCTCGCCGGGGCTGCCGTAGTAGCGGAAGTCGTAGCGCACGTGCTCCGTCAGCCAGGTATAGAGGGCCTCCGCCTGCCCGGCCTGGTCCATATCCGCCGTGACGGTCTCCCCATAGATCTGCGCCGCCAGCGCCTCCGTCTCCGCCAGTCGAGCCTGGGCCTGCGGATGGTCCAGCCCGTTCTGGGGTGTAACGGTAATGGCCGTGCCGTCCCGGCCGAGCTGGCAGAGCAGATAGCTCCCGCCCACCTGCTGGAGGGCCCGGTTCATATCGTCCACCACCAGGCCGGGGTCGGTGATGCGGATGGGGATGCTCTCCTGTCCCAGTCCCTCCCGGGCGGCGCGCACCAGGCCGTCCAGGCCGCTGACCTCCACCCCCTGGAACCCGTCCGGATAGTCCCCGGTGCGGTATGGCATGTAGGAGATGGTACAGCGCAGCAGCCCGTCCGCCCCCAGCTCCGCGGTCAGATCATAGGCGTGGCTGTACGCCCGGTTTTCGGACAAAATGCCGTAGTAGAGATTCTTCACGGTCAGGGGCAGCTCCTCCTGCCCGCCCAGGGCGGACACGTCCAGGGCGGGGGGCTGCTCTACCGCCGCGATGGCCTGGGTCAGCCGGGCCTCCAGCTCCTCCAGGCTGGCCACGGCCGCGGACTCCGGCTGTTCAGGGACGGTGCCGGAGCCGTCCGCCTCCTCCGGCCACTCCAGGCCCAGATTCTCCCGGATGGCGGTGCGCAGGGACACCATGTCCGGGTCGGCCCAGAAGAAACGCAGCTTCTCCTCCGCCACGGTGTCCCCCTGGGGCTGGCCGCCCAGGACGAACACGGCGAAGGTGTCGGCGATGTCCTCGTGGAAGTAGTTGGCGCCGTAGCGGCTCACGTAGTGGGTGGGATTGGCCTCGTAGTCCCCCACGCCGGTGTCCCCCAGCCCGCTCCAGAAGGCGTCGTAGAACCCCTTGCGGAAGGAGCCCTCCACAAAGGCGGCCGGGTCGTGGGTGCTGGTGCCCCTGGTCAGGTCTACCTGGGTCTCGTCCTCCAGCAGGACGTGGCCGTACTCGTGGAGGATGGTGTAGGTCAGCTTGCTCCAGTCCCGCTTTTCCCCGTTCTCGTCGTACACGTCGTAGTAGTCGATGCTGATGGAGAAGCGGGTGTTGTCATTGACCCCGTCTGTCTCCATGGGGGCGGTATAGGCCAGGACGTTGCTGGTCCCGTCGGTAAACAGGTTGAACTGGGCGATCTTCTGCCTGTACTCCAGGGGGAGGATGGCGCACAGATAGTCCCATACCAGGGCGTCCTCCGGGTCGGTGATGCTGGCCTGGCCGCCGCTCACCGGATAGGAGGAGAGTACGTTGGTGATGCCCACGGAGTAGCTGCCCACTGTCACCAGGCAGCCCTGTTCGTCGCCGGAGAGGGTGATGTACTTGCTGTAGACCGGGTCGGCCCAGCTGGTCTGCCCGTCCTCCTCCGAGGTGGGGGCGCCGTACATGGCCTCGATGAGCGCCCGCACCTGCTCCGCCGTATAGCCGGTTTCCTCCGGCCGGAGCTGGATGCGCTCCAGGAAGCCGTTGCGGTACTGGTAGTAGGTGTTCATGGGGGTCTCCCCGTCAAACCAGCGCATAGAATAGCGGCAGCTCTCGTACACGTCGGTCCAGCCGTCCCCGGAGATCTACCAGGTGTCCGCCAGCTCCCCGGCGGCGCCGATGTAGGCCTCGGTATCGGCCTTGGAGCTGCTGAAGTAGATCACATTCTGCCGGGTCTGGCGGTAGGTATAGCCCTCCCCCTGTTCCCTGGCCAGCTCCTGATAGGAGGCGGTTTCCGCCCCGCAGACCTCCGCCGCTGCCGCCGCCGCGGTTTCCGCCGCCTCCGCAATGGCGTACAGATCCAGCTGGTCCGCCGTGTCCGCCGCGGAGTGGTACAGATAGCCCTGCCCGTCCTGCATCAGCAGGACGGAGGGCACGCCGGCAAGCTGGAGGGAGGCGTGGTCGCTGGCGGTTTCCGCATCCCGCGTCAGCTCCGGATTCTTCTTCTGGAGCAGGTCGCTGACCCAGTTGGCCTCCCCGTCCATGGTGCACACCAGCGTGCTGTCCGAGCCCAGGCCGCCCAGCATGTCAAACTGGATATTCCCGACCATCCGGGCCCTCTCCTCCTCCGTCAGCGAGGCGGTGTAGGCCCGGGAGCCGTTTTTTCCGTTCTCCTCGTCGGTGAAGCTGATCAGGCGCAGCTCCGTGTCGGTGTCCACGTCCTTCAGCGCCTCCGCCGCGTAGAGCAGGGCGGCCGCGCCGGAGGCGTTGTCATTGGCCCCGTAGGCGGTGGGCACGCTGTCGTGGTGGGCGGAGAGCACCAGGATATCCGCGTCGGGGGCGTCTGCCGCCCGCACCGCGATCACGTTGTGTCCCGTCCGGCCCTGGCTGTCGGTATAGGGCTGGAGCGTGACCGTATACCCCATCTCCTCAAACCGCTCTCTCAGATACTGGACGGCGTCCGCCTCCCCCTGGGAGCCGATGGGCCGGTGGGAGGCGGTGAGGGCCTCCAGATCCGCCCGGAGCTGGGCCACGTCCGGCAGGGAGTGGGCCCGCTCCAGCATCACAAGGGCCTCTGCCACCGTGATGGTCCCGCCGGGGGCCAGCAGGCCAGCGCCCTGGCCCGCCATGACGCCCGCCTGGAGGCTCCAGAGCACCGGAACCCTGGCCCATTCCGCCACCGCAGCGGCGTCCTGGAACTGGTTCAGCCCCTGCGCCGCCGCAGCAGGGGATCCTGCCCGCCGCCAGAGGATGGCGGCGAATTCCTGCCGGGTGACAGGACGGGATGGCTCATAGATCCCGTCCCCCACCCCTGTGAGATACCCCTGCGACGCCGCCCAGACCACCGCGTCGGCATAGGCCCCGGAGACATCGGAGAAGGGGCACTCCTCCGCGACCGCCGGCCGCCCTGCCGCCTCATAGAGCAGCTGGGCCGCCATGCCGCGGGTCACAGCCTCCTCCGGTACGCGCAGAAGCTCCTGGCTGATGGATACCTCGCGCCCCCAGGACAGCGCCTCCTCCGCCCAGTCTGGCCAGGCGTCCGCCGGCGCGGCCAGGGCGGGCGGGGCCGCCAGGGCCAGACACAGCAGCAGCGCACAGAAACGTTTCATAAAACCACCTCATCCTCACCATGCCCGCATGGCTTTTTCCCGTTCTATGTGCAGACGGTTTTCGAGTGGGAAAAGTTTTCGCCGGCCGGATCTTTTTCCGCCTTGCGGCGCCTCCTGCGCGCTGCCCATGGGGCGCTTTGACCACGGAGTGGGGGATTTCGCCCCCTGCGGCGAAATCCGGAGCTGACAGCCTTCCTTCCCAAGGCGCGGGAAAATCATAACCACCGGCCGTGCCGGTGGTTTGCACAAGCCCCCTTGGGGCATGCCCCGGGCAGAGCCTATAGGCTC
>CALWXU010000137.1 GCA_944385585.1 uncultured Flavonifractor sp.
CAAAATCAATGCCTTCTGCATGGAGCAATCCAAAAAGCTGTGGGGTGAGCTGAACCACAGGACCTACTAGACAGCGGACGGCGCGCCCTCGCAGAGCGCCCGGAAGTTTCGCAGTCCCGCGCGCATCACACCATCTGATGATATATGGAGGTTTCGCCATGAGCGACATTATGAGGCCCCTGTCCTTCTCCCACCTGATGAACTGGATTCTGCGGGAATACCGCACCACCCAGTCCATCTTCGGTGTGTCCAAGCTGGTCCGGCGTGGGGACGGGAGGGCCCTGCCCATCTTTGACGAGAAGATTGAGACGCCCTTCGGCCCCGCCGCCGGCCCCCACACCCAGCTGGCCCAGAACATTGTGGCCGCCTACGCCGCTGGCTGCCGGTTCTTTGAGCTGAAGACCGTGCAGGTGGTGGATGGGGAGGATCTGAGCAAGTGCGTCAGCAAGCCCTGCATCACCGCCGGCGATGAGTGCTACAACTGCGAGTGGTCCACCGAGCTGACGGTGCCCCAGGCCTTTGCCGAGTACGTGAAGGCCTGGTTTGCCTGCAAGCTGCTGGCCCGGGAGCTGGGGCTGGGCGACCCCGACGGCTTTGTGTTCAACATGAGCGTGGGCTATGACCTGGAGGGCATCCGGAGCCCCAAGGTGGACGCCTACATCGAGGGGATGAAGGACGCCTCCCGCACCGCGGTGTGGCGGGAGTGCATGGACTGGGCCCTGGCCAGCCTGGATCGGTTTGAGCGGGTGGACGAGGCCTATGTGAGGGCCATCTCCCCCCGCGTGTCCGCCTCCATCACCGAATCCACCCTCCACGGCTGCCCCCCCGACGAGATCGAGCGCATCGCCGCCTACCTGCTCACCGAGAAGGGCCTGAACACCTACGTCAAGTGCAACCCCACCCTGCTGGGCTACCAGTTTGCCCGCAGGACCCTGGACGGCCTGGGCTACGACTACGTCCAGTTTGACGACCACCACTTCAAGGAGGACCTCCAGTGGGAGGACGCGGTGCCCATGCTCCGCCGGCTGATGAAGCTGGCGGAGGAGCGGGGGCTGGCCTTCGGCGTGAAGCTGACCAACACCTTCCCGGTGGATGTGAAGGCCGGGGAGCTGCCCAGCGGGGAGATGTACATGTCCGGCCGGTCCCTCTACCCCCTGTCCCTGGCCCTGGCGGCCCGGCTGACGGAGGAGTTCCGGGGCGGGCTGCGCATCTCCTACTCCGGCGGGGCGGACGTCCACAACATCCGCGCCCTGTATGAGGCGGGCATCTGGCCCGTCACCATGGCCACCACCGTCCTCAAGCCCGGCGGCTATCAGCGGTTTGCCCAGATCGCCGGCGTCCTCTCGGACATCGCATACGCCCCCTGGTCCGGGGTGGACCCGGCCCGGACCGCCGCCCTGGCGGAGGCCGTCCCCGCCGACGGGCACTACCGCAAGCCCATGAAGCCCATCCCCAGCCGCAAGCTGGACCAGAAGGTGCCCCTCATCGACTGCTTTACCGCCCCCTGCCGGGACGGCTGCCCCATCCACCAGGACATCCCCGCCTACCTCATGCGGGTCAACGCCGGCAAGTACGAGGAGGCCCTGGAGGTCATCCTCCGCCGCAACCCCCTGCCCTTCATCACCGGCACCATCTGCTCCCACCGCTGCCAGGACAAGTGCATGCGCAACGCCTACGACGAGAGCGTGTATATCCGGCAGCAGAAGCTGCGGGCCGCCGAGGGCGGCTTTGACCAGCTGCTGCCCAGGCTCCGCCCCGCCGCCCCGGTGCCCGGCCGGAAGGTGGCCGTGGTGGGCGGCGGCCCCGCCGGCATGGCGGCGGCCTTCTTCCTGGGCCGCGCCGGGGTGGATGTCACCATCTTTGAGCGGAAGGACGCCCTGGGCGGCATCGTCCGCCACGTGATCCCCGCGTTCCGCATCAGCGGGCAGGCCATCGACAACGATGAGAAGCTGCTCAAGGCCATGGGCGTGCGGGTGGCCCTGAACACCGAGGTGAAGGATCTGCACCGGCTGTTCGCCCTGGGGTACACCCACGTGATCCTGGCCGTCGGCGCGTGGCAGAAGGGCAGCGCCGGCCTGGCCTACGGCGAGGAGACCAACGTCATCGAGTTCCTGGAGACGGCCAAGAAGGCCCCCGAGACCTTGCATCTGGGTAAGCATGTGGTGGTCATCGGCGGCGGCAACACCGCCATGGACGCCGCCCGGGCCGCCAAGCGCATCGCCGGTGTGGAGACCGTGTCCCTGGTGTACCGCAGAACCCGCCGGTACATGCCCGCCGACCAGGAGGAGCTGGAGCTGGCCCTGGCCGACGGCGTGGAGTTCCGGGAGCTGCTCGCACCCGTGGGCGTGCGGGACGGCGTGCTCACCTGCAGGGTGATGGAGCTGGGCGAGCCCGGCGCCGACCGCCGCCGCACCCCGGTGGACACCGGCCGGACGGCGGATGTGCCCGCCGACACGGTGATCACCGCCGTGGGCGAGCAGGTGGACACAAGGTTCTACTCCGGCAGCGGCCTGGCCGTGGACGGCCGGGGCCGCGCCGTGGTCAACCCCCACACCCTGGAGTCCTCCATCAAGCACGTGTTCGTGGTGGGCGACGGGCAGAGCGGCCCCGCCACGGTGGTGGAGGCCATCGCCGGCGCGGCCAAGGCCGTCCAGGCCATCCGCGCCTTTGACGCGGAGGCGGACGTGGACAAGAACGTCAACCCCGACTATCAAAAGCCCCTGTCCAAGCGGGGGGACGTGTGCACCGACTGCA
The DNA here is from genome assembly GCA_944385585.1 of uncultured Flavonifractor sp. Lineage (GTDB taxonomy): Bacteria > Bacillota > Clostridia > Oscillospirales > Oscillospiraceae > Flavonifractor. The sequence goes on from CALWXU010000137.1 coordinate 2,755, forward strand.
GCGGCTGCGGCGACGTCCGCTGCCTGGGCTGCGCCACCGTCTGCGAGACCTGCACCGAGGTGTGTCCCAACCGGGCCAACGTGGCCGTGTGGGTGCCCGGCATGCGGCAGCGGCAGGTCGTCCACGTGGACGGCATGTGCAACGAGTGCGGCAACTGCGCCACCTTCTGCCCCTACGACAGCCGGCCCTACCAGGACAAGTTCACCCTGTTCTGGAGCCAGGAGGACTTTGACCACAGCGAAAACGAGGGCTTCCTCCCCCTGCCAGGCGGCAGGACCCGGGTGCGCCTGGACGGGCGCACGGCGGACTATGACGTGGCCGACCCCGCCTGCGGCCTGTACGACCCTCTGCGCCGCCTGATCTGCGCGGTGTATGAGAACTACTCCTATCTGCTGGCCTGAGCGCGGCCGCGGAGCACCCGCAGGCCGCGGGGAGCTCCCGGCGCGGAAACCGAAAAGAGGGAACCGACATGAGTGAGCGCTACACCTTTACCGTCAACGGCGTCTCCCATACCACCGACAGGGAGGAGCCCCTGCTGCGCTACCTGCGGGACGAGCTGCGCCTCACCTCCGTCAAGGACGGGTGCAGCGAGGGGGCCTGCGGCACCTGCACCATCCTGGTGGACGGTAAGGCCGTCCGCGCCTGCATCCTCACCACGAAAAAGGCGGCGGGCAGGTCCATCGTCACGGTGGAGGGCCTGTCCCCGGAGGAGCAGGAGGCCTTCGTCTACGCCTTCGGGGCGGTGGGGGCGGTGCAGTGCGGCTTCTGCATCCCCGGCATGGTGCTCTCCGGCAAGGCCCTGCTGGACGTCAACCCCAACCCCACCGAGGCGGAGATCAAGAAGGCCATCCGGGGCAACGTCTGCCGGTGCACCGGCTACAAGAAGATCATCGAGGGCATCGCCCTGGCCGGGGCCATCCTCCGGGGGGAGGCGCACATCGACCCGGCCCTGGAGGCGGGGGATTCCTTCGGCGTGGGCGGCCGGGCCTTCCGCGCCGACGTGCGGGGCAAGGTGCTGGGCACCGGGGAGTACTGCGACGACCTGTACCTGGACGGCATGGCCCACGCCTCCGCCGTCCGCTCCCAGTACCCCAGGGCCAGGGTGCTGAACATCGACGCCTCTGAGGCCCTGGCCCTGCCGGGGGTGCTGGCCGTCCTCACCGCCGACGACGTGCCCCACAACAAGGTGGGCCACATCCAGCAGGACTGGGACGTGATGATCGCCAGGGGGGACATCACCCGCTGCGTGGGGGACGCCATCTGCCTGGTGGTGGCGGAGACGGAGGAGATCCTCCGGCAGGCCAAGGCCCTGGTGAAGATCGACTACGAGCCCCTGGAGCCGGTGCGCACCATCCAGGCCGCCATGGCGGAGGACGCCCCCAGGCTCCACCCCGGCGGCAACCTGTGCCAGTCCCGCCACGTGGCCAGGGGGGACGCGGAGGCCGCCCTGGCCAGCTCCAAGTATGTGGTCACCCAGAGCTACCGCACCCCCTTCACCGAGCACGCCTTCCTGGAGCCGGAGTGCGCCGTGGCCTTCCCCTACAAGGACGGCGTGAAGGTGTACACCTCCGACCAGGGGGTGTACGACACCCGCAAGGAGATCTCCATCATGCTGGGGTGGGAGCC
>CALWXU010000138.1 GCA_944385585.1 uncultured Flavonifractor sp.
CCCAGCTCCCGGTCGCCGTCGCCGATGATGTCCCGGCCCACAAACACGGCCCAGTCCCCGCCGGGGGTTGGCAGGGGGGCATTCACCGCCTCCTCACAGGCGGGACAGCCGGTGCGGGTGAGGGTCAGGTCAAATTCCCCCGCCCGCTCCGCCACGGCGGCGTCAAACCCCTGGTTGGCCGCCAGGCGCTTCAGGTTTTCCACCGCCGTGGGGTTGTCCACCAGCACGTGGAAGGCGCTCTCCCCGGCGGCAATGGCCTTCCTGGCCATGATCACGGGGGTGGGGCAGGCCTTGCCCCGGGCGTCGATGATCTCAGACATAGGCGCACGTCCTTTCTCGTTGGTAGAGATATTATACCGCCGGAAGGGGCGGCTTGTAAAGGAGGGAAGCAGCCACGAAATTTTGGAGCGAGATGACCGCCCTCCAGCGGCGGCAGTTCAAGTGGGTGATGGGCCTGTCCGCCGCCGGGGTACTGGCGGTGCTGGCGCCCCTGCTGCTCCGCGCGCGGGGCTGAAAATGTAAAGAATTCATGAAGAAAGCGGGAGCCTGGCGGGCTTCCGCTTTTTTATCGGGGAGATTTGTGATATACTGCAAGGCAAAGCCGCGGATGAGAGGAGGCGGACAAGTGGAGATGCTCTTGCAGTGGCTGACGGACAACCCCCAGTTCTGCGCCTGGTTCACCACCCTGGTGCGGTTCCTGTTTCCCATACTGGCCCTGATGATCCTGATCCGGACCATTCACTCCCTGCTGACGGTGCCCTGCCTGCCGGAGGTGTGGGCCTACCTGACCCTGCCCAACGGGGCCCAGGAGCCCCTGACCCACTGGGAGAACATCCTGGGCCGGGGGGGCAGCTCCGACGTGATTCTCAACTACCCGGTGGTCTCCCGGCAGCACGCCGCCCTGATCCGCCGGGCGGAGGACACCTGGACGGCCTACGACCTGGGCTCCAAGGGGGGCGTGACGGTCAACGGAAAAGCGGTGGAGGGCTCCGCCCCCGTTCAGTACGGCGACGTGGTGGCCCTGGGGGGCGTGGAGACGGTGCTCCTCCCCCTCTCCCCGGAGGAGAAGGCCCAGCGCCGCCAGCGGCGGCGGGAGCACCGGCCCGTGTCCCCCTGGCTGGGGCTGATCCTGCTCACCCTCTTCCAGGTGCTCACCGCCGTGCAGCTCACCATCAGCGAGGGGGAGAACGCCACGGTGATGATCCCCCTCACCTTCCTGCTGCTGACGGGGGTGATGTGGCTCTACTTCCTGGTGCTGCGGGCCAGCCGCCGGGTGGGCTTTGAGATGGAGACCATCGCCTTTTTCCTGTCCACCCTGTCCCTGGCCATCACCGCTTCCTCCAACACCGGGGAGCTGTTCAAGCAGTTCCTGTGCGTGGCCCTGGGGCTGGCGGGCTTCCTGATTCTGGGCGTATTCCTGCGGGAGCTGGACCGGGCCAAGAGGATTCGCTGGCTCATGGCCGGGGCGGCCATCGCCCTGGCGGCGGTCACCCTGCTGCCCGGCGTGCCCACCCAGTACGGCGCGGCCAACTGGCTCACCATCGCGGGCATCTCCGTCCAGCCGTCGGAGCTGGCCAAGATCTGCTACATCTTCGCCGGGGCCGCCACCCTGGAGCGGCTCTTCCACAGGCGGAACCTGGGGCTGTTCATCCTGCTCACCGGCGCGGTGCTGGGCTGCCTGGCCCTGATGAGCGACTTCGGCACCGCCGCCATCTTCTTCGTCACCTTCCTGGTGATCGCCTACCTCCGCTCCGGCGACTGGGCCACCCTGGCCCTCATCTGCGGCGGCGGGGTGTTCGCCGTGCTCACCATGCTCTCCCTCAAGCCGTACATCCTCCGCCGCTTCGCCACCTGGGGCCATGCCTGGCAGAACGCCTCCACCGGCAGCGGCTACCAGCAGACCCGCACCATGGCCTCCGCCGCCTCCGGCGGGCTGGTGGGGGTGGGGCCCGGCGAGGGCTGGCTCCACAACGTGGCCGCCGGGGACACCGACCTGGTGTTCGGCATGCTGTGCGAGGAGTGGGGGCTGGTCATCGCCCTGCTGGCGGTGGGCTCGGTCATCACCCTGGCGGTGTTCGCCGTCCGGGCCTGCCGGGCGGGGCGGAGCTCCTTCTACGTCATCGCCGCCTGCGCCGCCACCTCCATGATGGTGTTCCAGACCTGCCTCAACGTGTTCGGCGCGGTGGATATCCTGCCCCTCACCGGCGTCACCTTTCCCTTTGTGTCCAACGGGGGCACGTCCATGATCTCCTCCTGGGGGCTGCTGGCCTTTCTGAAGGCCACCGACACCCGGCCCAACGCCAGCTTTGCCATCCGGCTGCCCTCCCGGCGGGAGGACCGGAAGAACGCCGCCCTGGCCCCCCAGGCCGGGGAGGAGTGGGAGGTGGAGCATGAAGAAAATTGAAAAGCGGGCCTGGCTCTGCCTGCTCCTGGCGGGGGCCCTGCTGCTGGGCTCGGCGGCGTTTGTGTTCCGCTTCGTGGCCAACGGGGCCTCCTGGGCCTCCTACCTGCCGGTGTTCAGCGGGCAGCCCGCCTCCGGCCGGGTGCTGGACCGGGACGGGGACGTGCTCACCTGGGTGGATGAGGGCGGCGTCCGCCGGTGGTACGACAGCGCCACCGTGCGCACGGCCACCCTCCACGCCGTGGGGGACGCCCAGGGCCGCATCGGCACCGGCGCCCTGGTGGCCTTCGCCGACAGGCTGTCCGGCTACAACCTGCTCACCGGCTCCTATTCCCCCCTGGGGCAGGGCAGCGACCTCTACCTCACCATCGACGCCCGGTACAACTACATCGCCTACCAGGCCCTGAACGGCCGCAAGGGGGCGGTGGGCGTCTACAACTACAAGACCGGGGAGGTGGTCTGCATGGTGTCCACACCCGCCTTCGACCCGGCCAATCCCCCCGACATCCAGGACGGGGACGAGCGGTATGACGGCGTCTACCTCAACCGCTTCCTCTCCGGCGCCTTCACCCCCGGCTCGGTGTACAAGACCGTCACCCTGGCCGCGGCCATCGAGAACATCGGCGAGCTGTATGAGCGGACCTGGACGTGCACCGGCTCCACCACGGTGGGGGACGGGACCGTCACCTGCCCCCACGCCCACGGGGAGCAGGACATCTACGCCGCCCTGTCCAACTCCTGCAACGGGGTGTTCGCCCTGCTGGCCGCCGAGATGGGGGAGGACGTTTTGGCCAGGTACACCGACCAGGCGGGGCTCACCGCCTCCTACTCGGTGGACGGCATCCGCACCGCCGCCGGCTCCTTCGCCCTGGACGGCCTCACCGACAACGAGCTGGGCTGGGCCGGGGTGGGACAGTACAGCGACCTGGTCAACCCCTGCGCCCTCATGGTGTACATGGGGGCCGTCGCCAACGGCGGGCGCGCCGCCGTGCCGGAGCTGGTCCTCAGGACGGAGAACGCCCTGGGCCTGCCCTCCCTGCCCTCCTTCACCAGGCAGACGGGTGCCCTGATCGCCTCCGATACCGCCGAGGCCCTGGCGGACATGATGAGGCGCAACGTCACCGACCAGTACGGCGCCTCCCGCTTCCCCAACATGGACCTCTGCGCCAAGAGCGGCACCGCCGAGGTGGGGGGCGGCCAGGCCCCCCACGCCTGGTTTGCCGGCTTCCTCCGCAACGCCGACGTCCCCTACGCCTTCGTGGTGCTGGTGGAGAACGGCGGCTCCGGCGCGGATGTGGCCGGCTCCGTGGCCGCCCAGGTGCTGGACGCCGTGGTCAACGGATACTGAGCCGCCCCGCGGAGAGCCGGGCGAAGCAGAGAGCCCCTGGCGCTTCTTTGAGAAGCGCCAGGGGCTCTTGTCATACCGCCAGACAGCTGCGGCCCCGCTTCAGGTAGCGGCCCGCGCCCTTCCGGCCCAGAAATTGATTGTTCTTGACCACGATCTCCCCGTGGGAGAGCACCAGGTCGATGCTGCCCTGGAGCTCCATGCCCTCGTAGCAGGTGTAGTCCGCCGCCGAGTGGAGGGCGGCCTGGGTGAGGGTGCGCCGCCCGTTGGGGTCTAAAATCACCACGTCGGCGTCGGAGCCGGGCTGGAGGACGCCCTTCCGGGGATAGAGGCCGTAGAGCCGGCTGGGGCCGGTACAGGCCAGGCGCACCAGCTGGGGGAGGGTGATGCGGCCCTTGGCCACCCCCTCCGAGTACAGCACCGGCAGCCGCTCCTCCACGCCGGGGGCCCCGTTGGGGCAGGCGGTGAAGTCGCCCACGCCGCACTGCTTCTCCACAGCGAAGCGGAAGGGGCAGTGGTCGGTGGCCGCCGCGTCGATGGAGCCGTCGGCCAGTCCGCCCCACAGGGCCTCACAGTCCGCCCCGGTGCGCAGGGGCGGGGACATGA
>CALWXU010000139.1 GCA_944385585.1 uncultured Flavonifractor sp.
AAGGTGATGGCGTCGTCAAACTCCCGCAGGTCGAGGCCGGTGAGCTTCTTGATCTTCTCCAGCCGGTACACCAGGGTATTTCGGTGGACGAACAGCTTCCGGGCCGTCTCGGACACGTTCAGATTGTTTTCAAAGAACTTGTTGATGGTAAACAGGGTCTCCTGATCCAGGGCGTCGATGGGGTTCTTCTTAAAGACCTCCTGGAGGAACATCTCGCACAGGGTGGTGGGCAGCTGGTAGATCAGCCGGCCGATGCCCAGGTTCTCGTAGGTGATGATGGTCCGCTCCGTGTCGAACACCCGGCCCACATCGATGGCAATGCCAGCCTCCTTGTAGGCCCGGGCCAGCTCCCGGATGTGGCCCACGATGGTGCCGATGCCGATGACCACCCGCAGGTGGAGCTCCTCGGTGATCTTCTCCTCAATCTGCTTGGCGATGCGGTAGAGGTCCCGGGGCTCCATGCCCTCGCCCAGCTGCTTGATCAGGGCCACGTCGGTCTCGCTGATGGAGAGGACAAAATCCGCCTGCTTGTCGGGGAACATGGACTGCACCACATCGATGAGGGCGGGGTCGGTGCTCTCCACCTGCCGGATGAGGAACACCGCCCGGGGCACCTCCGAGACGAAGTGGAGCTCCTTGGCCCGGACATAGATGTCCCCCAGCAGGATGTTGTCCGAGATGATATTCTTGACAAAGGTGGCCTTGTCGTGCTTCTCCTCGTAGTAGGTCTTGGCCCCGTTGAGGGCCACCACGGCCATGGAGCAGATGGTCTGGGCCTCCGCGTCCTCCCCCAGGGCAAAGGCGGCGTAGTCAAACTGCGTGCCCCAGCCGGCCAGGGCCTTAAAGGTGCGCCCCTCGAAGCGGATGGCACCGCCGTCCGCCCGGTTGACCGCGTCCACCACCGCCGGCCAGTGCTCCCCAATGCTGCTCAGTTCATTGCAGGCAACCACCGTCCCCTCGGAATCAATCACGCCGATCGCTCTGTCTGTGCTGTCCTTCATCTGTAAGACAACGCTCTGAAAAACCCTGCTGGACATGGTGACTGCCTCCTTATTGATTGATTCCCCTTCCGGGGTCCATCCTCTCTATATACGCTACCTTCCTATTATACCGGTTCTTTTGTCCCTTTTCAATAGCGTTTTGAAAAACTTTTGTGGAAATTGCCGAAAGAGAAGCGCGGAGGGTAGGCGCATAGGGGAGCTAAGGCCGGGCGCAGACGAAAAAACAGGCGACGGGCGCAGCCCGGAGCGGCATTTTTCGCGGAGCCCGGACTTAGCGACCCGGCCATGCGCCCAACCCGCAGCGTGACAGCGTCGCCGCAAGCTCCAGATCGTTCGCTTTGCCGCAGGCAGCAAATCTCACTCCTTCCGCTGCGGCTCCTTCTCCCCACCGAACCCGCTGCGCTGGGCTTCGGCGGGGACCCCGGTCTGGGCAAGCTCCAGATCGTTCGCTTTGCCGCAGGCAGCAAATCTCACTCCTTCCGCTGCGGCTCCTTCTCCCCACCGAACCCGCTGCGCTGGGCTTCGGCGGGGACCCCGGTCTGGGCAAGCTCCAGATCATTCGCTTTGCCGCAAGCGGCAAATCTCACTCCCTCCGCTGCGGCTCCTTTTCCCCACCGAACCCGCTGCGCTGGGCTTCGGCGGGGACCCCGGTCTGGGCAAGCTCCAGATCATTCGCTTTGCCGCAAGCGGCAAATCTCACTCCCTCCGCTGCGGCTCCTTTTCCCCACCGTACCCGCTCCGCTGGGCTTCGGCGGGGGCCCCGGTCTGGGCAAGCTCCAGATCATTCGCTTTGCCGACCTGCTCTGCGCATGACCCGCGCCTGGGCGTCTCTACACGCTCCGCAGGGCGGACAGCTCCTCCGCCGTCAGGGGCCGCCACGCCCCCTTTTCCAGCGCCGGGTCCAGGGACAGCGGCCCCATGGTGAGCCGCTTCAGATAGACCACCGGCTTTCCCCGGGCGGCCAGCATCCGCTTGATCTGGTGGTACTTCCCCTCCTGCAGGGTCACCAGTCCGGTGCCCGGCTCCTCCAGGATCTCCAGGCCGGCGGGCAGGCACACCAGCCCGTCGGCCAGGGTCATGCCGCCGGCAAAGGCGGCGGCGTCCGACGCGTCCAGCACGCCGTCCACCCGGACGAAGTAGGTCTTGTCCACATGGCGGCGGGGGGCGAGCAGCCGGTGGGCCAGGGGCCCGTCATTGGTGAGCAGCAGCAGGCCCTCGGTGTCCCTGTCCAGCCGTCCGGCGGGAAAGAGCCCCACCCGCCGCAGATGCTCAGGCAGAAGGGTGAGCACCGTGGGCTGACGGGGGTCCTCCGTGGCGGACACCAGCCCCGCCGGCTTGTGGAGCATCAGGTAGACCAGCTTCTCCCCGCTGATGGGCTCCCCGTCCACCGCAAAGCGGGCGGCGGGGTCCGCCTTCTCCTCCGGGGCGCTTGCAGTTGTCCCGTCCACCGTCACCCGGCCCGCCCGGATCAGCGCCCGGGCCTCCTTCCGGGACCAGCGCCCCGTATTCGCCAGAATTTTGTCCAGCCGCTCCATCTCATTCCCTCCGCCGCTTGTCCTGTTTTCCCTAGTTTAGCATACAACGGCCAAAAAGAACATACCAATCAGCAGGAACAAGTTTGGGAAAGGAGCGTTGCGCTGTGTTGATCATCACCGCCAAAGTCCGCAGGGGGCGCATCGCGGCCGTGGCGGCGGCCGCCGCCGTGGTCTGTGGGATTCTGGTGACCGCCGGGCTGCAGGGAGGGCGGAGCGCGGCGGCCTCCGCCGTGGTCAGCCCCAAGGGCGTCAGGACCAACGAGGACCGGGTGGCCTACCTGGAGAGCTACGGCTGGACCGTGTCGGCCGAGCCCATCTCCGTGGAGGAGCTGATCATCCCGGAGGAATTTGACGAAACCTACACCCAGTATCTGGCGCTCCAGGAGGGCCAGGGCTTTGATCTCACCGACTACCGGGGCAAGCGGGTGAAGCGGTACACCTACGAAGTGACCAACTACCCCACCGGGGAGACCGGCGTGCAGGCCGGTCTGCTGATCTTCCGCAATACCGTCATCGGCGGAGATGTGCTCTCCGCCCAGCTGGGCGGCTTCATCCACGGGCTGGAGATGCCGGAATGAGGAAAAGGCCGCGGCGCCGTTGGGGCGCCGCGGCCTGCTACTTCTCCGCCTGGTACAGGTGGACGTTGACGTGGCTGTAGGGCATGGAGATGCCGTTTTGGTCAAAGGCGGCCTTCACCTGCTCCAGCAGGTCGTGATAAAGCGGCCAATAGTCCTCCGTGACGCACCAGACCCGCACCACGTACTCCACGCTGCTGTCCCGATAGGCGTTGACCCGGATAAAAGGCTCCGGGCTGAACAGGGCCCTCGGGTGGGCCCCCACCACCTGACGGATCGTCTCGATCACCCTCTGGGGCGGGTCGTCATAGGAGGCGTTGAAGGTGAGGTCCACCCGGCGCTTCTCCGCGGTGGTATAGTTGATGATCTTTTCCCCGGAAATTTCTCCGTTGGGCACGGAGATCACCTTGTTGTCCGCGGTGGCCAGCTTGGTGTAGGCCAGGCCCACCTCCTGTACCGTGCCGGACACGCCGCCGGCCTCCACATAGTCCCCCGCCTTAAAGGGCTTGGACACCAGCACCTGAATCCCCCCGGCCAGGTTGGACAGGGTGCCCTGGATGGCCAGGGAGACGGCCAGACCGATCACGCCCACCAGCGCCACCAGGCTGGTCATGGGCACGCCGATATAGCCCAGCACGATGCACAGGGTGACCAGCCACAGCACCACCCGCAGCGCGGCGTGGAGGAAGGTCCGCAGTCCCTGCTCCAGCTCCAGCCGCTGGAAGGTGCGGTCCAGCAGCTTCAGGACCACCTTCATCACCGCCAGGCAGGCTGCCAGCAGCAGGACAATTGTGAGCACCGTCTGGAGGCTCAGATTTTGGAAGAAGCCGTCCAGGATCTGAAGGGCCTCCTGCGTCTCCTCCGGATTCACCTGTGTCAGATTGGTCAGCAGCATACACATACCCTCTTTCCCCCGTATTCTATCATAGGCGGGCGGATGGGGCAAGCTCTTTTCCGGCCGGGCCGCGGTCTTTCCGCACCACCGCTGTTTTGGGCGTAAAAGCGGCACATGGCGCGCATACCTGCACCGTGGAAAAAGAAACTCCCCGCCGGATGGCGGGGAGTTTCCGAAGGAGCAGAATTACTCCTCGATGTCGATAACAACGCCGGAACCCACGGTGCGGCCGCCCTCACGGATGGCGAAACGCAGGCCCTT
>CALWXU010000140.1 GCA_944385585.1 uncultured Flavonifractor sp.
TCCTCGCCCTTGACCTGCTCGCCGGGGGCCAGGAAGGCCTCGGTGGCCTCGTTGCCGGAGCCGATGCGCAGGCTCACCCCGCCGGAGCGGGGGTCGATGCGGGTGACCACGCCGGTGAGGATCTCGTGCTCCTTGGAGGAGAACTCGTCGTAGATCATGCCCCGCTCGGCCTCCCGCATGCCCTGGATGATCACCTGCCGCGCGGTCTGGGCGGCGATGCGGCCAAAGTCCCGGGTGCGCACCTCGATGCGGATCACGTCCCCCAGCTGGGCCTGGGGCAGCTTCTCCCGCGCCGTCTCCAGGCTCATCTCGGTGAAGGGGTTATCCACCTCCTCCACCACGTCCTTCTTGACGAACATGCGCACGGTGCCCTTCTCCTCGTCGGCCTCCACGCTGATGTTGTCCCCCGCGCCCTCGTGATCCCGCTTGTAGGCGGTGACCAGGGCCTGGGTGATCTTCTCCAGCATGTAGGCCTTGGGGATGCCCTTCTCCTTCTCAATCAGGTTGATGGCGGCAAAAAACTCCGCCCCGTCCAGCTCGTTGCTCTTCTGCACTTTGGCGTTCTTCTTCGGCATACTCGTTCTATCTCCTCACTCGTCTCACGCGGGCGGCCGCAGGCCGCCCCGGCCTGGTGGGTCATGTCCGGCGGGCGGAGGGCCTCCGCCCCCGCAGGCTCCCTGGTTAAAAATGCACGGTCAGGCGCACCAGCGCCACGTCCTTTTTCACAAAGGTGCGGCTCTCCCCGCCGGTCTCGATGGTCACGTCCCCGCCGGCGTAGTCCCTCAGCACCCCGGTGTACTCCTTCCGGCCGTCCAGGGGCCGGTAGAGGCGCACGTCCACCTCGCTGCCCAGGAACTGCCGGAAGTGCTCCGGCTTCTTCAGGGCCCGGTCGGCCCCGGCGGAGGACACCTCCAGCACGTAGCTGCCCTCGATGGGGTCGGCCTCGTCCAGGACGTCGGACAGGGGGCGGCTCACCGCCTCGCAGTCGTCGATGGACACGCCGCCGGCCTTGTCGATATACACCCGGAGGAACCACTGACCCGCCTCCCGGACGTACTCCACGTCCCACAGGGAGCAGCCGTTGGCCTCCGCGATGGGGGCGGCCAGAGCGGCCGCCAGCTCGGTGACTTTTGCCATGAAGCAGACCTCCCGCCCGGGGGCTTACAGAAATTTACATCCCCCGTTTTCTCAATAAGAAAGAGCGGAGCCGCGACCCCACTCTCACCATACCACTACTACTATCGTATGTACTATAGCACAAAAAATCCCGCCATGCAAGGGCTTTGGGCGATTTTTTGCGCCGGCCCGGGGGATCTGTTACCGTTTTTTCGTTGACATAAGCCCACGCTCTGATAAAATGGAGGGCAGGAGCCTGCAAAAGAGGAGGAAACCGGGCATGAACGAGAGCAAGACCGCGGCGAACATACTCACCCAGGTGCGCCGCGCGGTGGTGGGCAAGGACGAGGTGCTGGCCAAGGCCCTGCTGGCCATCCTGGCCGGGGGGCACATCCTGCTGGAGGATATCCCCGGCGTGGGCAAGACCACCATGGCCCTGGCCTTTTCCAGGGCGCTGGGGCTGGAGTACGGCCGGGTGCAGTTCACCCCCGACGTGATGCCGTCGGACATCACCGGCTTCACCCTCTACAACAAGGAGCTGGGGCGGATGGAGTACCAGCCGGGGGCGGTGCTGTGCAACCTGTTTTTGGCCGACGAGCTCAACCGGGCCACCAGCCGCACCCAGTCCGCCCTGCTGGAGGCCATGGAGGAGGGGCAGGTGACGGTGGACGGCGTGGCCCACCCGGTGCCCCGGCCCTTCCTGGTCATCGCCACCCAGAACCCGGCGGGGGCCTCCGGCACCCAGCCCCTGCCCGACTCCCAGATGGACCGGTTCATGGTGCGCCTGTCCCTGGGCTACCCCGCCCCGGCGGACGAGATGGACATGGTGCGCCGCAGGCAGGGGGGCAACCCCCTGGACGGGGTGGAGCAGGTGACGGACAGGGCGGGCCTGCTGGCCCTGCGGCAGGCGGCGGGGGCGGTGTACGTGTCTGACGAGGTGCTGGACTACATCGTCCGCCTCATCGGCGCCACCCGGGGCCACCCCATGGTGCTCCAGGGGGCCAGCCCCCGGGCCACCCTGGCCCTCACCGCCCTGGCCAAGGCCGCCGCCCTGGCGCGGGGGCGGGACTACGTCAATCCGGAGGACGTGTCCCTGGTGTTCCCCGACGTGGTGCCCCACCGGCTGCTCCTCTCCCCCCGGGCGGAGGCCGAGGGCTTCGACCCGGCGGCGGAGCTGCTGGCCGCGGTGCCCGCCCCCAGGGTGGGGTGAGGCCATGCTCCACCGGCGGATCTCCTACGCCGTCCTGCTGGGGGCGGCGGTGCTCTTTCAGATCTTCTTCCGCTTCTACCTGTCCACCTTCACCCTGGTGCTGGTGCTGGCCCTCCCCCTGCTGTCGGCGGCCCTGAGCCTGCCGGCGGCGCTGGGCTGCGCCCTCACCCTCGCCCCCGCCGCCCCGGCGGCGGCCCGGGGGGATGAGGCGGCGTTTGCCCTGTCCCTGTCCGCCCCCCTGCCCCTGCCCCGGGTGAAGGTGCGCCTGGCGTGGGAAAACCAGCTCACCGGCGAGGGGGGGCGGCTGTCCTGGAGCCCCGGCCCCGGCGAGGGGGCGGGGCAGGTGTCCGTCCCCGCCGGCCACTGCGGCCGGCTGGTGTGCCGGGTGGAGCGGGCGTGGACCTGCGACCTGCTGGGCCTGCTCCCCATCCCCCTGAGACGGCCCGCCCCGGCGGCGGTGCTGTCCCTGCCGGCGGCGGTGGAGCTGGAGGTGCCCGAGGGCCTGCTGGGGGGCCCCGGCGGCGGCGCCACCCTCAAGCCCCGGCCCGGCGGCGGACCGGGGGAGGACTACGACCTGCGGGACTACCGCCCCGGCGACCCCATGCGCGCCGTCCACTGGAAGCTGTCCTCCAAGCGGGACGAACTGGTGGTGAAGGAGGTGCTGGAGCCCCAGCGGGCAGCCCTGGTGCTCACCTATGACCACTTCGGCCCGCCGGAGGTGCTGGACCAGACCTTTGCCAAGCTGTGCGCCCTGTCCCGCTGGCTGCTCTCCCGGGGCCGGCCCCACCACATCCGCTGGGCCGTCCCCGGCGGCGGGACGGCGGGACGGCCGGTGGACGGGGAGGGGGCGCTGCTCTCCTGCCTGGAGCTGGCCTTCTCCACCCCCGCGCCGGAGACGGGGCCGTCCATCCTGGACCTGCCCCTCCGCCTGCCCGGGGAGACGGGGCGGGTGCGCCACATCCACGTGACCCCGGCCGGCCTGGAAGGGGGCGGATTATGAAGCGCGAAACAATCCGCGGGCCCCGGCCCGCCCCCCTGAAGCGGGGGCCCCTGGTGCTGCTGGGGGACGGGGTGCTGCTGTTCCTGGTGCTCGCCGGCGCGGCGGGGTGCTTTGCCACCGCCTTCAGCCTGGAGGTGGACCTGCTCCAGCTCTATGGCTGGTGCGCCGTCTGCGCCCTGGCCTTCCTGGCGGTTTGGTCCCTGCCCCGGCACTGGTGGGCCCTCCCCCTGGCCCTTATCGCCGTGGCCTGGGGCCTGTACGCCTGGCAGAGCTGGGACGTGCTGGTGCTGGGGGAGATCTCCGTGCGCTGCTCGGTGGTCAACACCTTCTGTCTCAGCCTCCAGCTGGACGGCATGATCCAGCCCGTGCTGGACCTGCCCGATGGGGTGTGGACGGCGGCGGCCACCCGGCTGGCGGGGCTGGCCGCCGTGCCCCTGGCCGCCCTGCTGGGGGCGGGGGTGGTGCGCCTGCGCTCCTTCTGGTGGACCTTCTGGCCCTCCTTCCCCCTCCTGCTGGCCCCCCTGTGCATCTCGGTGACCCCCGCCTGGCTCCCCCTCATGGCCCTGCTGCTGGGGTGGGGGGTGCTGGGCCTCACCTCCCTGGTGCGGCGGCAGGACCCCCAGGGGGCGGCCAGGCTCAACCTGATCGCCCTCCCGGCCGCGGCCCTGCTGCTCTCCGTCCTCACCGCCGCCATGCCCCAGGAGACCTACCAGCGGCCCGCCTGGGCCGACGACGCCCTGGAGTACATCACCAACCAGGTGGTGCGCTACAGCGATATCTGGCTGGACGGCGCCGGCCCCTTCGGCGGGGGCGGGGGCCGGCTGGCCGCGTCCGACGGCTCGGTGTCCCTGGACAGCGGGCCCCTGCGCTTCTCCGGCCGCACGGTGCTGGAGGTGGACACCGAGCTGGAGGGCCGCATCTACCTGCGG
>CALWXU010000141.1 GCA_944385585.1 uncultured Flavonifractor sp.
ATGGTCAACTTCCTGCTCCAGGAGTTCGAGGGGGACACCCAGGCCATCTGGCAGTCCAACATCTTCGGCAAGTCCTTTCACGAGCTGGTCAGCGAGGACCTCAACGGCAAGCTCAAGCGCATGCCGGAGGACGCCCGCTGCAAGCTCCAGGAGACCCTCCAGCGCATCATCAACGAGGGCTCCGGCGGGCTGATCTGCATCATTCTGTAAAAGCGCTCCATCCGCGCGGGAGGGCCCGCCGCCGTCGGCGGCGGGCCCTCCCGCGTCTGTGCCGCCGGGCGGAAGCGAGAAAATGCCTTGTCAAAACCGCCGGTTTGTGCTAACCTGTATAAAAAAGCCCGGAAGGGAAAGGATTCGCTTTATGAACATTTATGAATCGGCGGAAAATTACCTGGAGGCCATCCTCAGCCTCCACGAGCGGCACGGCCTGGTGCGCTCCATCGACATCGCCAACGAGCTGCATTTTTCCAAGCCCAGCGTCAGCGTGGCCATGAAGAAGCTGCGGGAGAGCGGGTATATCGAGATGGACAAGGAGGGCTTTATCTCCCTGCTGCCCTCCGGGGAGGAGATCGCCCGGCGCATCTATGAGCGCCACAAGCTGCTCACCCAATTTTTCATCCGCCTGGGGGTGGACCCGGCGGTGGCGGCGGCGGACGCCTGCAAGGTGGAGCACGACCTCAGCGACGAGACCTTCCAGCGCATCAAGGAGCACGCCCTGGGCGGCGTGCTGCCCGCGGCCGAGCGGGCGCAGTAGACCCGGAAGGGGCGAGCAGCCCCGCCTGTCCGGGCCGGGAGCCGGGCAGGCGGGCGGGGCGCGCCGTCCGGCGGGGAATTTTGGGTTGCCTTTTTGGAAAAAGTGACGTATGATGGATCCCGGTGATTGGATTTGAGAACAGTTCTGCGGGCGCTGGGGAGGCTGCTCCTGGCGCTCTTGTGCTTTGCCGCCGCCATTGCGGCCGCCCTGGGGCTGCTGCGGTGGCGGGGGCTGATCCTCCTGTCCCACGAGGCCGACCCCGCGCAGTGGGAGGTCTTTGGCGTGGACGTATCCTCCTACCAGGGGAGCGTAGATTGGACGGCCTTGGCGGGGCAGGGGGTGGACTTTGCCTTCATCAAGGCCACGGAGGGCTCCATCCTCCAGGACAGGCAGTTTGCCGCCAACTGGGCCGGGGCCGCGGCGGCCGGCGTACGTGCCGGCGCCTACCACTTCCTCAGCTACGACAGCCCCGGCGAAACCCAGGCGGACAACTTCATCGCCATGGTGCCGGCAACCGAGGGGGCCCTGCCCCCGGTGGTGGACATCGAATTCTACGGGGAGTACCTGGAGACGCCTCCGGAGAAGGAGCACGTGCGCGCCATCCTGGACCCCCTGCTGGAGCGGCTGGAGGAGCACTACGGGGTCAAGCCCATCCTCTATGTGACCTACCGCTCCTACTACCGATACATCGCCGGGGGCGGCTATGGGGATTACCCCATCTGGTGCTCCAGCCCGACGGTGTTCCCCCTGGTCCCGGGGTGGGATTTCTGGCAGTACTCCCACTCGGCACGTCTGGCTGGCTATGACGGCGCCCAGGACCGCATCGACCTCAACATCTTCCGGGGCAGCCGGTCGGAATTTGAACAATTCGGGTTTGCTTGAAGGCCCATGGAGGACAGGCGATAAAAAACGCCTGTCCTCTTCTATTTCCGGCCTGGTTCTGGTATAATATACTCTCAAGACGATTTTGGAAACTGGAGGCGCTATGGATCGATTGGAGATGCTGGCCCGGGCCCTGCGGCGGGAGCTGCCCGGGCTGGAGGTGCGGGAGAATGAGCCCATGCGGAACCACACCACCTTCCGCATCGGCGGTCCGGCCCGGCTGATGGCCCTGCCGCGGTCGGAGGAGGAGGCCCAAAGCGCGGTCCGTCTGGCGGCGGAGCTGGGGGTGGAGCCCCTGTTTATGGGCAACGGCAGCAACCTGCTGGCGGCGGACGCCGGCGTGGAGGCCTTTTTGATCAAGAGCTTCGACGGCCTGGGCCGGCTGGAGCTGGCGGGAGAGGCCGGCATACGGGCCGGAAGCGGCGTGCTCCTCTCCCGGCTGGCCAATTTCGCGCTGGCAAACGGGCTCACCGGCCTGGAGTTTGCCCACGGCATCCCGGGCACGCTGGGGGGCGCCGCGGCGATGAATGCCGGGGCCTACGGCGGGGAGATGGCCCAGGTGCTCACCCGCGTCACCTATCTGGATGAGGGGGGAGCTCCCGTCACCCTGCCTGTGGAGCGGTGCGGCCTGTCCTACCGGCACAGCGTGTTCTCCGACCACCCCCAATGGCTCATCCTGGAGGCGGAGCTGGCCATGGCCCCCGGCCAGGCGGAGCAGATCCGCGGGCGGATGGCGGAGCTGGCCCAAAGGCGCCGGGAGAAGCAGCCCCTGGAGCAGCCCAGCGCGGGCAGCACCTTCAAGCGGCCGGAGGGCCACTTCGCCGCCGCCCTCATCGAGGGCTGCGGCCTGAAGGGCGTGGGCATCGGCGGGGCTCAGGTGTCGGAAAAGCACGCGGGCTTTGTGGTCAACCGGGGGGGCGCCACCGCCGACGACGTGCGGCGGCTCATGGCCCTGGTGCAGGAGACGGTGCTCCGGGAGACCGGGGTGGCCCTGGAGCCGGAGGTCAGGCTGCTGGGATTTTAGATGCGCATTGTGTGAGGGGTTTTCGCCATGGAATTTATCATCATTTCCGGCCTGTCCGGAGCGGGGAAGAGCAAGGCGGCCTCCTTCCTGGAGGATATGGGCTTTTATGTGGTGGACAACATGCCCGCCCCGCTGATCCCCAAATTTGCCGAGCTGTGCATGGCCGGGCCGGGCCGGTACGACCGGGTGGCCCTGGTTACCGACATCCGGGGAGGACAGACCTTTGACGGCCTGTTTGCCGCCCTGGAGGAGCTCCACCGGATGGGGTGCGCCTACAAGATCCTCTTTGTGGAGGCCAGCGTGGAGACCATCATCAAGCGCTACAAGGAGACCCGCCGGATGCACCCCCTGGCCGGCACCTCCCGCACGCTGGACGAGGCGGTGCGGCAGGAGCGCACGGTTCTGGCCCCCGTCCGCCAGCGGGCGGAGTACATCATCGATACATCCAACCTGTCCACCGCCAAGCTGCGGGGGGAGGTGCTGCGCCTCTTTGGGGACGGCGTGGACGCCCCGGCCATGAGCGTCAGTGTAATCTCCTTCGGCTTCAAGTACGGCATCCCCCTGGAGGCCGACCTGGTCTTTGACGTGCGCTTCCTGCCCAATCCCTACTACATCGCCGAGCTGCGGAGCCAGACCGGGCTGGACGAGGGTGTGTACAACTTCGTGTTCGGCTACCAGCAGACCAAGGACTTCATGGCCCACCTGGAGGGGCTCATCGGCTTCCTCCTGCCCCAGTACGAGGCGGAGGGCAAGACGGTGCTGGTGGTCGGGGTGGGCTGTACCGGCGGGCAGCACAGGTCGGTGGCCGTCACCCGGGCCCTGGCCGCCTTCATCAAGCGGAAGGGCTACCAGGCCACGGAGAACCACCGGGACATGACGCGGGCATAGGAGGGCGAGCCATGACAGAATCCAGCTATTTGGAGCGGCGGCGGGAGCAGGGACCCCGAGTGGTGGCCATCGGCGGCGGCACCGGGCTGTCCACCATGCTGCGGGGCCTGAAGAGCCACACCAGGAACCTGACGGCCATCGTCACCGTGGCCGACGACGGAGGCGGCTCTGGCATGCTGCGGCAGGATCTGGGCATGCCCCCGCCGGGAGACATCCGCCACTGCATGGAGGCACTGGCCAATGTGGAGCCGGTGATGGAGCAGCTGCTCACCTACCGCTTTCCCCAGGGCTCCGGCAACCTGACGGGGCAGTCCTTCGGCAACCTGATCCTGGCCGCCCTCAACGGCATCTCCGACTCCTTTGACCAGGCGGTGGAGCGCATGAGCCAGGTGCTGGCCATCACCGGCCGGGTGCTGCCGGTGACCAACGAGAACGTGGCCCTGGAGGCCACCTTTGAAAACGGCACCCGTGTGCTGGGGGAGTCCAAGATCAGCGCCTTTAAAAAGGAGCAGGACTGCCGCATTGAGAGCGTCCGCCTGCTGCCGGAGCACCCCCAGGCCCTGCCGGCGGCCATCCGGGCCATCGAGGAGGCGGAGCTGATCCTCCTGGGCCCCGGCAGCCTGTACACCAGCGTGATCCCCAACCTGCTGGTGGACGGCAT
>CALWXU010000142.1 GCA_944385585.1 uncultured Flavonifractor sp.
GTGACCACGGCGATGTTGAGGAACACCTGCACCGCCGTCAGGGTGGTGATGCCCACCACCAGCAGGGCGCCGAACCGGTCCCTGGCGTGGATGGCGATCCAGTACCCCCGGATCACCAGCAGGGCGAAGAGCAGGAGGATCACCCCCGCGCCGATGAGGCCCAGCTCCTCGCAGACGATGGCGAAGATGAAGTCGTTCTCCGGCTCCGGCAGGAAGAGAAGCTTCTGCCGGCTCTTGCCCAGGCCCAGGCCCAGCAGGCCGCCGGAGCCGATGGCGTAGAGGGACTGGATGATCTGGTAGCCGCCGTCCTGCGGGTAGGCCCAGGGGTCCTGCCACACCAGGATGCGGGTGGACTGATAGCCGCTCATCATCAGCACCACCAGGCCCAGCATGGCCGCGCCGCCCCCCAGGAACCAGTAGAGCTTGATGCCCGCGGCGAAGAGCACCGACGCCGCGCCGGCCAGGATCAGCAGGGTGCCGGACATGTGGGGCTCCAGCATCATCAGCCCGGCGATCACCAGCAGGATGAGGGCGTAAGGCACCAGCTCCAGGAAGCCGATGCGGTCCAGCCAGCCCACAAGCCCGCTGAGGGGGCTGCGGGGGGAGAGGCGGACGGGCTTCTCCGTGTTCCGCTTGGACAGCCGGGCGGCGAAGTACATGATCACCGCCACCTTGGCGACCTCCGAGGGCTGGAAGGTGCCGATGCCGGGCACGGCGATCCACCGCTTCACGTCGTCGGTGCGGTCGGTGTGGATGCCGGGTATGAGCACCGCGATGAGCAGCAGGATGGCCACGGCCAGCAGAATCACCGACAGGCCCCGGAAGGTCTGGTAGTTGATCTTGGAGGCCACGTACATGACGGCCAGCCCCGCCGCGGCGAAGATGGCCTGCCGGAAGAAGTAGAAGGTGGGGCTGCGCCCCTCCTGGAGGTAGGCCGTGGCGTAGGAGGCGGAGAACACCATGATCACCCCGATGCCGGTGAGCAGCACCACCAGCATCAGGAAGGGCAGATCCATGGGGCCGCGGGCCAGCTGCTCCTCCATGGTCAGGTCACGTTTTCGCTTTGCCAGGGCTCCCCCCTCCTTTCTCCCCCCGCGGGGACCCGCGTTACCGGCCCATTACCCCCAGGAAGGTGACCACGCACATGACCAGGGTGATGCCGGAAAAGACGCAGAAGAGCTTGACCTCGCTCCATCCCCCCATCTCCAGGTGGTGGTGGAGGGGGGCCATGCGGAAAATCCGCTTGCCGTGGGTGAGCTTGAAGTATCCAACCTGTATAATATCGGACAGGGTCTCCGCAATGTAGATGATCCCCACCGGGACAAGCACCAGGGGGACGTCCAGGGAAAAGGCCAGGCCGCACACCGCGCCCCCCAGGAAGAGGGAGCCGGTGTCCCCCATGAACACCTTGGCCGGGTGGAAGTTGTAGATCAGGAAGCCGCACAGCCCCCCCAGCAGGGCGCCGGAGAACAGGCCCACCTCCGCGTGCTGCCAGTACCAGGCCAGGGCCGTGAAGAAGGCCATCACCGGGATGGTGACCCCGGCGGCCAGGCCGTCGATGCCGTCGGTGATGTTGACGGCGTTCACCGTGCCCACCATGACGAAGGCGGCGAACACCATGTAGGCCGGCCAGGGCAGAGCCAGGTTCACGTCGAAAAAGGGGATGTAGAGCACCGGGCTCAGGTAGCCGTGGTTGCGCATGAGCACGGTGAACAGGATGGCCGCCGCCAGCTGCAGCAGGAACTTCTGGGGGGCGGTCAGGCCGGTGTTCTCGTGCTTCTTCACCTTCATATAGTCGTCAATGTAGCCGATGACGCCGAACACCAGGGCGAACAGCAGCACAAACGCCCCTCCGAAGCGTCCGGCCAGAAGGTCCGGCCAGCCCAGCAGGGCCACCGCCAGGACAGACCCCAGGATGAACATGAGCCCCCCCATGGTGGGCGTGCCCTGCTTGGACATGTGCCAGGTGGGGCCGATCTCCTTGATGGACTGCCCGGCCTTCATCCGCCGGAGGAGGGGGATCAGTGCCCTCCCCCCCAGGGCGGCCGCCCCAAAGCCCAGTATCGCGCCGATGATGATCCTCAGCATCTCTTTTGCACCCTCCAAAGCCGCTCAAAGCTCGATTTTCGGCCCGTCCGGCGGGCCGGCCACCTATTGTATCACAATCCCCCCTGGGTTTCTACTCCAAAAAAGCACCAAATTTCCGCCTCAGGGGGCAAACCAGGCGGCGATCTCCTCCCGCTCGTCCAGGTGGAGCACCTGCCCCCCCACCTCCTGGTAGGTCTCGTGGCCCTTGCCGGCCAGCACCACCGTGTCGCCGGGCCGGGCCAGAGAGAGGAGCTTCCGGATGGCGGCGCGGCGGTCCGGCTCCACCGCCACCTCCGCCGCCGTCCCCGCCAGGCCGGGCAGGATGTCGGCGATGATGGCCTCCGGCGCCTCGGTGCGGGGGTTGTCGGAGGTGACCACCGCCACATCGGCCAGCGCCCCGGCCACGGCCCCCATCCTCGGCCGCTTGGTGCGGTCCCGGTCGCCGCCGCAGCCGAACAGGCAGAGCACCCGCCCCGCCGTGAAGTCCCGGACGGTGGTGAGGATGTTCTCCAGGGCGTCGGGGGTGTGGGCGTAGTCGATGATCACCGTGAAGTCCGCCGGCACCGGCACCACCTCGATGCGGCCCTTCACCCCCGGGGCGCCGGCCAGGGCGGCGGCGCAGCCGGCCAGGGGCAGGCCCAGGGCCATGCCGCAGGTCAGCACGCCCAGGGCGTTGTAGACGGTGAAGCCGCCGGGAATGGGCAGGCGCACCCGGGCGATCTCCCCCACCGCCACCGCCTCAAACTCCACCCGGTCGGGGAAGAGGCGCAGGTTCTTGGCGGTGAGGTCCGCCTCGTCCCGCCGCTCGGAGTAGGTGAGCCTGGGGATGGTCACGGTCTGGGCGAACCAGCGGCCCGCCGCGTCGTCCAGGTTGAGGACGGCCGCATCGCTCTGGCGGAACAGCCGCCCCTTGGCGTCCCGGTAGGCCTCCATGGTGCCGTGGAAGTCCAGGTGATCCTGGGTCAGGTTGGTGAAGATGCCCGCCCGGAACCGGAGGCCGTCCAGCCGGTGGAGCGCCAGGGCGTGGGAGGAGGCCTCCATCACCACATGGGTGCACCCGGCGTCGGCCATCTCCCGCAGGAGCTGCTGCACCTCGTAGGATTCCGGGGTGGTGCGATGGGCGGGGAGCGCCTGGTCCCCAATCATGTTCTGGTTGGTGCCGATGAGCCCCACCCGGGCCCCCAGTACCCCCTCCAGCATGGCCTTGAGCAGGTAGGTGGTGGTGGTCTTGCCGTTGGTGCCGGTGACGGCCAGCAGCTCCATGTCGTCGGCGGGGTGTCCGAACCAGTTGGCGGAAGCTGCCGCCAGGGCGGCCCGGGCGTCGGGGGTGACCAGCCAGGGCCCCTCCCCCGCCGGCGGATGCTGGCACAGCACCGCCGCCGCGCCCCGCTCCAGGGCCTGGGCGATATACCTGTGTCCGTCGGTCTTGTACCCCGGCAGGGCCACGAAGAGGCAGCCGGGCTCCATCGCTCGGGTGTCGCAGCAGATTCCGGAGCATTCCACGTCCCCGGCCCGGCGCTCGGTCAGCGCCACGCCGTCCAGCAGCTGGTTCAGCCTCATGCTCTCCCCCCGATCTTGGAAATTGACGTGCGGCTACAGCCCCTCTCCGCTGGCGCTGCTGTCGCTGAAGCGCACCTCGATGGTGGAGCCCCGGTCCACGCTGGTGCCGCTGTCCACGTCCTGCTCATAGGCCACCACGCCGGAGCCGTACTCCGAGGTGCCGGTGGCGCGCATGTACAGGCCGTATTCGGCCAGCCGCTGCTCCGCCTGCTCGTAGGTGAGGCCGGTCACATCCGGCACCGTCACCTGGCCGGTGGGCACCTCCTCGCCCATGTAGAGCACCACCTGGCTGCCGCCGGGGATGGAGGCGCCGGCCGCCGGGATCTGCCCGGTGACGGCAGCCCCGTCGCCCACGGTGCGCAGGGACAGGCCCAGCTTCTCCAGGCTGCTGGTGGCGGAGGGCAGGTCCAGGCCCACCAGGTTGGGCACCAGCACGTCGGAGCTGGCGGTGTAGATCCGCTCCACCCCCAGATAGCCCAGGATGTCCTCCAGCAGCTCGCCGGCCATGGGGGCGGCCATGTTGCCGCCGCTGATGTACCAGCCGCCGGC